>NZ_JAUSQM010000001.1:0-317005 GCF_030811215.1 Nocardioides massiliensis
CGAGCCCCGGCTCCTCCCCCTCCGCGACCGGGGGCTTGCCCGGATCGCCGACGACGAACTGCGTGGCCGCCTTCGACGCCTCGTCGAACGCGTAGCGCAGCGGGTTCGACAGCACCGCGAGGGTGCCCAGGTCGATCGCGGTCCCGGGAGCGCCCTTCACGGAGACGACGCCGTCGCTGATCTCCAGGTCGCTCTCGTCGACCTCGAGCGCCTGCGCGGCGAGCCGCAGTGCCTTCTCCTTGGCCTTGCGCGCCGCCAGCGCGATCGCCGAGCCGCTCATGACGGCGGCGCGCGAGGCGAAGGTGCCGACGGAGTACGGCGAGCGTCGGGTGTCGCCCGTGACGACCTCGATGTCCTCGAACCGCGCGCCGAGCTCGTCGGCGACGATCTGGGCGAAGGCGGTCTGGTGGCCCTGACCCTGCGTGGTCAGACCCGTGGAGACCTTGACCTTGCCGCTGGTCTCGATGGTGACGTGGCCGCCCTCGTAGGGACCGACACCGGTGCCCTCGACGTAGCAGGCGATGCCGATGCCGACCTTGCGGCCCTCGGCGCGCGCCTCGTCGCGGAAGCGCTCGAAGTCCTCCCACCCGACGAGGTCCTTGGCCTTCTGCATGAGCTCGGGGTAGTTGCCCGAGTCGTAGATCAGCGGGCGACCGTCCTGGAAGCTCATCTCGCCGTGGGCGTAGGGGAACTCGTCGGGCTGGATGAAGTTGCGCTCGCGCACCAGCGTGCGGTCGAGCCCGAGGTGGGCCGCGATCGCGTCGAGCATCCGCTCCATCGCATAGACGGCCTGCGGACGGCCGGCTCCGCGGTAGGGCGTGACGATGACGGTGTTGGTGTAGAGGCTCTCGAACACAACGTGGTAGTTCGGGATCTTGTAGGGACCCAGGAACTGCGTCGAGGTGATGATCGGGACGATCAGGCCGTACGGCGTGTAGGCGCCGTGGTCGTGCCAGAACTGGAAGTCCACGCCCAGCACGCGGCCGTCGTCGTCGAAGCCGACCTCGATGTGCTGCTGCTGGCCGCGCTCGTGGGCCGAGGAGATGAAGTGCTCGCGCCGGTCCTCGATGAACTTCACCGGACGGCCCAGGGCCCGGGCCGCGAACGGCACGAGCAGCTCCTCGGGCCACGGGTGGACGATCTTCACGCCGAAGCCGCCACCCACGTCGGGGGTGACCAGGTCGACCTGACCGAGGTCGAGGCCGAGCTTCGAGGCGATCGCGGCCCGAACCCCGGTGGAGGTCTGGGTCGAGCTCCACACGCTCATCCGGCCCAGATCGCGGTCCCAGCGCGCGACCGTGCCGCGGCCCTCCATCGGGGTGGCGGCGCTGCGCTCGACCTCGATGTCGAGCACCAGCGTGTGGGGCGCCTTCGCGATGGCCGCGGCTGCGTCACCGAAGCCCTGCTCCATGCGGGCCGCGACGTTGCCGGGGACGTCGTCGTGCACCAGCCGCTCCGCTGCGCGCGCGTTGGTGATGCCGACGACGGGCGGGAGGAAGTCGTACTGCACCGTGATGCGGCCGACGGCGTCCTCGGCGATGTAGCGGTCGTCGGCGACGACCACGGCGATCGCCTCGCCGACGTAGTTGACCTCGTCCTTCGCCAGGGCGTACTGCGTGCGCCCGTGCGTGAGCGTGGGGTGCGGGATGAGCAGCGGCAGCGGCTCGGCCATCGGGCCGGTGAGGTCCTCGTAGGTGTAGACCGCGTGCACCCCCGGCAGGTCGAGGACCGGCTCGAGGTCGATGTCGACGATGCGGGCGTGGGCGTGCGGGCTGCGCAGCACCGCCATCTCGAGGGCGCCGGGCATCAGGTCGTCGGAGTAGCGGCCCTGGCCGGTGACCAGGCGCGCGTCCTCGACCCGGGCGATCGGCTCGCCGATGGACTTGGTCGTCATGCCGACTCCCCGTCCTGCTCGGCCCTGTTCTCGGCTTGGATCTCGGCGGCGCGGAGGACGGAGGCGACGATGTTCTGGTAGCCCGTGCAGCGGCACAGGTTGCCGGCGATCATGTCGCGCGCCTCGTCCTCGGTCGGGTCGGGGTTGTCCTCGAGCCCGGCGGCGATCGTGGTGAGGAAGCCCGGCGTGCAGAAGCCGCACTGCAGACCGTGGCAGTCCTTGAACGCCTGCTGCACCGGACTCAGCGAACCGTCCGCACAGGTGAGGCCCTCCACGGTGGTGATCGCGTAGTCCTGCGCTGCGACGGCGAACATCAGGCATGCCCGGGTGGGCTTGCCGTCGACGAGCACGGTGCACGCACCGCAGACGCCGTGCTCGCACCCGACGTGGGTGCCGGTGAGTCCGACGTCGTGGCGCAGCGCGTCACTCAGGAGCCGGCGCGGCTCGACCGAGATCTGGTGCTGGACTCCGTTGACGGTCAGGGTGACGGCGGTCTGTTCAGGAGCGGGCATTGCTCGGGGTTCCTTCGCTGCGGTTGCTGCGGGCCACGGCGTCGTCGTACGCCGCGCGGACCACCCGTCCGGTGAGGACACGGACGAGCTGGGCGCGGTAGTGCGCGGTGGCGTGGATGTCTGCCTCGGGCTCGAGATGGGTCAGCGCGAGCTCACCGGCCGCCCGGAGGGCCTCGTCGGTGAGTCCGTCGGAAGTCCGGTCACCCAGGACCTCGGTCAGGTCGACGACGGTCGGCACCTCCGAGACCGAGACGTAGCCGGCGCGGACCGAGGTGATCCGCTCGTCGGGGCCCAGACCCACCACGACGCCGACGCCGACGAGGGCGTAGTCGCCGTGGCGCCGGGCGATCTCGTCGAAGGCGACGCCGTGGCGTGCCGGCAGGGCCGGCACGAAGATCTCGGTGGCGATCTCGTCGGGCGCCAGACTGGTCTCGAGCGGGCCGATGAACAGCTCGTCGGCAGACAGCTCGCGGGTGCCGCGGACCGACTGGACGGTGAGGCGGCCGTCGAGCAGCGCGAACACCGTGGGCATCTCACCGGAGGCGTCGGCGTGGACGATCGAGCCCACCGTGGTGCCGCGGTTGCGGATCGTCGCGTGGGCGACGTGCTGGAGCGCGGCGGAGATCATGGGTTGCACTGCTGCGACCTGGGGGTGGGACAGCAGGTCGCTGTGGCGGACGGTCGCGCCGAAGCGGACGCCCTCTCCCGAGACGGTGATGCGGGACAGTTCTTCGATCCCGTTGATGTCGATGAGCTCGGCGACGTTGGCGAGCCGCATCGACAGCAACGGAATCAGGCTCTGGCCGCCGGCCAGGATCTTGGCGTCGGACGCGTCCGCGTAGGCGGACAGCGCCTCCGTCAGCGATCCTGGCCGGCGGTAGCCGAATGGAGCCGGCTTCATGTGTAGGTGGGGTCCTCTTCAGGCTTGTCGAGTGCGGGCTCGCGGCCCTTGACCAGGTGGTAGAGCACGATGACCAGCAGGGTGCCGAAGGCGATGCCGCTGAGCTCGAAGTTGTCGGTGACCCTGAGGGTGACGTCACCGATGCCGGCGATCAGGCCGGCGGCCAGCGGCACCATGTTGACCGGGTTGCCGAAGTCCACGCCGTTGTCGACCCAGATCTTCGCGCCGATGAGACCGATCATGCCGTAGAGCACCAAGGTCACACCGCCGAGCACGCCGCCCGGGATGGCGTTGATGATCACGCCGAACTTCGGGCACAGCCCGAGGATGATCGCGAACACCGCGGCGACATAGTAGGCGGCCGTGGAGTAGATCCGGGTGGCCGACATGACACCGATGTTCTCGGCGTACGTCGTGGTGGGCGCACCACCGAACGAGCTGGCCAGCGCGGTCGCGAAGCCGTCCGCACCGAGCGCGCGACCCATGTAGGGGTCGAGGTCGTCGCCGGTCATCTCGGCCACGGCCCGGACGTGACCGACGTTCTCGGCGATGAGGGCGATGACGCCTGGGATGACCAGCAGCACGAAGGTGAGCGAGATGCTGGGCGCGTGGACGGCGCTGACGCCGTCGGCGAGCGTGCCGCTCGGCAGACCGAACCACGGCGCGTCGCCGAGCCCGGCGAAGCCGACCCGGTCGACGGCGGCCGTGGTGCCGTCCTCCGCCGTGCGCTCCACGCCACCGATGGTGATGTCGAGCACCCAGGACAGGACGAAGCCGAAGATCAGGCCCAGGAAGACCGCGATGCGGGCCCAGAAGCCCGGGAACAGCACGGCGCCCATGACCATGAACACCGCGACCGCCAGGCCGACCCACTGGTCCTGCGGCCAGTAGATGCCCGCCACGACCGGGGCGAGGTTGAAGCCGATCAGCATGACGACCGCGCCGGTGACGGCGGGCGGCAACAGCTTGCGGAGCACGCCGGCCCCGGTGAAGTGGACGATCACACCGACCACGAGCAGCAGCAGACCGGCGACCATGATCGCGCCGGTGACTTCGGCGGAGTCACCGCCCTGCGCGCGGATCGCAGCGACGCCGGCCACGAAGGCGGCGGAGGTCCCCAGGTAGCTGGGGACGGCGTTCTTGACGACCAGCAGGAAGATGATCGTGGCGATGCCCGAGAAGAGAATGGCGAGGTTGGGGTCGAGCCCCATGACCACGGGGAAGACGAAGGTCGCGCCGAACATCGCGACGACGTGCTGGGCCCCGATGCCGACGGTGCGGCCCCAGCTCATCCGCTCGTACGGACCGACGGACTCGCCGGGCGGCGGGGTCTTCCCGTCGTGGACTAGCTTCCAGCTGAACATGCCTGACATGGACGTGCTCCTCTACGTGAGTCGGGCCTCATGGTGGGGACCCTAGTGGCCCGGCTCACAGGATGCGTTGGTAAGTCTTGACGAAGATCCGCCCTTCTTCTCATGAGGGTTTGTGCGGGAAAACCCGCACCCAGGGACCTGCTGCGCGGTAGGGTCCGCGGCTGTCCGAGGGGTCCTCCCGGCCGGCGTCACTGCTGGATCTTGTGCACCTCGAGGGCGACGGCGACGTTGAGGCGGAGGTTCGCGTCGGTGGTGAACGGACCGAGGATCTTCTCCAGCTTACCGATCCGGTAGCGCATCGTGTTGTAGTGCATGAGCAGCTCGCGGGAGGCCTCGGCGACGTTGAGGTTGTGGTCGAGGAGCACCTGCAGGGTCGTGCGCAGCTCCGTCGCCTGGGCGGTCTCCTCGGCGAGCTCGCCCAGGATGTCCTGGGCGAAGACCGTGAGCTCGTCGATGTCCGGGATCAACCCGATCAGCCGGTGGATGCCCAGGTTGTCGAAGTGGGAGGTGCTGCTGCCGCCCGTGAACCGGCGGCCGACCTCGGTCGCGCGCCGCGCCTGCTGGTAGGCGGCCGGCAACTGCTCGAAGCCGCGGACCAGCCGGCTGGTCCCGACCGAGAACGGGCGTCGCCCGCCGCCCCGGTCGCCCGAGACGCTCCGGACGATCCGCTCGACCATCTGCTGCAGCTCGGCGACTGCCGCGGCCGGCTCGGCGGCGAGGTCCTCACGCCCCTCGGGCAGCGACAGGATCACCACGACCTCGTCACCGAAGTCCGCCACCGGGTACGCCGGCGACTCGCGCCCGACCACCTGCGTCCACGCGAGGTGGAAGCGCGACTGCCAGGCGCGCCGCACGCGTGTGGAGGCCGGCTCCTCCCGCGGATCCTGCGGGTCGATCTGCGCCGCCACGACGATGCACGGCATGTCGAGGCGCCAGCCCAGCCCGACGGCGTACACCTCGGCGTGCTCGCGGTTCTTAGACCGTCCACTGAGCACGTCGCGCAGGAAGTCGCCGCGGTACTTGTTCTCCACGACGTTGAGCGCCTGGCGCTGCGTGATCTGCAGCGCCAGCAGGCTCGCCGCCCGCTGCAGCGCGTAGCGCACGTCCTCGCCGATGGCGTGCTCCGGAGCGAAGGCGACCAGCCGCGCCAGGTCGTTGCCCGCCGCGACGATCGGCTCAGCGACCAGCTGCCCGCCGCCGGCGGTCTGGGCCGGCGTCCGGATGCGCTCGACCCGGAACCGACCCGTCTCGTCGTAGAGGTCCGCCTCGGCCAGCTCGGCGCGCATCTCCTCGGTCATCACGGCGGCCATCTGCCGCCCGTCGACACTCGTCACCAGGACACCGAGCGCAAGCACCGACGCGATCTGCTCGGCGATCCGCTGGACGTCCGCGCCCTCCAGCAGCAGACCCTCGAGCAACGCGTGCAGCTCGTAGGTGCGCTGCAGGACGTCGTTCTGCACACCCGCGACGTCGACCATCATCTGCGAGAACAGCTGGTCGAACGGCACGTCGGCGGGCAGGCTCACGATCGGGAACTCGAGCTCGTCGGCAAGCTCCAGCACCTCGGGCGGCAGCTCGTCGAGATGCGTCCCGAACTGCACGCCCAGCCCCGCCACCTCGAGGTCGTCCAGCTGCGAGAGGAACCGGCACAGTCCGGCGGTGGACAGGCCGCCGGTCGGGTCGAGGTGGCGCAGCGGGAAGCCCCCGGTCATGACGAAGGTGTGCGGACGCACCCAGTCGAGGACGTCGGGTGCCTCCACGATGCTCACCGTCGTGATGGTCCGGCCCTGCCCACCCTGACCCGCGAGGATCCGCGACTTCAGCAGCCCACCGACCTCCAGGACGTCGCGCACGGGCACCCGGTAGCTGTCTCTCATCAGCCTTTGCACACTCGCTCTCGGATCTTTGTCAACTTGTGCCGTCTGAACCCTGCCACACCGCCCGTAGAGTCGTGAGTTCGATCGCCGCTGTTGTCCGGCTCGTCCCGAGGAGAGTTGCCATGCTGCCGAGCGCCGCCGTCCCGGGCGCCGCCGCGGTGTGGGTGGCCGACCGGCTCGCGGGCCCGCCGCACCACGGCGCCGTCGTGCACGCCGGTGACGCTGCGGTCTACTTCCGCTCCGCCGAGGACGTCATCGGCGTCGTCTCCCGGCACGCCACCGCGATCCCCTGCAGCATCTCCACGCGCGCCGACTCGGTCGCCGAGATCTTCGCCGGGCGCCTGCCGGCCGTCGGCGACGAGGTGCGGGTCGGCGACGGGATCGCCGACTTCTCCGGCCACGGCGTCCGGGTCGGCAGGTACGTCGACTTCGCGATGCGGCCCTTCGACGTCGCCCAGGTCCCGGCCATGCGGGAGGCGCTCGAGGCGACCGACCCCGCGTCGTGGCTGCCCGACGAGCTCGACGCGTCCGTGCGGGACGCGTTGCGCCGGGACCCCGCGGCCACGCTCGAGCAGGTGCTCGGGAGGGGGTCGGGCCTCACCCCCTTCGGCGACGACGTGGTCTGCGGGATCCTGGCGACGCTGCTCGCCGCGGACGACCCCTGCGCGCCGCGCCTGCAGGAGCGGGTCACGGAGCTCGCGCCGCGGCGTACGACGGCCCTGTCCGCGACCCTGCTGCGACGCGCCGGCGCCGGCGACGTGCTGCCGGACTTCGCCGCCGTCGTCACCGCCCTGCTCGAACGCCCCGCCGAGGCCCCCGCCGCCATCGCGCACCTGCGTACGGTCGGTCACACCTCCGGCGCCGGCATGCTGCTCGGCCACTGTCTCGCACTCGCCCACATCCACACGAGGAGTTGTTGTCCATGACCGGACCCGCAGTCGAACACGTCGAGCTGAGGCCGGGCGCCTACGCCGACTCGGTCGCCCTGCTGCAGGTGAGCAAGGACGTGGCCGCCGTCGACGGTGTCGTGGCGGCCCAGGTCGCCATGGCCACCGAGCTCAACCTCGAGGTGATCGCGGGCATGGGCTTCGACGTCCCCGAGGCCTCCCCCAACGACATGGTCGTGGCACTGCGCGTCGAGACCAGCGAGCACATCGCCCCCGCGCTCGCCGCGGTCGACGCCGCGCTCGCCGCGAGCCGTCGCCAGCCCAGCGGCTCCGGCGAGGTCACCGCCCCGCCGCGCACCACCGGCAGCGCGCTGTCGCGTGGCGACGCCGGGCTCGCGCTGATCTCCGTCCCCGGTCAGTCCGCGACCGTCGAGGCGATGGACGCCCTCGAAGCCGGCCGCGACGTGATGATCTTCAGCGACAACGTCCCCGTGGCGGAGGAGATCGCGCTCAAGCAGGCCGCCACCGACCGCGACCTCCTCGTGATGGGTCCCGACTGCGGCACCGCCGTCGTCAACGGGATCGGCCTCGGCTTCGCCAACACGGTGCGGCCGGGCCCGGTCGGCATCGTCGCGGCGTCCGGCACCGGCTGCCAGCAGCTGCTCGCGCTCCTCGACCACGCCGGCGTCGGCATCACCGCCGCGCTCGGGGTCGGTGGCCGCGACCTCGGGGCCGACGTGCGCGCGCTGTCGACCAAGCAGGCCATGCGCCGGCTCGACGCCGACGCCGCGACCGAGCTCATCGTGGTGGTCTCCAAGCCCCCGGCCGACGAGGTCGCCGCCGAGCTGCGCGAGTTCGCATCGACGCTCTCCACGCCGGTGCAGTTCGCCCTGCTGGGCGCGGACCAGCCCGACCTGACCGCCGCGACCGAGCAGGTGCTGACGAGCCTGGGGCGCGACATCCCCTCCTGGCCCGTCTGGGGCGAGGCCGCGCAGCCGGCCAGCGGTCTGCTGCGGGGCCTGTTCGCCGGCGGCACGCTGTGCGACGAGGCGATGATCCTGGCGGAGGGTGCGCTCGGCAAGGTCTGGAGCAACATCCCGCTCGACGAGGACCACCGCCTCGGCTCCTCCCTCGACGCAGACGGCACGGTGATGATCGACTTCGGCTCCGACGAGATGACCCGCGGCCGCCCGCACCCCATGATCGACCCGACGATCCGCCTCGACCACCTGGCCAAGGTCAGCCGCAACGCAAGCGTGGGAGTCGTGCTCCTCGACGTCGTGCTCGGGCACGGCGCCGACGCCGACCCGGCGGCGACCATGGCCCCCGCGATCCGCGAGGCGCTCGCCACCGCGCAGGCCGACGGGCGCGAGCTGCGCGTCGTCGTCGCCTGCGTCGGCACGTCCGGCGACCCCCAGGGCCTGGAGCGGCAGGCCCAGGCGCTCGCCGAGGCCGGCGCCGAAGTCCACCTGTCCAACGCCCGCGCCGCGCAGCGCGCCGTCACCCTGATTGGAAGTGCGTCTTGACCTCCACCTTCGACCCCGCCGGCGGCATCGTGTCCACCGGCGTCAGCATCTTCGCCGACGCCCTCGTCGACCAGGCGCTCGACGTCTCCCGGGTCGACTGGCGCCCCCCGATGGAGGGCACCGAGTCCGACCTGGCCGTGGTCGCCACCGACCCGCTGCGTCCCGAGGCCAACGCCAAGGCGCTCGCGGCGTACCTCGGCGTCCAGGGCAACCTCGTCGGGGTCGCGCCGGCCCGTGAGGTGCTCGGCCTGGAGAAGGGCCAGTTCCTGCACGCCGGGCCTCCCCTGCTGTGGGAGAACGCGTCCGGGCCGATGCGCGGCGCGCTGCTCGGCGCCGCGGCGTACGAAGGTCTCGTCGACGACCCGGAGGACGCCGAGGCGCTCTTCGTCTCCGGCGACAACGTCTCGCTGGAGCCCTGCCACCACCGCTCCGCCGTCGGTCCCATGGCCGGTGTCGTCTCGCCCTCGATGTGGATGTGGATCATCGAGGACCCGGAGAGCGGACGACGCACCTACTGCAGCCTCAACGAGGGTCTCGGCAAGGTGCTGCGGTACGGCGCCTACTCCCCCGAGGTGCTCGAGCGGCTGCGCTGGATGTCCGACGTGCTCGGCCCGGTGCTCGCGAAGGCCACCGCGGACACCGGACCGGTCAACGTCACCTCGATCCTCGGCCAGATGCTGCAGATGGGCGACGAGGCCCACAACCGCAACCGGGCCGGCACCCTGATGCTGATGCGCGACCTGGCCCCGGCGATGGTGCAGTCCGGCTTCGACACGGGTGACCTCGCGCAGGTCTTCTCCTTCATCGGCGGCAACGACCACTTCTTCCTCAACCTGGCGATGCCGGCGTGCAAGCTCGCGCTCGACGCCGCCCGCGACATCGAGGGCTCGACGATGGTCGTGGCGATGGCGCGCAACGGCACGGAGTTCGGCATCCAGACCGCCGGCACCGGCGACGAGTGGTTCACCGGTCCCGCCCAGATCGCCGACGGTCTCTACCTCGGTGACTACGGGCCCGACGACGCCAACCCCGACATCGGCGACTCGGCGATCACCGAGACCGCCGGCATCGGTGGCTTCGCGATGGCCACCGCCCCGGCGATCGTGCGGTTCGTGGGCGGCACCGTCCCGGACGCGCTCGCGACCACCCGCCGGATGAACGAGATCACCCTCGGCAACAACGACCGCTGGTCGATCCCGGTGCTCGACTTCCTGGGTGCACCGACCGGCATCGACGTGACGAAGGTGTGCCGCACCGCGATCCTGCCGCAGATCAACACCGGCATGGCCGGGGCCGTCGCGGGCACCGGTCAGGTGGGCGCCGGTCTCGTGACCCCGCCGGCGGAGATCTTCCCGAAGGCGCTCAAGGCCCTGGCGGACCGCGCCCGGGCCCGGCAGTAGCCGGCCGACAAGAGAGACTCTCGCCATGAGCCCTTCACGCACCAGCGCACGCGACCTGATCGACACCGTCCTGGACGCCGGCTCGTTGCAGTCCTGGGACGAGCCGATCGACGACAGCGCGTACGCCGAGGGCTACCGCGCGGAGCTCGCGCGGGCGCGCGAGCGCAGCGGTTGCGACGAGTCGGTGCTCACCGGGCGCGGCACGGTCAAGGGCCGACCGGTGGCGTTCATCGTCAGCGAGTTCCGCTTCCTCGCCGGCTCGATCGGCCAGGACGCCGCCCGGCGGATCGTGAGCGCGATCCGCCGGGCGACCGCTGAAGGACTCCCCCTGGTCGCCTCGACGGCCTCGGGCGGCACCCGGATGCAGGAGGGCACCCCCGCATTCGTCGGGATGGTGGACATCTCGCGGGCGATCATGGACCACCGGGCCGCGAAGCTGCCCTACCTCGTCCACCTGCGCCACCCCACCACGGGCGGGGTGTTCGCGTCCTGGGGCTCGCTGGGCCACGTCACGATCGCCGAGCCCGAGGCACTGGTGGGGTTCCTCGGGCCGAAGGTCTACGAGCTGCTCAACGGCGAGCCGTTCCCGACCGGTGTCCAGGTCAGCGAGAACCTCACCAAGCACGGCATCATCGATGCCGTCGTCGAGCACGACCAGCTGCCGCAGCTCGTCGAGCAGGCGCTGAGCCTCTTCAGCGACCCGATGTCGGAGCAGCGCCTCACCCGCCGGCCCAAGATCGACCTCGACAACCACACCTACGACGTGTGGGACAGCATCCAGCGCACGCGTGCCGGCACGCGTGCGGGCGTGCGCGACATCCTGCGGCTGGCCAGCGACACCACGCTGCGTCTGCAGGGCACGGAGGAGGGCGAGCGCGACCCGTCGGTGATCGTCGCCCTGGCCCGCCTCGACGGCGTGCCGTGCGTGGTCGTCGGCCAGGACCGGGAGGCCCAGCACGCCGGCAAGCTCATGGGCCCCGGCGCGCTGCGTGAGGCCCGGCGCGGCATGAAGCTCGCGAACGAGCTCGACCTGCCGCTGGTGACCTTCATCGACACCCCCGGCGCCGAGCTCTCCCAGCGCGCCGAGGAGGGTGCTCTCGGCGGCGAGATCGCCCGCTGCATCGCGACGATGTCGACGATGCAGGTCCCCACCGTCTCCGTCCTGCTCGGCGAGGGCACCGGCGGTGGTGCGCTGGCGCTGCTGCCCGCCGACGTCACCATCGCCGCCCAGCACAGCTGGCTCACCCCGCTGCCGCCCGAGGGTGCGAGCGCGATCGTCCACGGACACACCGACGCCGCGGCCGAGCTCGCCGAGCAGCAGCAGGTGTCCTCGATCGACCTGATGAAGCTGGGGGTCGTCCGCCACCTCATCGCGGAGTTCGACGACGACACCCCCCAAGACCTCGCCAGCGCCGTCGCGGCCGAGGTCAGCCACTGGCTGCGCGAGCTCACGGCCGGTCGCTGAGCGCTCGGGACGTCAGTCGACGCCCAGCAGCTGGTCGAGCGCGCCGGGATCCGTCCCGGCCGCCAGCAGCATGTCGGCGACGATCGCGCGGATCTGCGAGGCGATCGCGGCGGTGTTGATGGTGAGGTGCTCCACCGCGGTGCGTACGGCGTGGTGGGCCACGGCCACCAGGTCGTCGCGGGTCACCCCCTCGTCGAGGGCCAGCACCGACAGCCGCTGCAACGACTCCGCCAACCCCGCCGGCACCGGCTCGTGGTTGCGGAGCATCGCGGCGACGCGGCGCGAGAGCACCCGGGTGTTGCGCACCGCGTGGTCGAGGTCGACGAGTGCCGAGGTGCGGGCCAGGACCGCCGTACGCTGGCGCCAGCGGAAGGGGGAGAGCCGAGCGATCTCCTCCACGCTGTCGGCGAGCGTGCCGACGGTGTTGACCATCTCCTGGGTGCCCCGCGCCCGGTCGAGCGCCTCGGTCGCGCGCGCGACGTCGTGGGTGCGCAGCGCCTCGCCGGTCTTCGCCAGGATCTCGGCGAGCTCGGCGCGGAGCCGAGCGGTGGCCGCGTCGATCTCGCGCACCGGGTTGGCCGGGATGAGGATGATCATCGCCAGGCCCACCGCACCGCCGAGCAGCGCGTCGACGAAGCGGGTCACCGCCGGGTCGGCGTACCCCTCCGCGGGCACGATCGTCACCAGCAGCACGGCCGAGATCACCGCCTGGGTCACGGCGAGCCCGGGCAGGCGGAGGAAGCGGGCACTGATCACCGCCAGCGTCAGCACCAGCATGAGCTGCCACGACCCGCGGCCGATCGAGAGGATCAACAGCTCGCCGACGAGGATCCCGACGGCCGCGCCGACGATGATCTCGACCACCACGCCGGCACGCTGCCCGGCGGCCACGGTGAGCGTCAGGATCGCCGCGATCGGGGCGAAGAAGGCCTGGCTGTGGCCGAAGATCTGCATCGACAGCCACCACGCGAGCGCGGGCGCGATGCTCAGCCGGATGATGCCGCGCCAGCTCTTCGCGACCTCGGTGGAGCGCTCGGTGAAGAACCGGCCCACCGCGCCCACAGCACCGCCCACGGGCGTCGACCCTAGCAACGGGTGCCGCTCACGTACTGCGCGACGCCGTGCCGCTCGCGGGTGATCTCGTCGTAGCCGTAGTCAGCCAGCCACCCGGTCAGGTCGTCGTCGGCGAACATCCGCAGACCGGTGCGCGGGAGCACCGCGTGCTGCACGCGCCGCACCACGCCGTACGTCGACTCGGCGCTGGCCATCAGCGCCACCCGGCCGCCGGGCCGCAGCACACGGGTGATCTCGGCGAACGCCCGGCGTGGGTCGGGGATCAGGTAGAGCGCGGCGTAGCAGCTGACGGCGTCGAACGCTGCGTCCGGGAAGGGCAGCGCGTGCGCACTCCCCCGCACGTAGGCGGGCGCGTCCAGCACGCCGGCACTGCGGCGTACGGCCTGGGTGAGCATGGGGACCGACAGGTCGACGCCGACCGCCAGCCCGTCGGGCGCGACCGCCCGGGCGAACCGGCGGGTGAAGAGCCCCGGACCGCAGGCGACATCGAGGACGCGGCTCCCCGGGACGAGCCGGAGCGCCTCCACGGTGTGCTGCTGCTCGTGCCGCACGTGGTCGAAGTCGAAGCCCATGAGCGCGAGGGCCAGTGCGGGTCGGTAGGCGTGCTCATAGACGGGCGCCAGCAGCGGGTTCTGCATCACCCGCTGCACGAAGCTGGTCATCTCACTCCCGTGCCAGCGCGGCCGCGGCGACTCCCAGATCTGCCACCAACCCGGCGTACGCCTGCTCGCGCTCGCGACTGCGGAGCACAGCGGAGGGGTGCGTGGTCGCCACCACCCAGGGCGGGTCGGGCTGCTCGGTCGGCCATTCCTGCATCGTCCCCCGAACCGCCCCGACCCGGAAGCCCGGACCGTAGACCGCGGCGCCGGCGGTCGCCCCGAGCAGCACCACGCCCTCGGGCCGGACCACCTGCAGCTCGGCGTCCAGCCAGGGCCGGCACGCTCGGACGTGCTTCTGCGCCGGAGACTTGTGGATGCGCTGCTTGCCCCGCGTGCCCGCCCAGCGGAAATGCTTCACCGCGTTGGTGCGGAAGGTGATCGCCGGGTCGATGCCCGCCTCGTCCAGCGCGCGGTCGAGCAAGCGGTCGGCGGGACCGACGAATGGTTTGCCCTGCTGGTCCTCCTGATCCCCCGGTTGCTCACCGAGCAGGACCAGCCGGGCGCGGGCCGGACCCTCGCCGACGACCACCTGGGTGGCATCGGCCCACAACTCGCACCCGCGGCAGTCAGGTGCGGCGCGCCGGATGGCCGCCAGCGAGGGGCGTCCCGGCACCCACGGCTGCGCACCCGGCGCATCCTGCTGCGCACTCATGCTCGCGACGTACCCGGGTATGGACCCGCTGAGTCTCCCGATCGGCGGGAGGCCGGCACCAGGAGGATGCGCGATGGCCGAGAGCATCGTCGACGACGACCTGTGGCAGGAGTTCCACCGTGTGGTCAACATGACCTCGCGCGAGCTGCGCGAGTGGCTCATGGTGCAGGCCGCCGACGAGGACACCGAGGAGGTCCCGGACCAGGCCGACAGTCACCTCGGTCAGCGGGTGGTCGACATCCTCGGCAAGCGTCGCTCCGACGTCACCCGCGACGACATCGACGTGATGCAGCAGGTCGTGGAGCGGGTGCTGTCCCAACGACGCGACGACCTCGAACCGACGGCCGGCGAGGCAGCCTGGCGGCGCCGCCTGATGAACGTCGGGCACGACCCGTTGAAGCCGGCCGACTGACCGGACCAGGTCAGGGCAGACGCCGCTCGCCGGGTCCCAGCACCCGCAGCCACTGGTAGCCGTAGCCGTCGAGGGCGACCTCGAGCCGACCTCCCGGCCCGCACGCGTGGCTCTGCCCCGTCAGGACGTCCACGACCGTGGTCCCCGGCTCCCGCTCGCCGAGCTCGAGGTGCACGACCCGTCCGTCATGGGCGAAGTTGTGCAGGGCGACCAGCTCGGCGTCCTCGTTGCGCACCGCGTGCGCGAGCACGCAGTCGTGCTCGTGCTCGAGGATCCGCAGCTCGCCCCAGCCGATCTCCGGCATCGTCCGGTAGCGCTGGGCCAACAGCGAGACGAACCGCAGCAGGGATCCCTCGTCGTGCAGCTGGTCGGTGACGTTGACGTGCTCCGGGCTGGCCCCGCCCTCGACCACGGGTGCGAACAGCCGTGACGGAGCGACATCGGAGAAGCCGCCGTTGCGCTCGGTGCTCCACTGCATGGGAGTGCGTACGGCGCTGCGACCGGCCACGTCGGCGTGCTCGGACATCCCGATCTCCTCGCCGTAGTAGAGCACCGGGGTGCCGGGCAGGGAGAACAGCAGGCTGTAGACCATGCGGACGCGTCGCGGGTCGCCCTCGAGCATTGCCGGCAGCCGACGGGTGATCCCGCGGCCGTGGATGCGCTGGGACTCCTCCGGCGCGAACGCATCCAGCACCTCCTCCCGCTCGGCGTCGCTGAGCTGGTCGAGGTTGAGCTCGTCGTGGTTGCGGATGAACACCGCCCACTGGCTCGTCCGGTCGACCGGCGGTCGCGATGCCAGCATCCGCGCGAGCGGCCGGGCGTCCTGGCGCGCCAACGACAAGAACATCGCCTGGTTGGCGGGGAAGTCGAACTGCATGGAGAGCTCCGTGCCGCCCTCGACCCCGAAGAACTCCTGCTGCTCGTCGTAGGGCAGGTTCACCTCGCCCAGCAGCAGCGCCGAGCCCTTGCGGCGTACGACGCTGGCCCGCAGCTCGCGCAACATCTCGTGCTCGCGGTCGGGGTCGTCGTCGCCCGCCCCGGCGCTGATCACGTGAGGTGCGGAGTCGATACGGAAGCCGTCCACCCCCAGCTCCAACCAGAACGCCAGCACCTTCGCGATCTCCTCGCGCAGGTCCGGATGCGCGATGTTCAGATCCGGCTGCTCGCGATAGAAGCTGTGGCGGTAGTACTGCCCGGCCTGCTCGTCGAAGGCCCAGGTCCCGTCCTCCACGTCCGGGAACATGTTCTCCTCCTGGTCGGCGGGTGGCTCGTCCCGCCACAGGTAGAAGTCGCGATACGGGCTGGCGGGGCTGCGTCGTGCCGACGTGAACCACGGGTGCTTCTCCGAGGTGTGGTTGATGACAAGGTCGACGATCACGCGGATGCCGCGGTCCTTGGCGGCACGGACGACCTCCACGAAGTCGCCGAGGTGGCCGAAGCGCGGGTCGACGCCGTAGAAGTCGGCGATGTCGTAGCCGTGGTCGCGGCGCGGCGAGGGATAGAACGGCATCAGCCAGACACAGGTCACTCCGAGCGACGACACGTAGTCCAGCCGGTGGCTGAGACCTTCGAAGTCGCCGACGCCGTCGCCGTCCCAGTCGAGGAAGGTGCCGACGTCCAGGCAGTAGACGACCGCTGTCTTCCACCAGACGTCGCTGGTGTCGGTGACCCTCATCCGAGTGCCTCCCGCAGGCGGGGCAGCAACGTCTCGCCGGCCTGGGTGAGGAAGTGCCCCTGGTCCTGGCCGACGTGGTGGAGCATCACCTGGTCGAAGCCGAGGCGCGCGAGGTCGGCGATCCGCTCGGCGAGGCGCGCCGGGTCGTCGTCGACGAGCACCGACTCGGCCACGGTCTCGGTCGCGACGTGCTCCCCGATGGCATCGAACCGCTCGGGGCTCTCCAGGTCCCACATCAGGTCGGGCTCGAAGACGTTGGTGCGCCACTGGTCGTGGGCGATCGCGAGCGCCTCGTCGTACGTCGGGGCGAGGCTGAGGTGCAGCTGCAGCACGGCCGGTCCACGGCCACCCGCGCGGCGATAGGAGTCGAGGACCTCGCGCATCCGGTCCGGACCCTGGTTGATCGTGGCCAGCCCGTCGGCCCAGTGGGCCGCCCAGGCAGCTGTGGCGGGGCTGACGGCAGCTGCCAGCAGCGGCGGCGGGGCCTCCGGCAGCGTCCAGAGCCGGGCGCGGTCGACGCGGACGGCGTCGTCGACGCTGACCTCCTCGCCGGCGAGGAGCGCCCGCATCGTCTCCGCGCTCTGGCGCAGGCGTTCGTTGCGTTGCGCCTTCGGCGGCCACGGGTCACCGGTGATGTGCTCGTTGAGCGCCTGACCGCTGCCGAGGGCGACCCAGAGCCGGCCCGGGTACATCTGCGTCAGCGTCGCCGCGGCCTGCGCGATGATCGCCGGGTGGTAGCGCTGACCCGGCGCGTTGACGACACCCAGCGGCAGCCGGGTCGCCTCGAGCGCGGCGCCCAACCACGACCACGCGAAGCCGGACTGGCCCTGGCGTTCGCTCCAGGGCGCGAAGTGGTCGGAGCACATCCCTGCGTCGAAGCCCACCTCCTCGGCGCGGCGCAGGTCCGCCAGCAGGGTGCGGGGATCGATCTGCTCGTGCGAGGCGTGAAATCCGAGAACGGTCACGAAGACTCCGAGGTCGGGGACAGGTTGCCTGTCCCCTACCCGGGCCGGTCGGCAGGCACGCCCGCCGGCACGGGTCTCACCAGGCGACGCGCAGCTCGTCGACCCCGAAGACGATCGACTTCTGCCGGAACCGTGGGGGCTCGACCACCCGCAGACCGGGGAAGCGGGCTGCCAGGGCGGGGTACGCCGCACGCAGCTCCATGCGGGCGAGCTCCGCGCCCACGCACCGGTGGAAGCCGTGCCCGAAGGCCAGGTGGCGCGACGTCTCGGTGGCTTCCTCGCGGTTGGCCGCGAGCAGGGAGCACAGGACGACGTCGCCCGGGCGGAGCGTCGCACCGCCGACCACGTGGGTCTCCTTCGGGAACCGCGGGAACGCCACCTGGACCACCGAGATCCGGCGCAGCAGCTCGTCGACCACCGCGGCGGCCCGCAGCGGGTCGGTGCCGAGCGCGGCGTACTCACCTCCGTCGTCGAGGAGGGCCAGCGTCCCGAGCGAGAGCATCGATGCGCTCGTCTCCAACCCGCCGGTGAAGACCCCGTCAGCGAGTCCGGCGAGGTCGAAGTCGTTGATCTCGTCGCCGTGCTCGCGGATGATCTGGCCGATCAGGCCGGGACCGGGCTCGGTGCGCTGCCGCCGGCACGACTCCATGAGGAACGCCCGTGAACCGGAGATCGCGCCGAGTGCGCCCGAGCCGCCCTCGCTCACGTCGAACCGGGCGACTCCGAGGCCGCGGAACGTCTCGCTCTCGTCCTCGTCGAGCCCGAGCAGCTCGCAGATCATCCGGAAGGGGATGGGAACGAGAAGTTGGTGACCAGGTCGGCGCCCTGCCCGGCCGCCTCGAGCTGGTCGAGCTGCTCGTCGATGATCGCGTCGATGCGCGGCGTCAGCCGAGCGAGCCGGCGCATCGTGAACTCCGGGGTGAGCAGCCGGCGCAGCCGCGTGTGGTCGGGCGGGTCGGTGAAGCCCAGGCCGCCGATGTCCCCGTCGGTCGTCGAGCCGCGCTCACCCATGAGGGGCCGGATGTCGTTGGAGTAGCGCTCGGGGCCTGCGGCGAGCACCTCGCGGGTCTCGGCGTCCCCGGTGACGAGCCAGATCCGCATGCCGAGGAAGCTGGTCAGCAGGTGGATCCCGCCGGTGGACCGCATCTGCTCGAGTCGGCGGGACGGCTCCATCCCTTCGCGGATCAGCGGCCACACGAGCGTGTCGGGCACCCGGTCCAGGCGCGACAGGTCGACGGGCGGTGCCTTCGCGAGGATGCGTCGGCGCAGACGCTCCTTCATCGCCGGGATCACTCGACTCATGCCCTCTTCCTTCGGTACGCCCTGATGGGCCTCGTCGAGACTAGGGAACCGACAGGGCCTCGCGCAGCCGACATGCGCAAATCCCAGGGACGTGTCAGGGTTCTCACCCAGCCGCGGTGGGCACGGTCGCAGGGTGCAGACGTTCCTCCCGTACGCCGACTTCAGCCGCTCCGCGCGCGTGCTCGACGCCAAGCGACTGGGCAAGCAGCGGGTCGAGGTCATCCAGGTCGTCCGGGCGCTCACCCGGCCGGACTACGGCTGGGCGAACCATCCCGCGGTGCTGATGTGGAAGGGCCACGAGGAGGCACTCGGTCGCTACGGGTTCGTGTGCTGCGAGGTGTGGACCGACCTCGGTTTCGGCGACACGTGTGCTGCGACGATCAGCGAGGATCTCCGCGCTGCGGGCGTCGTCGAGGTCAGGTCGGAGGCCGACCTCCGCGCGGCCGGGGCGATGCCGGCCTGGCTCGGGGACGAGGACCTGCATCGCAGCCACCAGTCGTCGCTGGTCCGCAAGGATCCCGGTCACTACCGGTCGCACTTCCCCGACGTGCCCGACGACCTCCCCTATGTCTGGCCGGTGCGCTCGGCCGCCGTGCTGGAGGCGGAGCGTCGCCGCGAGGACAACGCTCGACGCCGGGCAGAGCGCGCTGCCGAGCGGGCGGTCGAGGAGGCGGACCGGACCCGGCGGCGGCGCAGTCGCGCCGCGACGAAGGCGTGGGAGACACGGCGGCGCAATGCGCGGTCGGCAGGCGGAGACTGATCGATCAGGATTTCAGAGGTTCTCGCGTGACCCTTGCGCTCGAACATACTCTCGATTACAGTGAGCAAATGGACCCCTCCTCCATCCCCGACACCGCCGGCGTGGTCGACCGCGCTGTTGTGGATCGTGGGGTCGCGGCGAGGGTGTTGCGTGAGGTCGCTGATCTGCTGGAGACGCTAGCCCCGCCTACCGACATCCTGCGCGCAGCGCAGACCGGACGCGATGTGCTCGACGTGCTGCGCGTCGCGGGGATCGCGGAGCTGGTCGAGACCGGTGCATACGAGGACGAGGGCGCCTCCACGGTCACCGCCTGGGCGCGCCGCGAGCTGCGCATCGACGCCCACGAGACCGCCCGGTTGCGACGCACGAGCCGGGTCACCGGAGTGATGGCGAAGGTTGCCGAGGCGGCCTCAGCAGGGCGGTTGCGCACCGAACACCTCAACGTGTTCGCCTTCGGCCTCAAGCACATCGGACTGGAGAAGATGCTGGCGGCTGAGGAAGCGCTGGTCGACTACGCCGTGACCCACGAGCCCGGTGGGTTGATGAGCCTGGTGCGCGAGATGCGCGCCCGACTCCACCCCGACGACCTCGACCAAGCGTGGCTCGACGGGATGGACAAAGAAGACCTCAAGCTCGTCCGTTGCGGCGACGGCTACAACGTCACCGGGTTCCTCGGTGCCACCACCGGCGCCCAGCTCAAAGCCGTCCTCGACTCACTGACCAAACCCAGGGAGGCAGGCGATGAGCGCACCGCCTCCGAACGCCGGTGCGCCGGGCTGTCGGCACTGCTGACCGGGATCCTCGACAGTGGCGTCCTGCCCGCCGACAAAGGCGTGCGGCCGCACCTGACCGTCACCGTGCCTGCCGACGTCTTCGGCGCCGCCGCCGCGCAAGCTGCCCAGGACGACAACAGCGCCCACGCCGACAACACCGCGGCGGACCCGTTCGCACCCGTCGCCCGGCTCGAGGGATTCGGCCCGATCGGGCCCGCCCTCGTCGGCTACCTCGCCTGCCTGGGCCAGGTCACGGTCGTGACCACCGCCGGTGTCGCGCCGGACTCCGGGGTGCTGAATGTCGGACGCACCCGCCGGGTCGCCACATTGCGGCAACGCAAAGCCGTCGAGGCCCACCAGGCCAACCGATGCGCCACACCCGCATGCCAGCTCCCGGTCGAGGAGATCCACCACCTCACCTGGTGGTCCGCCGGCGGTGCGACCGACCTGGACAACCTGATCGGACTGTGCGGACCGTGCCACCGGCTCGTGCACCACGGCAAGCTCGTCATCACCGTCCCCACCAGCCCGCCGGGCGAAGAGTCCCGCCTCGAGCAGCTCCTGCGCGAGTTCCTCCACCCACTCCCCGACCGCCCACCACGGCGCGGCTCACCTGGCCTGCCGCACGAACGGCCCCACGTGACACCCGGGCGCAGCTACCGCTTCACCACCCGCCACGGCGACCCCGTACGCCGCCGCGCCGGCTCCGTCCTCCTCACCGACCGCAACCTCCCCAGGCGGGAGTGAGGGGTCAGCGGCGACTGGCTGGTCACGGCCGGTGCCGAGAGCTGACGAGTCCACCACGCCAGGCGTCCGCGAGAGCCTGCCGGACGCTGCGCGGGCGCAGGACCGGAGTCGGTCCCGAGCGTGCCTCCCGCATGCCCGCAAGCACCTCGCCCAAGACCTCGTGCGCGTCGTGCGTCGGAGTCCACCCGAGCTCGGTCCTGGCGCGCGTCGCGTCCAGCAGGGGAAGCGCGAAGGCCAGGTCGATCCACCCGGTGTCGACCTGCTGGAGACGGGCGTGCCAGCTGGCCGACACGAGTCCCCGCAACACCCCGGAAGGGACGTGGACCAAACGCGCGCCGAGCGCGGCGGCGATGTCGGCTGCGGTGACCGGCGGGTCGGCGACCAGGTTGAACGCTCCGCCTGCCCGGCGGTCGAGCACCCGGGACAGCGCGTCAGCGACGTCGTCGGCGTGCACCATCGGCACGCGAAGACCGCGGTCCATCGGCAACACCGGCACCAGTCCCAGCGCCCGCGCGGGCACCAGACCGGGGAGTCCGTAGCGCAGGAGTGAGCTCCCGGCGTTTCGCTGGCCGATGATGCCCGGGCGCAGGCGGGTGATGAGCGTGGTGCCCGGCTGGCGGCGCTCGTGCTCGTCGAGCAGCCGCTCCGCCGCGACCTTGTGGCGGCTGTAGATCGACGTCGGCACCCCGTCGGTCGGGTAGGACTCACCCACTGGCGCGTCGTCGCGCTTCGGCGCATACACCCCGAGTGAGGACTGGTGCACGAGATGGGGGACGGCGGCCGCGGCGACGGCGGCGAGCACCCGACGGGTCCCGCCGACGCCGAGCGCTTCGAGGTACGCCTGGTCGTGGGAGGGCTGGAAGCCCCACGCGAGGTGCACCACCGCGTCGGCGCCCGCGAAGACGTCGACCAGCGCGGTCTCGGACTCCGGCCGCGTGAGGTCCACCGACCGGTAGGAGCTGGCGACACCGTCTCCGCCGGGCACGATGTCGTCGACGCGCCGCGCCAGACCGACGACGTCGTGCCCGTCCGCGACGAGCCGGCGCACCATCGCCGAGCCCACGTGGCCGGTCGCACCCGTCACGACGATCCGCATGCTGGCTCCCCACCTCGACTCATCCATGGGTGGTGCCCGCAGGACGCAGCACTCACACGATCCACCGCTCGGTCCTAGAGTGCAGTCACCACTAGATGGGGGACTCATGCAGCGGATCGTCACCGGGTGCGCCACGGCTGTGCTCGTGCTGGGCCTGTTCACACCACCAGCTGGAGCGGCCGTGGGCGCTCCAGCACCCGTCTCGACACTCGCCGAGCAGGTCGAGGGCCCTGCCCTGGCCATCGGCCAGGTAACCCTGCTGCGCTCCAAGCAGCGGCCTCTGCGGTTGACGCGCGGCGTGTGGACGACCCTGCGGGTGATGGTCGAGAACCCTGGCACCGTGGACGTCGACTCAGCGGTGCTGACCGGCCGCGGCAAGGGCATCCGGGTCCGCAAGGCTGCCGTCGGCCAGGTCTCCACCCGTTGGGGCACGGAGGTCGAGGTCGCCGTCAAGCTACAGGGCAAGCGCAGAACCAGCGCGCTGCGACTGACCGTCCGCGGCGACGGTGCCAGCGCCACGACCACCCTCCCGGTCCGGCGCGTCGCGCCGCCCGCCCGGGCGGTGCCGGGGCGTTACCGCTCACCCGACAGGACCGTGACATTTCGCGTCAGGAACGGTCGGCTGACCAACCTCAGCGTCACGATGCAGATGCAGTGCGGGTCCTGGCCGCAGTACACGTACCCGACCCAGACGTGGACGTTCCCCGCCACGAAGATCCCGCGCAACGGCATCATCCACCGCTGGGTGCGCGTGCGCACCACACACCGGCAGGACGCGCGGCTGCTCGAACTCCGGGTGGCAGGCCGCAAGGCCACCCGCGCGCGCTTTTGGTTGGAGGGCGGCTACTGCACCGGCTCGAAGTTCTTCCGCGCCGGCCGCTTCGCCAACTGACGGCGAAGACCAGCCCCTAGCTCACTCCCACTCGATGGTGCCCGGTGGCTTCGAGGTGATGTCGACGGTGACGCGGTTGATCTCGGCGACCTCGTTGGTGATGCGGGTGGAGATCGTCTCGAGGACGTCGTAGGGCAGGCGCGCCCAGTCGGCGGTCATCGCGTCCTCCGACGTCACCGGCCGCAGCACGACGGGGTGTCCGTAGGTGCGCCCGTCGCCCTGGACGCCGACGGAGCGGACGTCGGCCAGCAGCACGACCGGGAACTGCCAGATCTCCCGGTCCAGCCCGGCCTTGGTGAGCTCCTCGCGCGCGATGGCGTCGGCCTGGCGCAGGATGTCGAGGCGCTCGCGGTTGACCTCCCCGATGATCCGGATGCCGAGGCCGGGGCCCGGGAACGGCTGGCGCCAGACGATCTCGGCGGGCAGACCGAGCTGCTCGCCCATGAGCCGCACCTCGTCCTTGAAGAGCTCGCGCAGCGGCTCGACCAGCTCGAACTGCAGGTCGTCGGGCAGGCCGCCGACGTTGTGGTGGGACTTGATGTTGGAGGCGCCGGCCCCTCCCCCGGACTCGACGACGTCGGGGTAGAGGGTTCCCTGCACGAGGAAGGCCACCTTGTCACCGTCCTCACCGAGGACGGCGTCGGCGAGGATCTCGCGCTCGGCGGCTTCGAAGACACGGATGAACTCGCGACCGATGACCTTGCGCTTCTCCTCCGGGTCGCTGACCCCGGCGAGCGCGTCGAGGAACTGCTTCTCCGCATCGACGACCTTGAGGTCGACCCCGGTGGCGGCGACGAAGTCCCGCTCGACCTGTTCGGTCTCGCCCTGCCGCATCAGCCCGTGGTCGACGTACACGCAGGTCAGCCGGTCGCCGATGGCGCGCTGGACGATCGCGGCAGCGACGGCCGAGTCGACGCCACCGGAGAGCCCGCAGATCGCCTGGCCGCGGTCGCCGATCTGGTCGCGGATCTTCTCGATCTGCTCCTCGACGATGTTGACCATCGTCCAGGTCTGGCGGCAGCCCGCGATCTTGGTGAGGAAGTGCTCGAGCACCTGCTGGCCGTGCTCGGAGTGCAGCACCTCGGGGTGCCACTGGACGCCGGCGAGGCCGGCGTCGACGTTCTCGAAGGCCGCGACGGGCGTGCCCGGGGTGGAGGCCAGCACGGTGAACCCCTCGGGCGCGGCGACGACCGCGTCGCCGTGCGACATCCACACGCGGTGCTCGGTCGGCAGCTCGGCCAGCAGCGTGCCGGGCTCGTTGATCGTCACCGAGGTGCGGCCGTACTCGCGCGACCCGGTCGCGGCGACCTCGCCGCCCAGGCCCTGGGCCATCAGCTGGAAGCCGTAGCACATCCCGAACACCGGGGTGCCCGACGTGAGCAGCGAGGTGTCCAGACCCGGGGCACCCTCGGCGTAGACCGACGACGGCCCGCCGGAGAGGATCACGGCCTTCGGCTCGCGCGCGAGGATCTCCGCCACCGGCGTGGTGTGCGGGACGATCTCGGAGTAGACGCGTGCCTCCCGCACTCGCCGGGCGATCAGCTGGGCGTACTGCGCGCCGAAGTCGACGACGAGGACCAGGTCGTGATCTGTGCTCACGTGCCGATCCTAGGGGGGCCTCGACGGGCTCGACCAACCGGGAGAAATGGCTCAGGGCCCGACCGGGGAGGGAGGGTGGTCGGGCCCTGATCAGTCCAGCCACTGCGGACCAGCGCACGGACTTCGAGAGCCAGCCTGGGAGGGAGCGTTGCCACTGGCTCTCGGGGTGGTCAACGAGTGCTGCGGAGGGGGGTTACGGCGGTTCCTGGATCATTTTCGCCGGCGTCCTCGAGCGGTCAGGAGACCCCGACGATCGGCAGTCGCAGGGCGCCCGGCGCCATCGCGGGTACGGCGGGGGCGGCCGGTGCGACGGGGTCGATCCGCTCGTAGTCCGCCCCCAGCGGCGGCCGCGGGTCGGCCGCGCCCTTGTTGGGCCAGTAGGCCATGGCGCGCTCGGCCTGGGCGGTGATGGTCAGCGACGGGTTGACCCCGAGGTTGGCCGAGATCGCCGAGCCGTCGGCGATGTGCAGCCCGGGATAGCCGTAGACCCGCTGGAAGCCGTCGATCACCCCGGTCTCAGCGGAGTCACCGATGGTGCACCCGCCGATGAAGTGGGCGGTCAGGGGCCGGTTGAACGGCTCGCCGATCGTCCCGCCCGCGGTGCCGCCGAGGACGCCCGCCATGCGGCGTACGACCTCGTTGCCCGACGGGATCCAGGTCGGGTTCGGGATGCCGTGACCCTGGCGCGAGCTGAGATACCACCGACCGGTCAGCTTGCTCCGCTTCGGGAAGACCGTGATCGAGTTGTCGATCGTCTGCATGACCAGCGCGATGACGGTCCGCTCCGACCAGTGCTTGAAGTCGTAGAGGTTCTTGACGTTGCGCCGCTCCGCCCACAGCTCCTTGAGCCACACCCGCCACCGCGGCAGCGGCCCGTCACCGTCGGTGAGCACCGTCTGCAGCAGCGACATCGCGTTGCTGCCCTTGCCGTAGCGCACCGGCTCCACGTGGGTGTCGTCGTCGGGGTGGAACGAGGAGGTGATCGCGATGCCCTGGCTGTAGTCCACGGACTTGTCGGGTGCGATCGCGCCGAGGATGGACTCGGAGTTGGTGCGCGAGAGGTGACCGAGCTGGTCGGAGAGCTCCGGCAGGTGGCCCTCGACCTTCATCCGGTGCAACAGCCGCTGCGTGCCGAGCGCGGAGGCCGCGAAGACGACCTGGTCGGCGGCGAGGGTGCGGCGGGTGCGCCGGCTGGGACGCTTGGCCTTCGTGTAGCGCACGTCGACGTCGTAGCCCCCACCCGCGCGCGGGCTCACCCGGGTCACGGTGGTCAGGGGCAGCACCTTCGCGCCGTTCTGCTCGGCGAGGTAGAGGTAGTTCTTCACCAACGTGTTCTTGGCGTTGTAGCGGCACCCGGTCATGCACGCGCCACACGCCCGGCAGGGATTGCGGTCGGGGCCGGCGCCGCCGAAGTACGGGTCGTCGATGGGCACGTCGGCGTGGTCCTGCGGCCCGCCGAAGAACACGCCCACCGGCGTGGGGTGGAACGTGTCGCCCACGCCCATGTCCTGGGCGACCTTCTCCATCACCTCGTCCGACGGCGTGCGCAGTGGGTTCTCGACGACGCCGAGCATCCGCTTCGCCTGGTCGTAGTACGGCGCCAGCTCGTCGCGCCAGTCGGTGATGTGGCTCCACGCCGGGTCGGTGTAGAACGGCGCGAGCGGTTCGTAGAGCGTGTTGGCGTAGACCAGCGAGCCGCCGCCCACGCCGGCGCCCGAGAGGATCAGGCAGTCGCGCAGCGCGTCGATCCGCTGGATGCCGTAGCAGCCCACCTCGGGGCGGAAGAGGTACTTCGACAGGTCGAACGAGGTGACCGGGAAGTCGTCGTCCTCGAAGCGCGCACCGGCCTCGAGCACCCCGACCTTGTAGCCCTTCTCGGTCAGCCGCAGCGCCGCGACCGAGCCTCCGAATCCGGACCCGATGACCAGGACGTCGAAGTCCGTACGCCGGGGGTTGCTCAAGGACGCCCCACCTTCTTCATCAGCTTGAGGTTGGCGGTGAAGATCTTGGCGAACGCCTCGTCGGAGAGCCCGAGGACCGGCGAGAACCGCATCAGGCGCTGCGTCGCCACCGACTGGCTCTCGGTGTAGCGGTGGATGCCCTCCGCGCCCTGGCGGCGGCCCATGCCGGACTCGCGCATGCCGCCCATCGGGGCGTCGAGGCTGGCGAACGTCGCCGCGAACGCCTCGTTGATGTTGACCGTGCCGCACTTGACGTGGCGGGCGATCGCGCGGGCGCGCTTGCCGTCCTGGCTGTAGATCGCGGCGTTGAGGCCGTACTGCCCCTCGTTGGCGCGGGCGACGGCGTCGGCCTCGTCGGAGAAGCGGTAGAGCGAGATGACGGGGCCGAAGGTCTCGTCGCCGAAGCAGGTCATGTCGGGGGTGACGCCCTCGAGAATGGTCGGCTCGAAGAAGTACGGGCCAAGGTCCGGACGCGCCTTGCCGCCGGCGAGCACCCGCGCCCCCTTGGACACGGCGTCCTCGACGTGGGCGGTGACGGTCTTGAGCTGGTCCTCGGAGATCAGCGAGCCCATGTCGCTGCCCCAATCGAGCCCGGGCTGCAGCCGCAGCGCCTTGGTGCGGGCGACGAACTTCTCCACGAACCGGTCGTAGACCTGGTCGGCGACGAAGAGCCGCTCCATCGACACGCACAGCTGACCCGCGTTGGAGAAGCTGGCGCGGACCGCGCCCTCGGCCGCGCGGTCGAGGTCGGCGTCGCGCAGGATCATGATCGGGTTCTTGCCTCCGAGCTCCAGCGAGCAGCCGATGAGCCGCTCCGCGCACTGCTGGGCGATGAGCTTGCCGGTCGCGGTCGAGCCCGTGAAGCAGATGTAGTCGGCGCGGGCGATGATCTCCGAGCCCAGCACCCGACCGGGACCGGCCACGACCTGCCACAGGTCGGCGGGGAACCCGGCCTCGCGCAGCAGCTGGGCGCCGTACAACGCCGTCAGCATGGTCTGGGCGTCGGGCTTGGTCACCACGGCGTTGCCGGCCATGAGTGCCGGCAGGCCGTCGCACAGCGCCATCGTGAAGGGGTAGTTCCACGGCGCGATGATGCCGACGACGCCCTTGGGGACGCGGTTCAGCTCGACCCGGGTGAGGCCGGGCACGACGCCGATCTTGCGCTCGGTGCCGAGGTGCTTGCGCGCGGTGCGGGCGTAGTAGCGCGCGGTGAGCGCGACGTGGAGGGTCTCGTCGAAGGCGTCCTTGCGGGCCTTGCCGGACTCCCAGCAGACGAGGTCGAGGATCTCGTCCTGGCGCTCGAGCACGAGGTCGTGCAGGCGCAGCATGATCGCCGAGCGCTCCTCCAGCGACGTGCGCGCCCACTCGCGCTGCGCGGCGCGGGCGCGGACGAACGCCTCCTCGACGTCGTCGGCCGACGACTGCGGCATCATCGCCAGTCGCTGCCCGGTGAGCGGCGTGTAGGTCGGCACCTCCTCGCCGGTCGAGGACACCACCAGCGCGGTCAGCGCCGCGGTCTGCTCGGGCTCGAGGGCGTACGTCGCCCCGGGGTCGTGCTCGGGGTCGGCGGGCCCGCCCGGGCCGAGTCCGGCGGCAGCAGGTGTCGGGTTCGAGGCGCTCATGGTGCCGAGCGTAGGTGAGCACGGACACCGCCACCAGAGGTGGTTACCGACGAGTTCGCTCTACGGGTGCGATTTACACCACGGCGAGGTTTGTCAAGGTCGGCATCGCGTCAGAGCAGCCGGCGGTCGGAGGCCCAGCGGGTGAGCTCGTGGCGCGAGGACAGCTGGAGCTTGCGCAGCACCGAGCTGACGTGGGTCTCGACCGTCTTGACCGAGATGAACAGCTCGGAGGCGACCTCCTTGTAGGCGTAGCCGCGGGCGATCAGCCGCATCACCTCGCGCTCGCGCTCGGTGAGCCGGTCGAGGTCCTCGTCGACCTGGGCGACCTCGATGGTGCCGGCGAAGGCGTCGAGCACGAACCCCGCCAGCCGCGGGGAGAACACGGCGTCCCCCTCGGCGACCCGACCGATCGCGTCGACGAGCTCGGGGCCGGTGATGGTCTTGGTGACGTAGCCCCGGGCGCCGGCACGGATCGTGCCGATCACGTCCTCGGCCGCGTCGGACACGCTGAGCGCGAGGAAGCGCGTGTCCGGGCTGCCGGCCGGTCCGGCACCGGCGAGTCGGCGCATCACCTCTCCCCCGCCACCCCCGGGCAGGTGCACGTCGAGCAGCACCACGTCGGGCTGATGCCGGCCGATGGCGGCGACCGCCTCGTCGGCGTCCCCGGCCTCGGCGACGACCTCGACGGCGTCGCCCAGCTCGGCACGCACCCCGGCACGGAACATCGCGTGGTCGTCCACCAGGACGACGCGACGCCGACCGGGCTGGTCGGCTCGCTCGGACGAAGGGGTGGTGCTCATGGACGCTCCTGCTGGTCGGTGGCGGTCAGTGGCATCTGCAGGCGGATCTCCGTCCCCTCGCCGGGGGCGCTGCGCACGACGGCGCGGCCACCGTGGCGCCCCATCCTGTCGATGATGCTGCGGCGTACGCCGAGGCGGTCCTCGGCCATCGCATCGGGGTCGAAGCCGACGCCGCGGTCACGGACGAAGATCTCGGCCTGCGCGTCGGTGATCTCGGCGTACACGTCCACCCGGGGTGCACCGGCGTGCTTGGCGGCGTTGGCCATCGCCTCGCGCGCGGCGAGCACGAGCGGGCGGCTGCGCTCGTCGAACGGACGGTCCCCCACGACGACGATCTCGACGGGTACGGCGTGGGCGTCCTCGATCTCGGCCGCCGCCCGGCGCAGCTCCCCGGCGATCGTGCCGCCGTCGGGGACGGCGTCGTCGAAGAGCCAGGCCCGCAGGTCGCGCTCCTGGCTGCGCGCCAGCGTCGCCACCGCCCGCTCGTCGCCGGCGTGCTTCTGGATCAGCGCGAGGGTCTGCAGCACCGAGTCGTGCAGGTGGGCGGCCACGTCGGCGCGTTCCTGGGAGCGGATCCGCTCGGCGCGCTCCGACGACAGGTCGCGGGCCAGGCGCAGGATCCACGGCGCAAGCACGAAGGCCAGACCCGCACCGGCGAGGACCGCGGTGAGCACCATGTCGCGCGCCACCGAGAGGTCCCCGCTGCGGACGGCGAAGACGAGCAACGCCAGGACCAGCAGCACGACGCCGACGCCGACGCGGGCGAACGCCGCCGTACCCCCCTGGCCCACGAGTGCGCGGACGGTGCCGAGACGACCACGCCCAGCCATCCGCTCCTGCTCGGCCTCGTCGGCCTGGCGCCACAGCAGCGCGACCCCGCCGAGCGCGATCAGCGCGGGCCACCAGCCCAGGCCCCAGCCGGTGAGCACCTGCAGGAAGAGCGCGACGCCGACGGCCAGCACGACCAGCGCCACGACGAAACCGCTGTCGACCCACGATCCCGTGGCGTCGGGACGCTTCCCCTGCCGGCGCGCCGCGGCGAGGCCGGCAGGCTCGTCCTCCGGACGGGCGACCGGGAGCGCCAGCCACAACCCGGCGTACAACAGGACGCCGAACCCACCCAGCACGCCGCCCACGACGAACAGCACCCGCACGACCCGGGTCGGCAGTCCGAGGTGCTCGGCCAGACCCGCGGCGACGCCGCCGAGCCACCGGTCACCGGTGCGGCGGTAGGCGCGGCGGGGCTCATAGCCCTCTGCCGCAGGCGGGCGGGGCGCAGCTGTCGTCATGATGGACCGATCGTCACACAGCCCACCGTGCACGCACATCGGGTGAAGCCCTGACGCGTGACCCTGGGGTGGGTTCAGGGTCGTCCCCGATGGTGCGCGACGCCCGGACCGACCACGCTGGAGCCATGACCGAGACCTCGTACGGCGCTTCCCCGCCGCCTCCGCCGCCCCCGCCGCAGCGCGACCTGTTCGCGGGCCTGGACCAGCTGCGCCGCAGCACCACCGACCGCAAGATCGGCGGCGTCTGCGGGGGCCTGGCGCGTTACTGGAACGTCGACCCCACCATCGTGCGCGTCGCGGCGGCGGTGCTCGTGGTCTTCGGCGGCGCCGGTCTCATCCTGTACGCCGCCGGCTGGCTGCTCATCCCCCGCGACGACAGCGCGACCGCCCGCCTCGACCTCGACCGCACCGCCCGCGGGATCCTGCTGCTGATCGCCGTGCTGCTCGCCCTGGGCTTCCTGCTCGGCAGCGACGTGCTGTGGTGGCTGCCGTTCCCGCTGGCCGTGGTCCTGCTGATCGGGTTCATCCTGGTCTCGGTGCGCGGTGACCGACCGAGCTCGCCTGCGACGCCCCCGGCGGCCCCGCCGACGACTGCGGCGCCGCCCACCGCGCCGTACACCCCTGCCGCGCCCGAGCAACCCACTCCCGAGCAGCCCGCCCCGGCCGGTCGGAGCGGCGAGACCCCGCCTCCCGCGTGGTATGCCGCCGGACCGGTCACGCCGCCCCCGCCGGCGCCGCCGGCCGCGGCACCGGAGCCGCGTCGTCCGCGGCGTACCGGTCCACTCCTCATCGTGCCCACGATCGCGCTGATCGCCCTGGCACTCGGCGTCCTCGCGCTGTTCGACCTCAACGGCCTGAGCGTCGCCCCCGGCGCCTACCCCGCCCTCGCCGTGGCGATCACCGGCGCGATGCTGCTCGTCGGCACCTGGGTCGGACGCCCCGGCGGGCTGATCGCCCTCGGCCTGGTCGGCACCCTCGCGCTCGGTGGTGCGGTGACCGGGCAGGTGCTCAACGAGGTGTACGACGCCGGCCGGCTCACCGCGGTGCCGACGACGGCCACGCAGGTGGAGGCCCGCTACGCCGTCGCCAACGGCGAGCTGACGCTCGACCTCTCGCAGGTCGACGAGCTGGACGCACTCGACGGTCGGCGCATCGAGCTGCAGATGCGTGCCGGTGACCTGCAGGTGCGGGTGCCGCGCGGGCTCGACGTCACCGTCGACGCCGAGCTCGATCTGGCCGGCGAGATCCTCGCCTTCGACGATCGGCGCGACGGCTGGCGCCCGCGCCTGCGGACGACCGTCAACGACGGCGACAGCACCGGCCCCCACGTCACCCTCGTCCTCCAGGGCAACGTCGGCCGGATCTGGGTCGACCGTCCGGGCGCGTTCGGCTACCCCGTGGACCCCAGCCGCGACACCCTCGAGCTCGACCGCGAAGGAGCGAACCGATGAACGACGAGCCCACCACCCGCCTCCCGCTCGACGACGAGACCCGCGCCTTCACCACGGTCGAGGACGACCTGCGCGAGCACGAGCAGACGGAGCACGAGCGCGCCGAGCACGAGCAGGCGCCCCGCCGCGCGCACGTCGGCTACCTGCTCAGCGCGCTGTTCTTCCTCGGCGTGGCCGCCTTCTGGGCCGTGGGCCAGATGCTCATCGTCGACGTCGACGACGCCGCCCTGCTGGCGGCCGGCACGCTGATCGCGGTCGGCACGCTCACCCTGGTCACCTGGTGGGCGACGGCACTGCGGCGCTGATGGTCCGCTCGGCCCGGACTTCCGCCCGGACATGAACCGCGATGTCGGGGTGGTCGGTGAAGATGCCGTCCACTCCGGCGTCGAGGAACGCCGCGACCTCGTCGTGGGCGTCCAGGTTGCTCGGGCGGAACTCCGCCTCCGCCCGCAGTGTCCACACGTGGACCCCGAGCCCCACTGCGTGAGCGTCGGCGACCAGCGAGCTGGGTGCGCCGATCGCGCCCGTGGCGTCGCGGGGCAGCACCAGGTGCTTGGCCGCGCCGATCGCCGCGGCGTACGTCGCGACGGCGCGGAGCCCCGCGGGGGTGACCAGATCGGCGTACGTCCGGTCGTCCCCCGCGGCGACCAGGTCGTGCGGCGCCCCCGTGGCGTCGACGAGCTGGACGAGCGGGACCCGGCTCACCCGGGAGAGCATCCGCAGGTTGGCGGTCTCGAAGGACTGCACCAGCACGGGCGAGTTCGGCCGGTCCAGGTGGCGGCTGCGCAGCTCGGCGAGCAGCGGGCGCTCGAGACCGAGCCCGATCGAGGCGAAGTAGGACGGGTGCTTGGTCTCGGGGTAGACCCCGATGACCGTGCCGCGCCGGCGGCTCTCCCGCTGCGCGAGATCGAGGATCTCGGCGAAGGTCGGGATCCGGAACGCCCGGTCGTAGTGGGTGTTCTCCGGGCGCAGGCGCGGCAACCGCTCGACGGCCCGCAGGGTGCGCAGCTCCGCCAGCGTGAAGTCCTCGGTGAACCAGCCGGTCACCTGGCGGCCGTCGATCACCTTCGTCGCACGCCGGCCGGCGAACTGCGGACGCAGGGCGACGTCGGTGGTCTGGGAGATCTCGTTCTCGTGCCGCGCCACCAGGACGCCGTCGCGCGTGGAGACGAGGTCGGGCTCGATGTAGTCGGCGCCCTGGCGGATCGCCATGCGGTACGCCGCGAGCGTGTGCTCGGGGCGGTACCCGCTCGCGCCGCGGTGCGCGATGACCACCGGGGGCCGGTGCGGTGTCGCGTGCAGCGTCCGGAACGACATGGCTCCAGCAGGCCCGGCGCGGCTGACCGGCGCATGGCGCCCGGGCCACGCGCAGGTGAACTCCGCACGAAGGTCCGTAGGCTCCTGCAGGTGATGACGCGCTGGGGCCGGGACCTCGACCCCGACAACCCGTGGCCCGAGCACCCGCGCCCCCAGCTGGTGCGCGACGCGTGGAGCACGCTCAACGGCTGGTGGGACTTCGCCGTACGCCGCAGCGACGAGCCGGCGCCCGCCTCGCCGGAGGAGTACGACGGCGCGATCGTGGTGCCGTTCTCGCCCGAGACCGCGCTGTCACGCTCAGGCCGGGAGGGCCGGCCGCTCCAGCCCGACGAGACACTGCACTACCGCCGCCGGGTGGTCGTCCCGCAGCACGTGCACCGAGGCGACAGCCGACTACTGCTGCACTTCGGGGCGGTCGACCAGTCCTGCGTCGTGCGGGTGGACGGGGTCGAGGTGGGACGCCACGATGGCGGGTTCTGGCCGTTCACGATCGACGTGAGCGAGGCGTTCGTCCGCGGCTTCGGCGAGCTCACCGTGAGCGTGACGGACCCGACCGACACCGGGCCGGGGGCGCGCGGCAAGCAGCGCCTGGAGCCCGGCGAGATCTGGTATCCGGCGCAGTCCGGCATCTGGCAGACCGTCTGGTTCGAGGCGGTCCCCGCGGTGCACGTCACCGGTGTCGACTTCGAGCCGGTCGTGGACTCCGGCGATCCGGACCGCACACGGGTCCGCGTCACCGTCCGGAGCAATGCGTCCGCGACGGCGGTCGTGCGGGTCGGGGAGTCGACGGTCCGCGTCGAGACCGGCTCACCCGTGGACGTCCCGCTCCCCCACGCGCGGCTGTGGTCGCCGCACGACCCGTTCTGCTACGACGTGCTCGTCCACCTCGAGGACGACAAGGGCCGGACCGTCGACGAGGTCCGCAGCTATCTCGGGATGCGCTCGATCGAGGTCCGTCCGCCCGCGGGCGAACCAGGCGGCGTACCCACGTTCTGGCTCAACGGCCGCGCCCAGCCCATGATCGGCGTGCTCGACCAGGGCTACTGGCCCGACGGGTTGCTGACGCCGCCGTCGGACGACGCGCTGGTGCACGACCTCGAGACCGTGCGCGACCTGGGCTTCACCATGCTGCGCAAGCACGTGAAGATCGAGCCGCTGCGCTTCTACCACCACTGCGACCGGCTGGGTCTCCTCGTGTGGCAGGACCTCGTCAACGGCGGCGGCCGCTATCGCTCCTCCGTGACGCAGCTTCCCGGGATCCGGCCGGTGCGGCTGCGCGACCGCGGACCCCGCATGCGGGCGGTCTTCGGTCGCGCCGACGCCGACGGACGCGAGGTCTTCGAGCGCGACCTCGCGCGCACCGTGGCGCTGCTCGGCTCCAGCCCGTCGGTCGTGGTGTGGGTGCTGTTCAACGAGGGCTGGGGACAGTACGACACCCGACGCCTGACCGGACGGCTGCGCGCGCTCGACCCGACCCGCCCGATCGTGCCCGTCAGTGGATGGCACGACCAGGGCGGTGACGGCCCCGCGGAGCACGGCGAGGTCCGCTCGCTGCACGTCTACGGCAAGCCGGTGCGGGTCAACGCCCGGATGGCGCGCGCCGAGCGCGAGCGCGGGCGGGCACTGGCGATCGGCGAGTACGGCGGACTCCACCTGCCGGTCGACGGTCACCGCGTGGACGGCGAGGTGTTCGGCTACCAGGCGGTCGAGGACGCGGACGAGCTCGCGGCGGAGCTCGCCCGGCTCGAGCGCGACGAGCTGGGGCCCGCGCGCCGGGCGGGAGTGGCGGCCAGCGTCTACACCCAGCTCACCGACGTGGCCGGTGAGCTCAACGGCCTGCTCACCTGGGACCGTGAGGTGCGCAAGGTGGAGCGCTACCCGTTCGCGCGTCAGTGATCGGTGTGGTGTGAGGCGCACAGGACGGTGCCGGCCGGGTCCTGCATGACCCGCCAGAACTCGCCACCGGCACCCGTGGCGCGCGCACCCGCACGTTCGAGCATCGCCACCCCGGCCTCGAGGTCCGAGACCCGGACGTCGAGGTGGAAGCGCGCCGTGGTGTCGCCGACGCGCTGGGCCATCAGCCGCACGGGCATGGTGCGCGGCTGCTCGAACCAGCTGAACTCGGGAAAGTTCGGCCCACCACTGTGCACAGCCCATCCCGTGACGCCTGCCCAGAACGCGGTCTCGGCGGCGAACTGTGCTTCGGGCACGTCGATCATCACCTGCTCGACGCCGCACCGGGTGCCGTCCTTGTGGAGGCCCTGCTCGGGCGCCGCACCGGCCGGGTGGTCGACGAAGCAGAACGCCAGCCCCGCCGGGGACCGCAGCACCGCGTAGCCGTGCTCGTCGGGGTCGGCCACCAGCGTCGCGCCCGCCGCGAGAGCAGCCTGCGTAGCGGCGTCGATGTCGTCGACGTGGAGATCGACGTGGACCCGCGCTGGGCCGGCGTGCAGCTTCTGCAGCTTGAGCACCGGGTCCCCGGACTTCGGGACGACGGTGACGAACTCACCGTGCACCCCGCGCGCCGGCGACACCTTCCCGACCAGCGCGTGGGCCCAGAACCGCACCGTGGGCTCGAAGTGGGCGTCCGGGACATCGACGAACACGGTGATCCAGCGGGGTGCGGTAGCGCTCATGATCGGCAGGCTACGCCGCCGGCGTGGTGACGGCCGATGAGGCACGGCGAGCGTCCCACCACGGAACGATCCCGCGCCGTCCGCCGAGAAGGGAACCGCATGTTGTCCGCACGACACTCTGGATGCCGCGGCTTCGTGCTGCTCATCATGATGGTGGCGCCCGCCTTGGTTGGTTGTGGGGCCGACTCGACCGGTGCGGGCCGATGCCGGTGCACACGATCGGCGTCCGACTGCGACACCGACGGTCGACCCGGCACCCACGGTCCCGCACCAGAGCACAGCTCCCGAGGTGGACGAGCTGACCCACCGCTCGCCTCGGGTCTGTCCGCGACGACTTCCGCGACAGGACGACCCCGGCCACGGCTTCGGGCCCGAGGGGCACGCCCAGATCGCGCCCCTCCTAGCAACCCCCGAACGTGCGTGGGTCTGCAGGTACGCCGCCGTCGACGTGGGCCCGCACCCGGACGGGCAGGGCAGGACCTTCGGGTGGCAGCAGCGCGGGCGAGCACGGGCGGTCGGACCGGACCGGATGTCGGCGCTGACCGGACAACTGGCGCGGCTCGCCCCTCCCGCGACGGCGCAGCCCGAACGCGTCTGCACCGCCGACCTGGGAGAGCGATGGATGCTCGTCTACGCGATCGGGACGGACCTGACCGGCGTGGTGGCCGATGACTTCAGCTGTGGGGACATCCGCCTCACCGACGACCCGTTCAGGACTGCGCCGGGCGAGGCGACCCAGCCGGGGACCGTCGCTGGCGTCCTGGAAGCCCCCGGGTTCGTCGGACTGCTGAAGTCGGCGTGGACCGACGCGCGGTCATAGCCTTCGAAGAGTGGTCGATGGCGGGCGCACCGCGCGCGATAAACCGACCGTTCGTGACCATTCTTCAGCTAGACGTCGACCCAGCCGGTGTCGCCCCAGGTGACCTCGGCGGCGCCGGCCGTCGCCGCGGCGACGGCGGCATCGACCTCGGCGGTGCCCTCGGCCGGTGCTGCTAGGGCGAGCTCGACGCCGGTCGCGCCGTAGGTCGTCCCCGTGACGACCACACCCCGCGCCCGCAGGTCGTTCTCCGCGCGGCCGGCGTCGGCGTGGCCGACGGTGAGGGATCCCGTACGCCGCAGCTCACGGCGCTGCACCCCGGCCTCGTCGCACACGGCGCGCACCGCATCGCCGTACGCCCGCACCAGGCCGCCGGCGCCAAGCAGCACCCCGCCGAACCAGCGGGTGACCACGACGGCGACGTCGACGAGCTCACGGCCGCGCAGCACCTCGAGCATCGGGGCGCCCGCGGTGCCGGCCGGCTCCCCGTCGTCGCTGGAGCGCTGGATCTCGCCGCCGGGCTGGTCGGGACCGAGCACGAACGCCGAGCAGTGGTGACGGGCGTCCCAGTGCTCGCGGCGCAGCCGCTCCACGAGGGCGCGCGCCTCGTCCTCGGTCGCCGCCCGGACGACGTCGGCGCGGAAGCGCGAGCGCTTGATCTCGAGCTCGGCCGTGGCGGCACGGGCGACGGTGAGGGAGACGGTGTGGACCACCCGGCTCACCGCAGTCCAAGCACGTCGCTGCCGATCGTGACAATGAACGCGGCGACGACGAGCATGAAGAAGACCCGGACGAACTTCGCCCCCCGCGCGACGGCCAGCCGCGCGCCGGCGTACCCCCCGACGAGGTTGGCCGCCCCCATGACCAGGCCGACCTCCCACAGCACCGCACCCTGCGGCACGAACACACACAGTGCCGCGATGTTGGTGGCCCAGTTGGCCAACCGGGCCTTCGCGCTGGCCTCGAGGAAGTTGTAGCCGAGCAGGCCGACGAGCGAGAAGACGAAGAACGAGCCGGTGCCCGGCCCGAGCGCACCGTCGTAGAACCCCACGACCGCTCCGGCGATCATCGCGGCCTGGGTGTGCCGCCGGCCCGCGAACCTCAGCGCCGTGACCGCGCCCAGCTCCGGCTTGAGGACGACATAGGTCCCGACCACGACGAGGACCACGAGGATGATCGGGTCGAACGCCGAGCGCGGTATCAGCGACGCCACGAAGGCGCCGCCGACCGAGCCGAGGAAGGCACACACCATCAGCGGAATGAAGGTGCGGGGGTCGGGACGGACGCGGCGGTAGTACGTCGCCGCGCTGACTGTCGTGCCGCAGACCGAGCCGAGCTTGTTGGTCGCGAGGATCTGCACCGGCGAGGCGCCCGGCAGCCCTACGACCAGGGCGGGCAGCTGGATGAGACCGCCGCCACCCACCACCGCGTCGACGAAGCCGGCCGACAGACCCGCGAGCGCGAGCAGCGCGAAGGTCAGTGTCGAGACGTCGTCCACGGGTGGCGAGCGTACGCCTCAGACCTCAGGTCACATCCCGCGGCACTGGTTCTCCTTGTCACCGTTCACGCGGTTGCCGGCACCCACCGGCTTCGGCGCGTTGTTCTTGCACTGCAGGTTGCCGTCGACCACGTTGCGGCGTACGACGAAGCGACCCCGGTTGCCGAAGAGCTGGATGTCGCCGTCGACCACGGTCCGCGCGATCTTGCCGCCCTTGCCACGCGAGAGCTGGATGTTGCCCTCGACGCGCGAACGCACGATCTTGCCGTTGACCTTGCGCGCGGTCACGACGACGCGACGGTGCCGCTGCGACTGGATGTTGCCGTCGACACGTACGCCGCGCGCCACCAGGCGTGCCCCCGCGCGGACCTTCACGTCGCCGTCGACGCGGGTGCCGAGCAGCCGGCAGGTCTTGCCCTTCGGCACGACGATGTTGTCGCCGACGGCGACTGCCTTGATGGTGCCGACGCAGCGACGGTCGTCGGCGTGGGCGGTGGTCGGCGCGGCGACGAGCAGGCCGCCGGCGAGGACGAGGCTGAGAGGCGCGAGGACGGCCGAGGTGAGGCGACGCATGAGGACTCCTGGGGCGAAGGGGCTGGACGGACCACAGCGTCCACCGCCTGTGTGAACGCGCGGTGAGCACCACATGAGGGCGCTCTCATGTCGCCCTTCCCCCATCGGACAACGCGGTGCGAGGCTGGGTGGATGGCGCACCTCCTGCTCTTCCACCACGTCCAGGGCCTCACCACGGGTGTGCGCGCGTTCGCCGACCGGATCCGCGCCGGCGGCCACAGCGTGACGACGCCCGACCTGTTCGGCGGGCGCACGTTCGCCAGCATCGAGGAGGGGATGGAGTACGGCGACGCCCACCAGGACAAGGCGGTGGACATGGCCAAGGCGGCAGCCGCGGTGCTGGCGCCCGGGTTCGCGGCCGGCGGCATCTCCTACGGCGTCGTCCCGGCCCAGACCCTCGCGCAGCAGCACGAGGGGGTCCGGGCGGCGGTCCTCGTCGACGGCGGCTTGAAGACGGAGTGGTTCGGGGGTCCCTGGCCCGCCGGGGTCGCGCTGCAGATCCACGTCTGCGCCGACGACCCGTGGGCCGAGCGCCCCATGCCCGACGAGCTCGCCGCTGAGGCCGCCGGCGAGCTCAACCTCTACCCGGGCTCGGCACACCTGAGCGTCGACGCCAGCCTGCCGTCGTACGACGAGACGATCACCGCAGAGGTCGTCGAGCGGACGATCGCGTTCCTCGACCGGCTCGGATAGACCGGACTTCGGACATGAGTTGTGCGGTTTCGCGCGTCAACTCCCGTCGTAAGCGACAAAGTCGCCACAGATGTGGCGACTTTGCCACCCTCAGCGGACCAGGAAGCCGAGCAGGTCCTGGCGGGTGAGGACGCCGACCGGGCGGCCGTCCTCCTGCACGAGCAACGCGTCGGCGGATCCGAGTGCGCCGACGGCGTCCGCGATGGCCTCGGTAGCACCGATCGTCGGCAGCGCCGGGCTCATGTGCTCCTCGACGGCGTCGGCGAGCTTCGCCGTACCTGCGTAGAGCGCGTCGAGCAGGGCGCGCTCGGAGACCGAGCCCGCCACCTCGGCGGCCATGATCGGCGGCTCCGCGAGCACGACCGGCATCTGGGAGACGCCGTACTCGGCCAGGATCTGCACGGCCTCCGCGACGGTCTCATTGGGGTGGGTGTGGACCAGGGCGGGGATGTCGCCCTTCTTGGCGCGCAGCACCTCGCCGACCGTCTGCCCGCCGCTCTCGCCGGCCAGGAAGCCGTACTGCCCCAGCCAGTCGTCGTCGAAGACCTTGGTGAGGTAGCCACGACCGGAGTCGGGCAGGAGCACGACGATGACCGCGTCGGGGTCGTCGAGCTCGCGGGCGAGCTGCACCGCGGCGAAGGCGGCCATGCCCGACGAGCCGCCGACGAGCAGCGCCTCCTCCCGGGCGAGCCGGCGGGTGAAGCTGAAGGAGTCCCCGTCGGAGACCTCGATGATCCGGTCGGCGATCTCCTGGTCGTAGGTCGTGGGCCAGAAGTCCTCACCGACGCCCTCGACGAGGTACGGACGGCCGGTGCCGCCGGAGTAGACCGAACCGTGCGGGTCGGCGCCGATGATCTTGACGTCGGGGTTCTGCTCCTTGAGGTAGCGCCCGATGCCGCTGATCGTGCCGCCCGTGCCGACGCCGGCGACGAAGTGGGTGATCTTGCCGTCGGTCTGGCGCCAGATCTCCGGGCCCGTGGTCTCGTAGTGCGAGCGCGGGTTGTGCTGGTTGGAGTACTGGTCGGGCTTCCACGCGTTCGGCGTCTCGCGGACCAGCCGGTCGGAGACGTTGTAGTAGGAGTCCGGGTGCTCGGGTGCGACCGCGGTCGGGCAGACGACGACCTCTGCGCCGTACGCCTTGAGCACGTTGCGCTTGTCCTCGCTGACCTTGTCAGGGCACACGAAGATGCACTTGTAGCCCTTCTGCTGCGCGACCATCGCCAGCCCGACGCCGGTGTTGCCCGACGTCGGCTCGACGATCACGCCACCGGGCTTCAGCTCACCGGATGCCTCGGCCGCCTCGATCATGCGGGTCGCGATCCGGTCCTTCACCGACCCGCCGGGGTTCATGTACTCGACCTTCGCCAGCACCGTGCCCGGCGCACCGTCGGTCGAGCGGCCGAGCCGCACGAGAGGAGTGTTGCCGACCAGGTCCACCACGGAGTTCACGTAGTCCACGCTCGGACTCTACGCGGGCCTCGGTAGCGTGAGTCCATGGGGAAGGCAGCAGCAGCACGCAGACTGGCCGCCGCTGCCGCGTACGGCGGCGGTGGCGCCTCGATCGTGGGCCTCGCCGGCATCGCGCTCTTCAAGGCCGAGGCCGCGCTGGCTCGCCGCACCATCGGCAACGCCGAGGACCCCGGGCCCAACGCGACCGGGTGGTACGGCAAGGGCCGCCCCGGTCCGGCCATCAAGATCGCGCTGCTCGGCGACTCCAGCGCGGTCGGCTACGGCGTCGACCGGATCCAGGAGACGCCGGGCGCGGGCCTGGCGACGGGTGTCGCCGAGCGCGCCGACCGGCGCGTCTATCTGCGCTCCTTCGCCGTGGTCGGCGCGCAGAGCTCCGACCTCGCCGGCCAGATCGACGCCGCGCTCGCCATCGAGCCCGACGTCGCGGTGATCCTCATCGGCGCCAACGACGTCACCCACACGGTGCTGCCGGCGCAGTCGGTGCGGCTGCTCGAGGCCGGCGTACGCCGACTGCGTGCGGCCGGCGTCGAGGTCGTCGTCGGCACGTGTCCCGACCTCGGCACGATCGAGCCGATCCCGCCCCCGCTCAAGCAACTGGCACGCGCGTGGTCGCGCCGGCTCGCGGCCGCCCAGACCATCGCCGTCGTCGAGGCCGGCGGCCGCACGGTGTCGATGGGCTCGATCCTCGGGCCGGAGTTCGCCGCGGCCCCGGCGATCCTCTTCGGCCCGGACCAGTTCCATCCCTCGGCCGCCGGCTACGCCCGCGTGGCAGCCGTCCTGCTGCCCTCGGTGCTCGCCGCGCTCGGCGTCATCCCGGCCGAGGACCTCGAGCCGGAGGCCTACCGCGGTGAGGGCGTGCTGCCGGTGTCGTACGCCGCCGTCGAGGCCGCGCGCACGCCCGGCACCGAGGTCGGCGGCACCGAGGTCGGCGGCGACGAGCGCGGCACCCGCGGGCGCTGGGCCCTGCTACGCCACCGCCGCCGCTACCCCGGCCGCGACGCCGACGCGCCGGACGAGGGCGACGAGGACCCGGCAGTTTCACCGCCCGAATAACGAAACTGCCCGACACGCCGGGCAGTTTCGTACGACGAGCGGGCGTGTCGTTCGACGGGCGGTGAAACTGCCACCCGCGAGACGGCAAGACCCCCGCGTCCCAGAGGGAGCGCGGGGGCCTCGGTGGAGCGGGCTGAGGTCAGTCCTGGCTGAAGATGGCCAGGATGCGCAGCAGGTTGGTGTAGATCCAGACCAGGCTGACGGTCATGGCGAACGCGGCGCGCCACGACTCGCGCTCGGGCAGGCCGTTGGCGATGCCCCGCTCGACGAAGTCGAAGTCCATGATCAGCATGAAGATGCCGAGCACCAGACCGGCGACGGCGAACAGCAGACCCAGCGCACCGAAGCCGAAGAGGCCGATGTCGGCGTTGAAGAACCGCAGCACCATCTCCATGAGGCCCAGGCCGACCATGCCGAACATCGCGGCGACGACGCCGCGGCGGAACTTGTCACCCACCTGGATGTTGAGCACCTTGTAGGCGACCAGCGTGCCGGCGAAGGCCGCGAAGGTGCCGAGGACGGCGTTGGTGACGATGCCCTCGCCGAACTGCGCGTCGAAGAGCTTGCTCAGCGCGCCGAGCGCGACACCCTCGGCAACCGCGAAGGCCAGCACGAGCGCGGGGCTGATGACCCGCTTGAAGGAGTTGACCAGCGAGAGGATGAACGCCAGGCCGGCGCCCAACATGACCGCGCCACCGATCACGCCGATCGCGTCGGCATCGGCGCGCAGGTCGGGGGTGAGGATCCAGGTGGCCAGCGCCGTGAGGATCACGAGCCCGACCGAGATACCGGTCTTCTGCACGACCGAGTCGATGGTCATCCGCGACGTCGGTTCGGTGACGAAGCCGTAGTCGGCGGGGGTCTGCGGGTCGTTGGGAGAGCCGAGCGACCAGGTCGACGGGTCGCTCTGCGGCGCGGCGTACGTCTGCGCACCGCCGCGCTGGAAGCCCTCGGCGCGGTTGAAGATCGGGTTGTTGCTCTGCATGTGGTCTCTCCTTGGAGGCCTTGCGGTCTGTCGTCCCAGTCTACGGGTGTGCCATGTCAACGACCGGGCGCCTCACGGTGTTCCCGCTCGACGATGCCCAACGCATCGCGCGTGATCCGCTGGTAGCGAGCGGCGAGCTCGGCCGGCGAGAGCTCACCGCCAATGCGGTACCACTGCGCCACGGAGGTGCACATCGTCACCACGGCCCGGCTCGCCTCGCGGGGGTACGGCGTCCGCACGACCTGCGCACGGACGCCGTCCTCCACCGCCTCGTCGAGCAGCCGTTGTTGGCGGTCGCGGCGGGCGACGTGCTCGGTGCGCACGTCCGGATCGGCGCTGCGCAGCTCGCTCCAGGCAAGGAACGCCAGGTCGCGCTCGTGGGCGTGGAAGAGCACCAGGCACTCGACGAGTGCGTCGATGCGCGCGACCGGGTCCTCGCCCGCCCCGGCGAGGGCGGCCTCGCTGCGCCACCACAGGTCGGCCATCGCCGCCTCGAGGATCGCGACCAGCAGCGCCTGCTTGGAGCGGTAGTGGTGGTAGAGGCCCGGCACCGAGAGCCCGGCGCGTTCGGCGACCTGGCGGATGCTCGTGCCGTCGTACCCGCTCTCGACGAAGCACGCCCGCGCGGCGTCGACGATCGGCGGGAGCACGCGTGCGTCGTACGCCCGCCAGTCGCGGGGCGGGGCGGGCTCCGGTGGGGGTGCGGGGGCGGCAGTCACCTTGCTAGCCTAGCCCGACCGAGTGATCGCTCGGTCACGTCTGGAGGTCCTCATGGCTGCGCCGTCCCCCCACCCGCTCCCCGCCGAGCTCGTCGACCTGCGCGAGCGCGTCCGCACGTTCATCCGCGAGACCGTGATCCCCGCGGAGCCCGCGCCGGGCGACCGGATGCCGGAGCAGACCCGGCTGGAGCTGCAGGAGAAGGCCAAGGCGGCCGGCGTCTTCGCCCCACACGCCCGCGCCGAGCACGGGGGGCTCGGGGTCCCGCTCGAGCACTGGTCGCCGATCTTCCAGGAGGCCGGCTACTCCCCCATCGGCCCGAGCGTCCTCAACTGCATGGCCCCCGACGAGGGCAACATGCACATGCTCGCCGAGATCGCGACGCCGGAGCAGAAGGAGCGCTTCCTCGAGCCGCTCGTGCGCGGCGAGGTCCGCTCCTGCTTCGGCATGACCGAGCCCCACCCCGGTGCCGGCTCCGACCCGTCCGCCCTCGCCACCACCGCGGTCCCCGTCAACGGCGGCTGGGTGATCAACGGCGAGAAGCGGTTCATCAGTGGCGCGATCGGCGCGGCCTACTGCATCGCGATGGCCCGAACCGAGGCGACCGGTGACCACCCGGCCGGGGCGACGATGTTCCTCGTCCCGATGGACACACCGGGCATCCGGGTCGGCAGCCCGATCCACACCGTCGACCGCTACATCGACGGTGGCCACCCGCACCTGCACTTCGACGACGTCTTCGTCCCCGACGAGGCGGTGCTGGGCGCGCCCGGTGAGGGCTTCCGCTACGCCCAGGTGCGCCTCGGCCCCGCGCGCCTCACCCACTGCATGCGCTGGCTCGGTCTCGCCCGTCGCGCCCACGACACCGCGCTCGACCGCGCCGAGCAGCGCGAGCTCTTCGGCGAGCCGGTGCACCGCCTCGGCCTGGCGCAGAGCCTGATCTCGGCCTCGGTCATCGACATCGAGACCTCCGACGCGATCATCGCCAAGACCGCCCAGCTGCTGGTCAGCGACCCCAAGGCCGGCTCGGCGATGTCGTCGGTGGCCAAGGTGCACTGCTCGGAGGCGATCTATCGGGTGATCGACCGCGCCGTGCAGATCTGCGGCGGCGACGGGGTCAGCGACGGGCTGCCGCTGGCGCAGTACCTCGCCGAGGTCCGCCCCTTCCGCATCTACGACGGCTCCACCGAGACCCATCTGTGGGCGATCTCGCGGCGCGCCTCCTCGGCCCGCCGCCGCGAGGTCGAGGCCGGCGCTCCGTTCCTGGGTACGCCGACCCGCCACCCCGAGCCCGAAGCAGCGCCGGAGGCAGGCGCGTGAGTTGCCCTGTGTCAACCTCCGCGCCGTCAGGCGGCGATTTGGTGGTGTTCGTTGAGGACGCGTTGGAAGGCTCGGTGCTGGCTAGGGTCGTAGGTGGCCCGGTCTTGCCAGCAGCGCCAGATGATGTCGACCCAGGCGCGGGCGAGGATCCGGACGGCGTGGGGGTGGTCGTGGTTGCGTGCCCTGGCGCGGTTGTAGAGGTCGGCGGCCCACGGGTTGGCGTGTCGGGAGTCAGCGGCGAAGTCACACAGGGCGTCGCGGAGTTCTTTGTCGCATCCCCACCGGAAGGTGACGGCTTTGACCTTGCCGGACTGCCGCGTCGAGGGCGCGACGCCGGCCAGACAGGCCAGGGAGTCGGCGGTGGGGAACCTGCCGCGGGCGTCCCCGATCTCGGCGAGCAGTCGCGCGGCGCGCACGGTCCCGGAGCGAGGCAGCGAGGTCACGACGTGCGCGTCGGGGTGGACGTCGAGTTGCTCAGCGATCGAGTCCGCGAGCGTGGCGATCTGGGTGTTCAAGCTCCGCAGGACCGCGACGAACGCGAGCGTGGTTGCGGCATGGGGGCCGGTTTCAGCACCGGTGGTGCCGCGGGGCGCAGCGAGCAGCCGTTGGTGCAACACGGCAGGGTCGGTGCGCCCGGAGTAGGCGAGCTTCTTCAGCCATGCTGCGAGCCGGTCGGCGGTGAGCCAGTCGGCTTTGGTCTGGGTGGGGAACCGTTCCAGGAAGGACAGGCTGATCGCGGAGTCCAGGTGGGCGAACAGGTCCACGATGCCGGGGAACACGACCTGCAGGTGCGCGCGGAGCTGGTTGGCTGCCGCGACGCGGTGCGCGACCAGGTCCCGACGAGCACGCACGCTGGAGCGCAGCGCTTGGGTGGCCGGGGTCGATCTGGTCAGCGGGGTCAGGCGACGGCGGTCGGTGCGGACCACATCTGCCAGGACGTAGGCGTCGAACCGGTCGTCCTTGTTGCCGGCCGAGCCGTAGCGCGAGCGGAGGTTCTTGACCTGGTTGGGGCTGATCACCAGCACGGTCAGCTCGGTGGCAAGCAAGGCATCGATGACGGGCCCGTCGCCGCGTTCGATGCCGATCTCGACGACCTCAGCTGCCAACAGACGTCGTACGAGTCGTTTGAGGCCGGCAGCGGTGTGCTCGACGGTGAACCGGTCAAGCACCTCGCCGTCGGGGTCCAGGATGCACACGACGTGGTCGTCCTTGGCCCAGTCCAGACCGGCGCACACTCGTGGTCGGGTCGCTTCAGGGGTCACACTCATGGTCAGTTCCTCGCTGTTGGAGCAGTGAGAGAACACCCGGTGGTCCCGGGACCCTGCAGCCGGTCGCTCACTGATCGGCGCTCATCGGCGCATAGCCCTGTAGCCGGTCGGCGGGTCCTGGGCCACCGGACCTCGCAGAACTCACGCTGGACCTCGAAGGTCGAGCGACCGTGGCGATGGTCCGGTGGGGACCAGGGGTGTACCGGCAACCCATCTGAAGCCACCGACCTGAGGAAGGTAATCCAGTGAGCGACGACCTCTTCCCCGTCCCGACGATCACGGCATTCCTCGACGAGCACGGCATCGGCACGGGCCCGGTCCGGGCGAGCCGGGTCGGTGAGGGCCACTCCAACCTCACCTACTGGGTCGAGCGAGACGACGTCACCGTCGTGCTCCGCCGCGGACCCCGGCCGCCGCTGCCGAAGTCCACGCACGACATGGTGCGTGAGACCCGGATCCAGCGCACGCTGGCCGCCCACGGCGTACCCGTGCCGCAGATCCTGGCCGTCGAGGAGGACGAGGCGCGCATCGGCGTGCCGTTCTACGTCTCTGTGTGGCTCGACGGGGTGGTGATCACCGACGAGGTCCCCGCGCACCTCGACGACGAGGCGGGCCGGCGTACGACGGTCGAGGCGGCCGTCGACGCGCTGGTCGCGCTGCACGCCGTCGACGTCACGGCACCCGACGTCGCCGGGCTCGGCCGGCCCGAGGGCTACCTCGGCCGTCAGGTCGAGCGGTTCCGCGGCCTGTGGTCGGTCAATTCCCAGCGTGAGGTCGCCGGCATCCACGAGCTCGGCGACTGGCTGGCCGAGCACCTGCCCGCCACGCAGCGGCACGCGGTCGTGCACGGTGACTTCCGGATCGGCAACCTGATGTACGCCGCCGACGCACCCGCACGCGTCCGCGCGATCCTCGACTGGGAGATGGCCACGCTCGGCGACCCGCTCGCCGACGTCGGCTACCTGCTCGCGACGTACGCCACCCCGGACTCGGTGTCGACGCCGATGGAGCTCACCCCGGTGACGCGGCAGCCGGGCTACCCCGGCACCGACGACATCGCGAAGCGCTACGCCGCCGCGACGGGTCTCGACCTGGGCGACCTGCGGTGGTACGAGGTGCTGGCGCTGTGGAAGGCCTGCATCTTCCTCGAGGCGATGCACACCCGCTGGCTCGCCGGGGAGCGGCCGGGCGACGCGTTCGCCCCGACGCTGACCGACGGCGTGCCCCTCCTCGCCGAGGTCGCGCTCGCCCGCACCCGCGCCTGACCGCCGGGACGTCATACGCTCCCGGGGCTATACCTCCGCCGACGTATGACGCTCCCCGGGTGCGTCATACGTTCGCGGGGCTATAGCCAGCGCGACGTATGACGCCCGGCGTACCCCCGGTCGGACTCGAACCGACACTGGAGAGCTTTTAAGGCTCCTGCCTCTGCCATTGGGCTACGGGGGCTGGCTACAGATAAGTCTTGCGCGGGTGGATCGCGTGCGCACCCGCGGCGCGGTCCAGGAAGAGCAGCCCCTGGCAGTGGTCGATCTCGTGCTGCAAGGCGCGCGCCTCGAACGCCTCGGCCTCGATCGTCACCTGCTCACCGGTGGCCGGGAGCTGTCCGGTCACGGTGAGGCGGGTCGCGCGCTTCACGTCGCCGGTGAAGTCGGGGACGCTCATGCACCCCTCGCGCGCCTTCTCGTTGCGCGAGGAGGAGACGACCTCGGCGTTGCAGAGCACGAACGTCCCGTGGTGGCTGCGGGTCTTGGGATGCTCGGAGACGTCGACGCAGAAGACCTGCACGCTCTGGCCCACCTGGGGCGCGGCCAGTCCGACGCAGCCCGGCGAGACGCGCATCGTCGCGACCAGGTCGGCGGCGAGCTGCACGATCGCGGGGTCGGTGGGGTCGACGGTGGCGCCGACGGTCGACAGCACCGACGCGGGTGCGGTGACGACGGGCAGCACCTTGCCGTCGGTGGGCAGGTCAGTCTCGGACCACCGGCCGACGAGGTCGTCGACCGGCTGGGGCTCGGGGCTCACAGCTCGTCGCTCTCCACCGCGCGCAGCGAGACCTCGACGCCGAGCTCGCCGGCGACGCCGCGCAGCGACTCAGCGACCGCGTCGGCGTCGACCCCGGCGGGCAGGTCGACCTCGGCGATCAGCAGGTAGAGCTCGCCGGCGAGGCGCGTGGTCAGGTCGGTGATGTTGCCGCCGACCGCGGCGACCTCGCTGACGATGGACGACACGATCCCGGAGCGATCGCCGCCGTGCACCGTCAGGACGTACGACGGACCCGCCGCCGGCGCGGTCTCCTCGGTCGGCACCTCGCGCACCTCGACGGTCAGGGTCCCGTCGTCCTCGAGGCCGGCCAGGGCCGCCACGACGTCCTCGCGCGCGACCTCGCCGTCGCAGAGCAGCATCATCGCGAAGTGTCCGCGCAGCAGGGTCATCGTCGAGTCCTCGATGTTGAGGCCCAGCCCGGCGAGGGCGCGGGTGGTCTCGGCGATGATCCCCGGGCGGTCGTGGCCCAGGACGGTGATGGCATGGACGGTCACAGGGCGCAGTCTGGCAGACCGCTCGACTGGCCGGTGCGTCAGATCCAGCCGCGGTCCCGGGCGACCCGGGCGGCCTCCACCCGGTTGCTCGTCCCGGTCTTGCCGATCGCCGAGGACAGGTAGTTGCGCACCGTGCCGGGCGAGAGGTGGACTTGCTCGGCGATCGTGCCGACGGGGCTGCCACCGAGTGCGGCACGCAGCACCTCGACCTCGCGATGCGTCAGGGGGTTGGCGCCGCCGGCCAACGACTCCGCGGCGAGCGTCGGGTCGAGCACGCGCAGGCCCTGGTGCACGCGGCGTACGGCGTCGGCCAACTCTGCAGCCGGGGTGTCCTTCACGACGAAGCCGGACGCACCCGCCTCCAGCGCCCGGCGCAGATAGCCCGGCCGCCCGAACGTCGTGACCATCAACGAACGCACACCCGACAGCTCGCCGGCGACGGCAGCAGCGGCAGCGATCCCGTCGGGCACCTGGGTGCTGCCGGGCATCTCGATGTCGAGCAGGCACACGTCGGCCCGGTGGCTGCGTGCCGCGTCGACGACCTCGTCCGCGCGGCCCACCTCGGCGACGACCTCGAGGTCGGGCTCGAGCGACAGCAGCGCGGCCAACGCACCGCGCACCAACGCCTGGTCATCGGCGAGCAGCAGCCGGATCGCCCCCGTGCTCACTGCCAACACACCTCCAACCGGGTCCCGCCGCTGGACACGTCGGTCACGCTCAGTGTGCCGCCCGCGGCCCGCACTCGTTCCTCGATCCCCCGTAGCCCGTGACCGACAGGTGCCGGCCCACGGCCACGACCGTCGTCGGTGACCACGAGCCGATCGCCGAGCAGCTCGACCGTGCAGCGGGTCGCACCGGAGTGCCGGACGACGTTGGTGACCGCCTCGCGCAGCACCCAGGCGAGGACCAACCGCCGGCGCGGGTCGACCACGGAAGGATCGTCGGGTACGTCGGCGTCGATGCCGGCCGATGCGAGGGCAACCCGCGCGGCCTCCAGCTCGTCACCGAGCCGGGCCACCCGCAATCCCGCCACGGTCGCGCGGATCTCGGTCAGCGCCTCGCGGGACAGCGACTGGATCTGGGCGAGCTCCGCCTTGGCCCGATCGGGATCGAGGTCGATCAGCCGCTCCGCGAGCTCGGCCTTCGTGGTGACGACGGTGAGGCTGTGGCCGAGCACGTCGTGCACGTCGCGGGCCACGCGCTCCCGCTCGGCGACGAGGTTCGCCTCCTCTGCCATCTCCTGCGCGAGATAGCCCCGCTCCTCGAACACCCGGGTCAGCACGAGCGCGAGCGTCACGCCGACCAGCACCGGCAGGAAGAACCACAGCCCGCGGAACTCGTCGACGAAGGCGGCGAGTCCGGCGATGACGCCGGTCGCAGTGACCACCACGAAGGCGGCGACGCGCAGCGACGCGAGCAGTACGGCGTACGCCGTGACATAGATCGGCATGCCCAGGGCGTTCGCGCCGATCAACGCGACCGTGATGGTCGTCAGGAGCGTCAGCAGCACCAGCCCGACGGTCGGGCGCCACCACCGGTGCGAGCGCGCCGTGGGGCGCTCGGCGACGATGAAGCCGTGGAGGTAGACCGCGACGAACGCGGCGATCGAGGCCAGCGCGCCCCACCGGACCGGCCACGGACGGTCGGTGCCGATCACGTCGATGATCGGGAAGACCAGGAACACGAGCCAGACCGCCGCCAGCAGCCATCCCCAGCGCTGCCAGGGGTTGCCGACCTCGGGCGGCGCCGCCGTCACTCGCGCCCCCGGACCCGGCGCACCAGCCAGACGGCGGCCACGCCGAACACCGCGGCCCACACCGACACGTTGAGCAGGGGCACCCACAGCGGCTCGGAGTCGGTGAGGCCGCCCCGTCCGTCGATCAGCCGCCCCTCGGTGGCGGGGTAGCGCGCCAGCGCGACGTAGCCGTAGAGCGGGGTGAACTTGGCAGCCGTCAGCAGGGCACCCGTGAGCGGGATGAACAGGTTGCCGAGGAAGGCCATGATCACCATGATCCCGCTCGCGGCTCCCACGGCGGCCTCGGTGCGGAAGGCGAGCCCGGCGCAGAGCCCGAACAACGCGAACACCGTCGCGCCCAGCATGATCACGCCGATGCTCACCACCCAGGTCCAGGGCTCGGCGCTGGCGCCGGTGGACGCCCCCAGCAGGGCGATCAGCGTGATCGGCACTGCGGCCACGGCGACGGCGAGGAACGCCTTGACGACCACGAATCCGCGGTCGGGCAGCGGGGTCAGCCCGAGCTGGCGCCCCCAGCCCTGCATGCGCTCGACCGCGGCCATCCCGCCGATGCCGACCGTGGCGGTGACGGCGCCGTACGCCGCCATCGAGACGAGGATGTAGAACGCGACGTTGCCGTTGCCGACGGGTGCGTCCTTGTAGTCCTGGGCGGCGCCGAACACCAGGTAGAAGAAGGCCGGCAGGATCGCGACGAAGAACAGGTTGACCCGGTCGCGGGCGAACCGCTTGAGCTCGAGCCCGGCGTAGGTGAGGTTCATCGGGGGTCCTCCTCGGTGCGGGTCGTGAGCGCCAGGAAGGCGTCGTCGAGGGACGCCGCGTGGATCTCCAGGTCAGTGCCGCCGAGCTCGGTGAGCAGCGCCCGGGCGACTGCGTCGGAGTCCACGGCGGCGACTCGCAGTCGGTCGCCCTGCACCGTGACGTCCGAGACGCCCGGGTGGGCGCGCAGCGCCGCGACGACCTGCGCCTGCCGCATCACCGGCACGGTGGCGTGCACGGCCCGGCCCGCGGCGCGGGCACGGATCTCGGCGGTGCTGCCGTCGGCGATCACCCGGCCCTGGGCGATCAGCACGATCCGGTCGGCGAACGACTCGGCCTCCTCGAGGTAGTGCGTCGCGAACACCACCGTCCGCCCACGCGCCGCCTCGGCGTGCATGGCCGCCCAGAACTCGCGCCGTGCGGCCACGTCCATGCCGGCGGTCGGCTCGTCGAGCACCAGGAGGTCGGGGTCGGGCAGCAGCGCGAGCGCGAACCGGAGCCGCTGCTGCTCACCACCGGAGCACTTGGCGACCATCCGGCGCTGCAGGTCGGTGAGCCCGGCGCGGGCGATGACGTCGTCGACCGGCGCGTGCTCGGCGTACGTCGAGGCGATCAGGACGACCGTCTCCCGCACGGTGAGGTCGCGCAGCAGCCCGCCGGTCTGGAGCACCGCGGAGATGCGGCCCTGCGCGACCGCTGCGCGCGGCGGCAACCCGAACACACGCGCGGTGCCCACCGACGGCTCGGTCAGCCCGAGCACCATGTCCAGGGTCGTGGTCTTGCCGGCGCCGTTGGGACCGAGGAACGCCACGACCTCCCCGCCGGTGACGGTGAGGTCGACGCCGCGCACGGCCTCCACGACCTCGTCACGCGTGCGGAAGGACTTGGTCAGACCGGTCAGCTCGATCGCCGGGCTCGTCGACGTGTGCGCCGGAGCGGCGACGGATGTGGTGCGGATGGACATGGCTCCACTCTCGGCCGTGGACCCCCTGGCGCGCCTCCCCCTTGCGTCACGACTCGGCCATGACATCCGTCATCAGCCACCGCAACGTCATACGCCTGAGGAGCTATAGGTCGACGGACGTATGACGTCCGGCGAGTTCGACGGCGCGGGAGAAGACGGCGTCGGTCATCGGCTCGGTCAACCGACCGGTGAAGGTGTTCTGCTGAGACGGGTGGTAGCAGCCCAGCAGTGTCACGCTCTCCGCACCGCCCGGGCCGGCCACCTCGAGCTCGACACCGTGGCCGAACCGCGGTGAGCCTGGTACGGCGTACCCCCGGTCCCGCAGCGCGCGGATCCCGGCCTGCCAGCCGAACCCACCGAGGCAGACCAGGACGCGCAGCGTCGGTGCGAGCAGCTCCAGCTCGCGGTCGGCCCAGGGGGCGCAGGTGTCACGCTCGGTGGGCGTGGGCTGGTTGGCCGGCGGCGCGCAGCGTACGGCGGCCAGCACCCGTACGCCGTGCAGCTCGAGGCCGTCATCGACATGTGTGCTCGTGGGCTGGTTGGCCAGGCCGACGCGGTGCAGCGAGGCGAAGAGCCAGTCACCGGAGCGGTCGCCGGTGAAGACCCGACCGGTGCGGTTGGCGCCGTGCGCCGCGGGCGCCAGGCCCAGGACGGCGATGGTCGCGTCCGCCGGCCCGAACCCGGGCACCGGCCGCCCCCAGTAGTCCTGGTCGCGGAAGGCGGCCCGCTTCTCGCGGGCGACCTGCTCGCGCCAGCGCACAAGGCGCGGGCAGGCGAAGCAGTCGACCAGCGCGGCGTCGAGCGCCTCCAGGTCCGGCGCACGGCCCGCCTGGCGCCGCACGCCGCTGGCGCTGCGGACGAGCCTGGTCAGTGACGCTCCCGCCCGCGGGCAGCGGCGTCCCACTCCGCCGCGGTGGGCTCGGCGACATCGGACTCACCGGTCGCGGCGACGTGTTCCTTCTCCGCCGGCACCGAGAAGTCGTGGCCGCGATCCTGCTCGGCCTGGATGCGGATGTCGCGGGCCTCGCGGATGAAGTCGGCCTCCTTGCCCTCCTGCTTCTCGATGCCGGAGGTGTCGCGCGCGGGCAGCTGGATCGCGACCTCGGCCGGGATGCCGGCCTGCAGCTCCCGACCGCGCTCGAGCTCGGCGTCGAGCTCCGCACCGAACAGCAGCGCCAGGTTGGTCAGCCACAACCACAGCAGGAAGATCACGACACCGGCCAGGGAGCCGTAGGTGGTGTTGTAGGAGCTGAAGTTCGCGACGTAGAACCCGAATCCGGCCGAGGCAACGGCCCAGACCGCGATGGCGACGACCGCCCCGACCGACAACCACCGGAACTTCGGCTGCTTCACGTTGGGCGTGACGTAGTAGAGCAGGGCGACGATCACCACCACGACGGCGAGCAGGACGGGCCACTTGGCGATGTTCCAGACCGTCAGGGCGGTGTCGCCGAGCCCGATCACGCCCCCGATCGCCTCGGCCACCGGGCCGGAGACGACCAGCATGAGCAGGGCGAGCGCCACCAGCACGACGGTCACCAGCGTCACGAGCATCATCGTCGGACGCAGCTTCCAGAAGGGCCGGCCCTCGGCGATCTCGTAGACCCGGTTCATCGCGCGCCCGAAGGCACCGACATAGCCCGATGCCGACCACAGCGCACCGAGCAGACCGACGACGAGGGTGAAGCCGACCGTCTCCGCGGTCGCGAGGTTCTCGATCACGGGGCGGATCGCCTCGGTCGTCGCCGGGGTCGTGAGGTCCTCGACGATGTCGAGCACGGTCGCGATCGAGCGCTCCGCCTGCCCGACCAGCCCGAGGAGGGAGGAGAGCGCGATGATCGCCGGGAACAGCGCCAGCACGGAGTAGTAGGTGAGCGCCGCGGCGAGGTCGGTGCACTGGTCCTGGGAGAACTCCCGCACCGTGCGCTTCAGCACGAGCTTCCACGACGGTCTGCTGAGGTCCTGCGGCCCGTCGGGCTTGCGCGGGTCGTTGGGCGCGGGCGCGGTCTCGTCTCTGGTCACGAGAAGGGCGTACCCGGCGCCGCGCGGCGGCTAACCGCGGTCGACCAGCGACTGCCTCATGGGTCGACGAGCGACCAGGCGATCCCGTCCAGGATGTCGGCCTCCGACACCCGCAGGCTCTCCACACCCGTGCGCGCGAGGACCCGCTCCAAGATGAGGGCTCCGGCGCCGATGACGTCGGCGCGCCCGGGGTGCAGGAACGGCAGCGCCCGCCGCTCGGCGACGGTCGAGGCGAGCAGACGTCGCCCGGCCCGCGCGACGTCGGAGGCCGCCAGCACGGCCCCATCGATCGCCGCCCGGTCGTAGGAGTCGAGTCCGAGCACGTCGGCGGTGATCGTGGTGATGGTGCCGGCCACCCCGATCACGGTGCCGGCTTCGGCGAGGTCGACCGGCGCGCCGTCCAACGCGGCCTCGATGTCGGAGATCGCGGCGGCGACCTGCGCCTCGGTGGGCGGGTCACCGGCCAGGTGCCGCTCCGTGAGTCGCACCGCGCCGACGTCCATGGAGCAGGCCTGGCTGCCGGGCGCGGCGGGATCGAAGGCGGCGTACGCCGCACCCCGCACGAGCTCGGTCGAGCCGCCACCGATGTCGACCACCACGAACGGACCCGGCAGCCCGGGCGGCAGTCCGCGCGTGGCACCGGCGAACGACAGCCGCGCCTCCTCGTCGCCGCTCACCACCTCCGGGCGCACGCCGAGGCGCGCCTGCACACCGGCGGTGAACTCGTCGGCGTTGCGGGCGTCGCGCGCAGCGCTGGTCGCGCAGAAGCGCAGATGCGTCACGTCGTGGTCGGCGATGATCGCGGCGTACTCGTCGAGGGCACCGAACAGCCGCGCCAAGGCGTCGGGGTGCAGCTCGCCCGTGCGGTCGACGTCCTGGCCCAGCCGCACCATCCGCATCGTGCGCAGGTGCTCGACGCTGCTGCCGTCGGGCTCGAGGTCGGCGACCAGCAGTTTGACGGTGTTGGTGCCGCAGTCGATCGCCGCGACCCGGGTCACGCGTCGGCCCCGGTGTCGTCCATCTCCCCGGCAACCTCCACGCACGGCCCGGTCGCCCAGAACTCCCCCAGCGCGTCGAGGACCTCGTCGCCGAGCGGGTTCACGCCGCGGCCCTGCGCGAGCGACTGCCCCGCGAGCACGTGCAGGCACTTGACCCGGTCGGGCATGCCGCCGGCCGACACCCCGGCGATCTCCGGCACCTCGCCGATCTCGGCACGCGCCGCGAGGTAGGCCTCGTGGGCACGCCGGTAGGCATCGGCGAGCTCCGGGTCGGTCGCGAGCCGCTCGGTCATCTCCCGCATCAGCCCGGAGCCCTCGAGCGTCCCGATCAGCGAGGCCGCGCGCGGGCAGGTGAGGTAGTAGGTCGTCGGGAACGGCGTACCGTCGGGCAGGCGCGGCTCGGTGGTGACCACGTCGGGGTTGCCGCACGGGCAGCGGTGTCCGACCTCGTGGATGCCGCGCGGGGGACGTCCCAGCTGGGCGGCGACGCGCTGTTCGTCGCGGGGTTCGATGCTCACAGGCTGCTCACGGCCTGACTGACCTCGGCTCGGACCTCGGTTGCTTGGGTGCGCGGATGCGGTCGGCGGGCTGGTCCTGCTCGTCCTCGGGCCGGGCACCGGCCGACTCCACCGCGCCCCACGCCTTGGCCCACCACGGCGGTGGCACCTCGTCCTCGGTGTCCGGCTCGCTCAGCGTCGCCTCCGGCGCCAGCGGCTCGCCGTCGCGGCCGATGACCTGGTAGCTGGTCTCGCCCGGCATGACGAACCCGAGCCGCTTGCGGGCCTGGGTCTCGACGTACGCCGGGTCCTGCCAGCGCCGCTTCTCGCGGCGCAGGTCCTCGATCGCGCTCTCCGAGGCGGCGATCGACGCCCGCAGCTCGCTGAGGTGGCGCTGCTGCTCGAGGTGGGCGCGCATGCTCGAGGCCCACGACACCGCCAGCACGCCGAGCACGACCAGCAGGACCACTGCTCGTCCGGTCGGGCGCGACCGGTCGGAGCGGGCCGCTACCGGACCCGCCGCAGGCCGGGAGCGGGCGGTGGAGCGGACGCCGGGCCGGCCGCCCGGGGAGCCCGGGCGGCGCGACGACGTACGGCGATCGGCCACCGACCGATTCTCCCTCAGGAGGCGGTGAACCTGGGGAAGGCGCTCCGGCCGGCGTAGCGCGCGGCGTCGTCGAGCTCCTCCTCGATGCGCAGGAGCTGGTTGTACTTCGCCACCCGCTCCGAGCGCGCGGGCGCGCCGGTCTTGATCTGACCGCAGTTGGTGGCGACGGCGAGGTCGGCGATGGTGACGTCCTCGGTCTCGCCGGAGCGGTGGCTCATCATGCAGCGGTAGCCGTTGCGGTGAGCCAGCTCGACGGAGTCGAGGGTCTCGGTCAGGGAGCCGATCTGGTTGACCTTCACCAGCAGGGCGTTGGCCTGGCCACCGTCGATGCCGCGCTGGAGCCGCTCGACGTTGGTGACGAACAGGTCGTCGCCGACGAGCTGGGTCTTCGCGCCGAGCTGGTCGGTGATCGCCTTCCAACCCTCCCAGTCGTCCTCGTCGAGGGGGTCCTCGATCGAGACGATGGGGTACGCCGCCACGAGCTCGGCGTAGTAGGCGGTCATCTCCTCGGCGGTCTTGGTCGCCCCCTCGAAGGTGTAGCGCCCGTCCGTGCAGAACTCGGTCGCGGCCACGTCGAGAGCGAGCACCACGTCGCGACCGAGCACGAGACCGGTCTGGCCGATCGCCTCGGCGATCAGGTCGAGGGCCTCGCGGTTGGAGCCGAGCTCCGGGGCGAACCCGCCCTCGTCGCCGACACCGGTGGCCAGACCCCGCTGCTTCAGCACGGACTTCAGCGCGTGGTAGACCTCCGCACCCTGGCGCAGGGCGTCGCGGAAGGTCCCGGCGCCGATCGGCGCGATCATGAACTCCTGGATGTCGACGTTGGTGTCGGCGTGGGCGCCACCGTTGAGGATGTTCATCATCGGCACCGGCAGCACGTGGGCGTTGGGGCCGCCGACGTAGCGGAACAACGGGAGGTCGGCCGAGTCGGCCGCGGCCTTGGCGACGGCGAGCGAGACGCCCAGGATCGCGTTGGCGCCGAGCTCGGACTTGTTGGGGGTCCCGTCGAGGTCGAGCAGGAGCTGGTCGACGAGGCGCTGCTCGGAGGCGTCCTGGCCGATCAGGCGCGGGCCGGCCTTGTCGAGGACACCCTCGACCGCCCGCTGCACGCCCTTGCCGAGGTAGCGGTCGCCGCCGTCACGCAGCTCCACCGCCTCGAAGGCGCCGGTAGACGCGCCGCTGGGGACCGCCGCGCGGCCGGTCGAGCCGTCGTCGAGGACGACCTCGACCTCGACGGTGGGGTTGCCGCGCGAGTCCAGGATCTCGCGCGCGCCGACAGCCTCGATGGACGCCACAGCATCTCCTCGGTCCGGGTTCGTGGTCAGGGTTCGGGGTGGTGTTCGGGGTCCGAACGGGAGCGGGTGCGCTCCGCGCGAGAGCCTAGCGAGGCGCGGCGGACTCCTGTGCGCGGACCTCGGCGCTGAAACGGCGTACGGCGGAGCGCAGCGCCAGCTCGGGGTCGACGCCGAGCTCGCGGGCACGCACCACCGCAGCCAGCAGCTCCTCGCCCACGACCGTCTCCGCATCACCCTCTCCCGTCACTCCCCTACGTGAGCGCTCTGATGCAGCCCCTTCGAGAGCGCTCACGTAGGGGAGTGACGCGGGCGCGGGCGTGATGCCGGCACGCTCGGCGCGGGCGAGCACCTTGTCGGCGAGGCTCAGGCCGGGCAGGGTCGGCGCGATCCCGTCGAGCACGGAGTCGCGCTGCTTCTCGGCGGCCTTGATGGTCTCCCAGTTGGTGCGCACCTCCGCCGCGTCCGCAGCCTGGGTGTCGCCGAAGACGTGCGGGTGGCGGCGCACCATCTTCTCGACGATGCCGCGGGCGACGTCGTCGATGTCGAACGGGTCCTCGGCGCGCTCCTGGGCGAGGCGGGCATGGAAGTAGACCTGCAGCAGCAGGTCGCCGAGCTCCTCGCGCAGGTGGGTGGCGCCGTCAGGTTCCCCTGGCTGATCGAGGCCCTCGATCGCCTCGATCACCTCGTGGCTCTCCTCCAGGAGGTAGCGCACGAGGGAGCGGTGGGTCTGCTCGCGGTCCCACGGGCACTCCCGGCGCAGCCGGTCCATCACCGCGACCAGCTCGAGCAGCCCCGAGGTCCGGGGCTCGTTCTGGTCGCGGGCGGTCACGAGCAGAGCTGGGAGGCGGGCAGCTGCGCGACGAACCCCGGGTCGGGGGTGCCCTGGCCGGCGAGCTGGGCGAACTCGCTCTGCGGGACCGACAGCGACGCGGTGCCGGGGACGAGCTGGCCGTCGGCGAACGCCCCGAACCGTGGGTCGACCTCGACGTCGAGCGTCTCGACGTACTCCGCCTGCAGACGACGACCCTCGGCGAACGCGTCGTCCTCGGTGACCTCGGTGGCACCGGACGCCGCCAGCGACCGGGTGCCGATCTCGATCAGCATGAGCTGACCCTCGGTGAAGTCACGCAGCGTGTCGCGGAAGGCGTCCTGCCGGTCCTCCGGGAGGGCGGCGATGCCCGGCTCGTTCTGCGCCAGCGCAGCGGACACCGCACCGGGGTCGGCCTCGACGCCCTCGGACTCACCGAACTGGCGGGCGAGCTCGGCGTCGAGCAGCACCTGCAGCGCACCGGCGCGCGCCCCGGAGGAGGGAAGCTGCGGCGTCTGTCCACCCGGGCCCGGGCTGAGGTTGGCCGAGCACAGCGCTTCCGCGACCGACTCGACGCGGTCCTTGCTGATCGTGCGGTCCCCGACCTCGGCGGCGACGCCCGGGCGCAGGTCGCAGCCACTGAGCGCGATCGTCGCGACGGCCGCCGCAGCGACCGCGAGCGTGCGGACAGGTCGGCGCCCGGTCGTGCGGGCGAGGGTTCGGCGCATCACGACGGCATCGTACGCAGGAAGCGGCGCTCAGGCCTCGACCGGGTCGATGATGCTGTCGACCACCAGATGCACCCAGTCCAGCAGCTCGCCGTCGCGCAACGGCTTGCCGCCGATGCCGGGGTCGCTCGGGCGCGGCACGAGAATCGTGGACGTGCCGGCCTTGAGCAGGCTCTTGGGATACATCCGGTTGAGCCGCACCTGGCGCGAGTCGGGCAGGTCGATGGGCGCGAACCGCACGTACTTGCCCTGCAGCGTCACCTCCGACAGCTTCGCGCGCCGGGCCCGGCCGCGGAAGCGCGCGACCTCGAGCAGCCGCGCGACGGGCTCGGGGGGCGCGCCGTAGCGGTCGGTGAGCTCCTCGCGCAGCTGCGCGACGTCGTCGTCGGTGCGCACCTCGGCCATGCGCTTGTACATCTCCAGCCGCAGCCGCTCGCTGGGCACGTAGTCGTGGGGCAGGTGCGCGTCGACGGGCAGGTCGATGCGGACCTCGGCCTGCTCCTCCTCGGTCTGACCGCGATACTCCGCGACCGCCTCGCCGACCAGGCGCACGTAGAGATCGAAGCCGACGTCGGCGATGTGGCCGGACTGCTCGCCACCGAGCAGGTTGCCGGCGCCGCGGATCTCCAGGTCCTTCATGGCGATCGCCATGCCGCCGCCGAGGTCGGAGTGCTGCGCCAGCGTCGCCAGCCGCTCGTGTGCGGTCTCGGTCAGCGGCTTGTCGGCCGGGTAGAGGAAGTAGGCGTAGGCCCGCTCCCGGCCACGACCGACCCGCCCGCGCAGCTGGTGGAGCTGGGAGAGGCCGAGGGTGTCGGAGCGCTCGATGATCATCGTGTTGGCGTTGGAGACGTCCAGGCCCGACTCGACGATGGTGGTGCACACCAGGACGTCGAAGCGCTTCTCCCAGAAGTCGACCATCACCTGCTCGAGCTGGTGCTCGCCCATCTGGCCGTGGGCCGTCGCCACCCGCGCCTCGGGCACGAGCTCGCGGATCTTGGCCGCGGCCTTGTCGATCGACTGCACCCGGTTGTGGATGTAGAACACCTGGCCGTCGCGCAGCAGCTCGCGGCGTACGGCGGCGATCACCTGCCGGTCCTCGTAGGCCCCGACGTAGGTCAGCACCGGGTGCCGCTCCTCCGGCGGGGTGGTGATCGTCGACATCTCGCGGATGCCGGTGATCGCCATCTCGAGCGTGCGCGGGATCGGCGTCGCCGACATCGCCAGCACGTCGACGCTGGTGCGCAGCCGCTTCATCTGCTCCTTGTGCTCGACGCCGAAGCGCTGCTCCTCGTCGACGATGATCAGCCCGAGGTCCTTGACCTTGATGTCCGGGTTGAGCAGCCGGTGGGTGCCGATGACGATGTCGACCGACCCGTCCGCGAGGCCGGCGATGACCTCCTGGGCCTCCTTCTCGGTCTGGAACCGCGAGAGCCCCTTGAGGTTGACCGGGAAGGCCGACATCCGCTCGGCGAAGGTCGAGTAGTGCTGCTGCACCAGCAGCGTGGTGGGCACGAGGACGACCACCTGCTTGCCGTCCTGCACGGCCTTGAACGCCGCGCGGACGGCGATCTCGGTCTTGCCGTAGCCGACGTCGCCGCAGACCAGGCGGTCCATCGGGACGGTGCGCTCCATGTCGCGCTTGACCTCGTCGACCGTCGTCAGCTGGTCAGTGGTCTCGACGAAGGGGAACGCGTCCTCGAGCTCGCGCTGCCACGGGCTGTCGGGCCCGAACGCGTGACCCTGGGTCGCCTGCCGGGCGGCGTACAGCTTGATGAGCTCGCCGGCGATCTGGCGCACCGCCTTGCGGGCGCGGCCCTTGCGCTTGGCCCAGTCCGCGCCGCCGAGCCGGTCGAGGCTGGGCTGCTCGCCGCCGACGTAGCGGGTCACCTGGTCGAGCGCGTCGGCCGGGACGTAGAGCCGGTCCGGCGGGTGGCCGCGCTTGGAGGCGCCGTACTCCAGGACGAGGTACTCGCGGGTCGCACCGGCGACCTCGCGCTGCTTCATCTCGATGTAGCGACCGACGCCGTGCTGCTCGTGGACGACGTAGTCGCCGGGCTTGAGCTCGAGCGGGTCGATCTGCTTCTTGCGCCGCGTCGGCATCCGGCGCATGTCCTTGGTGGAGCTCTTCTGCCCCAGGATGTCCTCACCGGTGAGCACCGCCAGGCACTGCGCCTCGTCGCGGAACCCGTGGTCGAGGGTGCCGGTGGTCGACACGACGATGCCCTCGGGGGCGTCGTCGGGCGTCTCGATGCTCTCGGCGACGCGCACGGGGATGTCGGCCTCGCGCAGCAGCTCGGCCATGCGCTCGCTCGTGCCGTGACCCTCGCTGACCAGCACGACCCGCGAGCCCGTGCGCAGCCACGAGCGAATGTCCTCGACGGCGCGGGGCACCTCGCCGCGGTAGGACTCGACGGCCGAGACCTGCACGGCGCGGCTCTCGCCGTCGCGTCCACTCTCGTCGACCTCGTCCAGCCCGAAGGGGCTCATCGACCACCACGCCTGCCCACGCGCCAGGGCGTGGTCGCGGACCTCGTCGAGGTCGCGGTAGGACGCCGCCCCCAGGTCGACCGGCGCCTCGCCCCCGGTGGCCGCCGCCGCCCACGACGCGGCGAGGAACTCCTCGCTGGTCGCGACCAGGTCGCGGGCCCGCGAGCGCGCTCGCTCGGGATCCATCACCACGACCGTGGTGCCGACCGGCAGCAGGTCGACGAGCAGCTCCATCTCGTCGACCAGTGCCGGGGTCAGCGACTCCATCCCCTCGACGGCCTGGCCCTGCGCGATCCGCTCGCAGATCTCGGCCAGCGCCGGGTGCTGCGCGCCGAGAGCCGCGGCGCGACGGCGTACGTCGTCGGTGAGCAGGAGCTCACGGCACGGCGGGGCCCACACCCGGTCGACCGCCTCGAGCGTGCGCTGGTCGGCGACGGAGAAGGCGCGGATCTCCTCGACCTCGTCGCCCCAGAACTCCACGCGCAGCGGGTGCTCCTCCGTGGGCGGGAAGACGTCGACGATGCCGCCGCGCACGGCGAACTCGCCGCGCTTCTCGACCATGTCCACGCGGGAGTACGCCGCCCCGGCCAGGCGTTCGACCACGTCGTCCAGCGGGGCCTCGGAGCCCTTGACCAGCTCCACCGGCTCGAGGTCGGCCAGGCCCTTCACCTGCGGCTGCAGGACCGAGCGCACCGGCGCCACGACGACCTTGAGAGGACCGTTGGAGGCAGCCCGGTCGGTCGAGCTCGTCGAGACCCCGGGATGGGCGAGCCGGCGCAGCACCGCGAGCCGTCGGCCGACCGTGTCGCTGCGCGGCGACAGTCGCTCATGCGGCAGCGTCTCCCAGGACGGGTAGTAGGCGACATCGTCGGGGTCCATCAGGTCGCCGAGCATCCGGACCAGGTCCTCGGCCTCGCGGGCGGTGGCCGGGACCGCCAGGACGGTGCGGCCGGCCTGCACGAGCCCGTGCACGAAGAACGGCCGCAGCGCCGGCGGCGCCGTCAGCCCGAGCGTCGGGGCGGTGCCGTCGGTGGTCTCGAGGGCGTGCGCGAGCACGGGCTCACGCAGGACGATCTCGGATAGTCCCTGCAGGCTCACACGTGCTCCCAGACAGCGCAGACAAACGCGGACAACGCGACGGAACCCCTGCCGCGGCGCAGACAGGGGTGATGGGCTCGATTCTACGGAGGTCCGCCGAGCGCCCCGCACCCCGGGAGAGCAGGTCCGGTCAGGCCTGGTGCCGCTGCTCGACCTCGCCGGCGACCGTGACCAGGGCGTCGAGCACCCGCCGTACGACGAGGCGCTCGGCGCGATCGGGACGAGCCAGCGCGAGGATGCTGCGACGGGCCGCGACACCGTCGAGGGGGCGGAGCCGGATGGCACCCTCGACGGTCGTGAAGCGCGGCAGGATGCCCACCAGCTCACGAGCCGGGTCGCCGGCCACGAGCGCCTCGACCAGCCGGTTGTCGCGCACCCGCTGGCGCACCTGCACCACCTGCCCGGTGGCCTGCTCGACCGCCCGGCGCACGGTGTCGAACGGGAACCCGAGCGGCACCCCGACCCACGGCAGGGAGGCCACGTCCTCGGGCGTCAGCCGCTCGCGCGCGGCCAGGTCGTGCTCCGGTGCCATCGCGACGTCGAGCGGTTCGTGGGCCAGGTGCTGCACGACCAGACCGGCGGCACCGCCCTCCGGCAGCGCGGCGAGGCTGTGGCCGACGACGAGGTCGTGGTCGCGGGTGAGGGCGGCGTACTCCCGCTCCGCCCGGTCGACGTCGTCGATGACGACCTCGATGCCGTCCGGCAGTGCCGCCAGGACGCCCGGCAGCAGGAACGCCGCCGCGCTCGGCAGCGCCGCGACCGTCACGGTCCCCCGCACCCCGCCGCGGAACTCCTGCCAGCGCGCCTCCGCCCGCGCGATGCCGGAGGCCACCTCCCGGCCCGCGTCGGCCAGCACCCGCCCGGCCGCCGTCAGCCGGAGGCCACGCCCGTGCGCCTCGACCAGGGGTACGCCGAACGCCCGCTGCGCGGCGCGCAGCTGCTGCGACACCGCCGACGGTGTGCGGTGGGTCGCCTCGGCGACCGCGGTCAGACTCCCCCGCTCGTCGAGCTCGCGCAGCAGCTCGAGGTGGCGCGGGTCCATGAAGGCAAACTACACAGTCAGTGAACGAGGTTTCGCTTTTCCTGAACTGATGCGGCGCGGAGGATGGCTGCGTGCCGCTGTCCCTGCCGATGTCCCACCGCCTGCTCGCCACGCTGGTCGCCGCATTGTGGGGCCTCAACTTCCTCGCGATCGCCGCGACCCTGGAGCACTTCCCGCCGCTGTTCGCCGTCGCGCTGCGGTTCGTCGTCCTGGCGGTGCCGACGCTGCTGTGGATCCCGCGGCCACAGGTGCCGCTGCGTCTGCTGATCGGGTACGGCGTCGGGTTCGGCGTCGTGCAGTTCGCCTTCCTCTACCTCGGCATGACCACCGGGATGCCGGCCGGCCTCGCCTCGTTAGTGCTGCAGGCGTCGGCGCCCTTCACCGTGCTGCTGGCAGCGGCGTTCCTGCGCCAGGGGTTGAGCCGGCGGCGGGTGGCCGGCGTCGTGCTCGCCAGCGGGGGTCTGGCGGTCGTCGGGTTCCAGCGCGCCGAGTCGGCCGCGCTGCTGCCGTTCGTCCTCGTGCTCGTCGGCGCGCTCGGCTGGGCGGTCGGCAACGTCTGCTCCGCCCAGGCGCGCGCACCGAAGCCGCTGCACGTCGTGCTGTGGATGTCGGTGGTGCCGCCGGTGCCGATGCTCGCCCTGGCGTGGGTCGTCGAGGGGCCCGATCGCATCACGACGTCGTTGACCTCGGCCGGGCCGACCCTGGTCCCTGCGCTCGTCGGCATGGCCTACACGATCGTGCTCGGCACCCTCGTCGGCTCGGGGATCTGGACCTGGCTGATGGCCCGCCACCCTTCGGGGGTGATCGCGCCGTTCTCCATGCTCGTGCCGGTGGTCGGCATGAGCGCGGCCTGGCTGGTCCGCGGGGAGACCGTCACCGTCGGCGAGCTCATCGGCGCCGTCCTCGTGGTCACCGGCGTGCTGATCGCCAGCATCGCCCCGCGCGCGTCGCGCGAGGCGCGCCGATCGAGGCAGCGCCTCAGCGGCGCACGATCACCGAGGACCCGTGACCGAACAGTCCTTGGTTCGCGGTGATGCCCACGCGGGCGCCCTCGACCTGGCGTCCCTCGGCCTGACCGCGCAGCTGCCAGGCGAGCTCGCAGACCTGCGCGAGCGCCTGGGCCGGGACGGCCTCGCCGAAGCACGCCAGCCCACCCGACGGGTTCACCGGGATCCGGCCGCCGATCGTGGTGTCACCGGCACGCAGCAGGGACTCGGCCTCGCCACGTCCGCACAGCGCGAGGTCCTCGATCCAGTCGAGCTCCAACGCGGTGGACAGGTCGTAGACCTCGGCGACGTCGACGTCCTCGGGGCCGATGCCGGCCTCCTCGTAGGCCGCGTGGCCGATGGAGGCCTTGAAGGTGCGCTCCGGTGCCGGCACCGCGGTCGAGGACTCGGTGGAGAACAACGGCATGTCGATCACGGTCTGCGGGAACGTCGGCGTCACCGTGGAGACCGCCGCGACCCGCACGGGGTCGGCGATGCCGTGCTTCTTGGCGTACTCCATCGACGTCAGCAGCACCGCTGCTCCACCGTCGGACGTCGCGCAGATATCGAGCAGGTGCAACGGGTCGGAGACGACGGCGGAGCTGAGCACGTCGCCGACGCTGACCTCCTTGCGGTAGCGGGCATACGGGTTGTTGAGCCCGTGCTTGGCGTTCTTGACCTTCACCTGCGCGAAGTCCTCCGGCGTGGCGCCGTAGAGGTCGATGCGCCGGCGTGCGTAGAGCGCGAAGTACGCCGGGTTGGTCATGCCCATCAGCCGGAAGCGCAGCCAGTCCGGGTCGTCCCAGCGCTCACCGGCGTTGGGGGCGAGGAAGCCCTTCGGGGTGGTGTCGGCGCCGACGACCAGCGCGACCTCGCACATCCCGGCGAGGATCCGCGCGCGGGCGGTGTCGATGGCCTGGGCGCCGGTGGCGCAGGCGGCGTACGACGTGGCCACCGACGCGCCGTTCCAGCCCAGCGCCTGGGCGAACGTCGAGCCCGCGACATAGCCGGCGTAGCCGTTGCGGACGGTCTCGCCACCGACGATCAGGTCGACGTCCTCCCACGGGACGCCCGCGTCGTCGAGCGCGGCGCGCGCGGCGGCCACGCCGTACTTGACGAACGAGTGACCCCACTTGCCCCACGGGTGCATGCCGACGCCGAGGACGGCGACCTCGTTGCTCACTTGCTCTCCCCAGTCTCGATGGTCTCGACAGGCTCGACCGACGAGTGCGGCTCGACCGACTGCACGGGCTTCCAGCGCCACACCGTGCGCTCCTCACCGTCCTCGTCGACGTAGAGCGGCTCGACGACGAGCTCGACCTCCGCGCCGACCTTCAGGTCGGCCACGCCGTAGCCGTCGGCGACCTGGCCCAGCACGACGAGGCCCTCGTCCAACTCGACCGCCGCGAGCGCGAACGGCTCGTAGGGGTCGGTGCGGGGGATGTAAGGCGGGGGCGGCTGGTACTGCGCGTCGGTGTAGGACCACACGCGGCCGCGGCGCGACAGCTCGGTCGCCGCGAACTCCTCGCCCGAGCACGCCGGGTTCTTGCAGAACGTCGTCTCCGGTGGGAACGCGTGGGTCCCACAGTGCGTGCACGTGCTGCCGACGAGTGCCGGCTCGGGACCGGTGGTGAACCAGTCGACCGCGGGCGTTGCCATCCGGACCTCCGCAAACGAGAACATGTTCCGGGCGCACCCTACTGGCCGCCAGCACCGGGCCCGGCGCCCTTCCCTCTGGGCGGGATCAGTCGTCGACGGGCGGGACCTCGGCCCCCTCCGCAGCGTCGCGGTCGGCCCACTCCAGCAGGGGTGCGGGGTCGAAGACCGCGTCGTCGATGCCGGCGTGCAGGTCACCGAGGCGCGCGAACCGCTCCGGCACCGTGGCGATCGTGAAGTCGCCGGGCTCGCACCGGTCGACCTCCTCCCACGCCACCGGAGCCGACACCGTGGCCTCGGGGTTGCCGCGCACGGAGTACGCCGCGGCGATGGTGTGGTCGCGGGCGTTCTGGTTGTAGTCGACGAACAGCGCCGCCGGGTCGCGGTCCTTGCGCCACCAGGCGGTGGTGACATCGGGGCTGCGGCGCTCGACCTCGCGCGCGAACGCCAGCGCCGCCCGGCGTACGTCGGCGAAGGGGTGGGGTGGGATCCGGACGTAGACGTGCAGGCCCTTGCCACCCGACGTCTTCGGGAACCCGGTCGCCCCGAGCTCGTCGAGCACCTCGTGGACGACGTGGGTGACGCGCTGCACCGTGGCCCAGTCACACTCCGGCCCGGGGTCGAGGTCGATGCGCCACTCGTCGGGCTCCTCGAGGTGGCCGCGGCGGCTGTTCCACGGGTGGAACTCCACCGTCGACATCTGCACGGCCCAGATCACCTGCGCGATCTCGGTGACGCACAGCTCGTCGGCGGTCCGCTTCCAGCGCGGGAAGAACACCTCGACGGTGTCCATCCAGGGGGGTGCGCCCTTCGGCAGGCGCTTCTGGTGCACCTTCTCCCCCGTCACGCCCGTCGGGAAGCGTTGCAGCATGCAGGGGCGCTCACGCAGCGCGTTGACGATCCCGTCGCCGACGGCGAGGTAGTACTCGACCAGGTCGAGCTTCGTCTCCCCGCGCGCCGGGAAGTAGACGCGGTCGGGGTTGGAGACGCGCACGACCTTGTCGTCGACCTCGAGCTCGATCGCCTTGCTCGCCATCACGCACCTCCTGTGGATGACCCCGGCCTACCCGCCCGAGGATGCCGTAGAACCGCACGATGGTCCTGGACGTGTTGTATGCGCTCGGGGGCGTCGCGCGTAGGCGCACGCTGTTGGCCTACGTCTCGCGCGCAGACCTCGACCGCGCCGTGGCAGCCGGGGACGTCATACGAAAGAGCCGGGGCACCTATGCGGTCCCGGAAGCGGACGCCGCAATGGAGGCAGCCGTACGGCTTGGCGGACTGGTGTCCCACACGAGCGCGGCATTGCTGCACGGATGGGCCGTCAAGTCCGTCCCGCAGCTGCCGCACGTCACCGTCAGCCGGGGCCGGCGCCTGCCGCGGGAGGCGCGCGAGCTGGCTGTCGTCCACCGGGCCGAGCTGACCGCGCGCGACGGCTGGGTGGCCACGAAGGAGACGACGCTCGAGCAGTGCCTGCGTCAGCTGCCTTTCGACGAGGCGCTCAGCGTGGCCGACTCCGCCCTGCGCGCCGGCTTCGGAACGCAGCTCCTCGCCCACATCGCCGACACCGCGAAGGGGCCAGGTGCGCGCCAGGCCCGACGCATCGCCGCTGCAGCCACGTTGCTCGCCGCCAACCCGTTCGAGTCGACGTTGCGGGCCATAGCGCTCGACGTCCCCGGGCTGTCAGTGCGTCCCCAGGTCACCCTGCCGGGCCTGGGCCGACCGGATCTTGTCGACGAGCGACTCCGGTTGATCCTCGAGGCCGACTCCTTCACCTGGCACGGCAACCGCGCAGCGCTGGCGGCCGACTGTCGGCGCTACAACCGGTTCGTCGTCGAGGGCTGGACGGTGCTGCGGTTCAGCTACGAGGACGTGATGGGGCGCCCCGACGACGTGCGACGAGTGCTGGTCGCCGCCGTTGCGCTCGCCGAACTGCTGAGCAAACGAGCTCCCGGACGCGACAGTGCCGCCTGACGGCAGGCGACTGCCACCCGTTTGCTCAGCAGTTCGGTTCTCAGTCGGTGCCGTGCTCGCGGATGAAGGCCAGGATCGGCTCGGCGAGCTCCGGGCGGCAGACGACCAGGTCGGGCAGGAGCACGTCGTCCTGGTTGTAGACCAGTGGGCTGCCGTCGATGCGGGAGGTGTGCAGTCCGGCGGCGCGGGCGACGGCGACGGGGGCGGCGGAGTCCCACTCGTACTGTCCGCCGGCGTGCACGTAGGCGTCGGTGACGTCGCGGACGACCGAGATGACCTTGGCGCCGGCGGAGCCCATGGGGACCAGATCGGCGCCGATCTCGGCGGCCAGCGCCTCGACGAAGGCGGGCGGGCGCGTGCGGGACACGGCGATGCGCGGCCGCGCCGCGGTCGAGTCGGGCACGACGGGGGGTGCCCCGGTGTGGAAGGTGGTGGCGAGTCCCGGCTGGGCGACGGCACCGGCGGCCAGGTCGCCGGCGGCGCGGGTCCAGAGCGCGACGTGGACGGCCCAATCCTCGCGCGGGGGCTCGGAGAACTCCCGGGTGCCGTCGAGCGGGTCCACGATCCAGACCCGGTCGGCGTCGAGGCGGCGCTTGTCGTCCTTGCCCTCCTCCGACAGGACGGCGTCGCCGGGACGGTGCTGAGCCAGCAGCTCCATCAGCAGCTCGTGGGCGGCGCGGTCGCCGGCGTCCTTGAGCTCCTTGCCCTCCAGGCCCTGGCCACGGACCTCGACGAGAAGGTTGCCGGCGACCTCGGCGGCCCAGGCCGCCAGGAGGTGGTCGTCGTGCTCGATCCCGGGCGGGCTGGCAGGCGCGAAGTCGTTCACGGCCGCCACCCTAGAGCCCCTCAGGAGTTGAAGCGGCTCTGCGTCCGCTCGAGTCCCTCACTGATCAGGGACTCCACGGCGTCGGCGGCGAGCACGACCTGGAGCGGGAGCTCCTTGCGCTCGGCCGAGGAGTACGGCGACAGCACGAAGTCCGCCGGCGCCTGCCGACCCGGGGGACGGCCGATCCCGGCGCGCAGGCGGTAGAAGTCACCGGTGCCGAGCGAGGACCGCATCGACTTCAGCCCGTTGTGGCCGTTGTCGCCGCCCCCGAGCTTCACGCGCAGGGTGCCGAAGCCGATGTCGAGCTCGTCGTGGATCGCGATGACGCGCTCGGCAGGCACCTTGTAGAACTTCGCGAGCGTCGAGACCGGTCCGCCGGACTCGTTCATGTAGGTGCGCGCCTTCATCAGCACGACACGGGGCACGTCGGGGCCGGGCGGCCCCAGTCTGCCCTCCACGACGTCGGCGCGACCGGACTTGTGGGCCCGGAACCCGGAGCCCATCCGCTGCGCCAGCTCCTCGACGACGAGGTAGCCGATGTTGTGGCGGGTCTGGGCGTACGTCGGGCCGGGGTTCCCGAGCCCCACCACCAACCAGGCGGCGTCGGACATCGCAGAACTCCCGGCCCTTCGTCGGATCCAGCTCAACACGCGGGGTGACCCACGCGCGTCACTCGGCCTCGCTCACCTCGGGCTCGTCGCGCTCGATGCCGGCGTCGGCCTCGGCCTGCTCCAGCTCGGCGTCGAGCTGCTCGGCGGTCGGGGCGTGCGCGACGATGACGACGGCCTCGTCGTCCTCGATGCCCGAGAGGACGGCGCCGTCGGGCAGGTTGAGCTCGCCCGCGTTGACCTGGAAGCCGGCGTCGGCGTCCTCGACCGAGACCTCGATGGACTCGGGGATCTTGGTGGCGTCGACCTCGATGCGCAGCTCGCCGAGCGGCGTGGTGACGACGGTGCCGCGGACGGCCTCACCGACGGTGACGACGGGAACGTCGACGATGACCTTCTCGCCGCGCTTGATGGCGACGAAGTCGATGTGCTCGAGGAAGCCCTTGATCGGGTCGGACTGGACCTCGCGGGCGAGCGCCAGCTGGTCCTTACCCTCGATGGTGATCGTCAGCAGCGCGTTGGAGCCGCCCTTCTTGAGGGCGAGCATGGTGTCGTGACCCGGGAGCGAGAGGTGCTGCGGCTCGGCGCCGTGACCGTAGAGCACGGCGGGAACCTTGTCGGCGCGACGGATGCGCCGGGCGGCCCCCTTGCCGAACTCGGTGCGCAGCTCGGCGGTGATCTTGTCGGTCATGGTGGAGCAACTCCTCGTACGTCGATGCAATGAGCTTCTGGCGGGTGGTTGCCAGCGAGGAGGGCCCGACCGGAGCGGGCGACGGGCGCGCGCAGGAGCGCAACCGTGGCACCGCGTCGATCACGGAGCGGGAACTCCCTCGCCGAGGCAACCGTGGGAGTCTAGCGACCCCGGTGGGGGCAGCACCAATCGACTACCGAGGTCGAGGTGTGTTCTTCGGCTCAGGCGTGGCCGTCGAACAGCGAGGTCACAGAGCCGTCCTCGAAGACCTCGCGGATGGCGCGGCTGATCAGCGGCGCGATCGACAGGCAGGTCAGCTTGTCGAAGAGGTGGTCCTCGGGGATCGGCAGCGTGTTGGTGACGATGACCTCGGTCGCCTGGCAGTTCTTGAGGCGGTCGACCGCGGGGTCGGACAGGATCGGGTGGGTCGCGGCGATCACCACGCCCGCTGCGCCGTCGGCCATGAGGGCGTCGGCGGCCTTCACGATGGTGCCGCCGGTGTCGATCATGTCGTCGACCAGGACGCACATCCGGCCCTCGACCTCACCGACGACGCGGTTGGCCACCGACTCGTTGGGCCGGTTGACGTCGCGGGTCTTGTGGATGAACGCCAGCGGGCTCCCACCGAGCTTGGCGGCCCACCGCTCGGCGACCTTGATCCGGCCGGCGTCGGGCGAGACGACCGTGAGCTGCTGGTCGCCGTACTTCTCCTTGACGTACTGCGTGAGCAGCGGCAGCGCCATCAGGTGGTCGACGGGGCCGTCGAAATAGCCCTGGATCTGGTCGGCGTGCAGGTCGACGGTGATGAGCCGGTCGGCGCCGGCGGTCTTGAACAGGTCGGCCATCAGCCGGGCGGAGATCGGCTCACGGCCGCGGTGCTTCTTGTCCTGGCGGGCGTAGCCGTAGAACGGGAGCACCACCGTGATCCGCTTCGCCGAGGCGCGCTTGAGCGCGTCGACCATGATCAGGTGCTCCATGATCCACTCGTTGATCGGCGCCGTGTGGCTCTGGATCACGAAGGCGTCGCACCCGCGGACGGACTCCTCGAAGCGGACGTAGATCTCGGAGTTCGCGAACTCGTACGCCGAGGTGGGCACGAGCCCCGTCCCGAGCTGGTCGGCCACCTCCTCGGCGAGGCTGGGGTGCGCCCGGCCGCTGAACACCATCAGGTTCTTCTCGGTGGCCCGCTTCATTCCGCTCACGTCGCGATTGTGCACCCCGTGCCGCCCCTACGGCGAACCGGCGACCGCGGTCGTGAGACGTCTCACGCCTCCGGCGTGGTCGACCCCGCGTCCCCGAGCGCAGCGGCCGCCGCGTCGGCCGCGGCGGTCCCCGCGCGCTTGCGCAGCACCCAGCCCTCGAGGTGGCGCTGGGAGCCGGCCGAGACGGCCAGAGCGCCCGGCGGGACGTCGGTGCGGACGGTCGTGCCGGCGCCCGTGACGGCGCCGTCACCGATCGTGACGGGGGCGACGAACGTGTTGTTGGACCCGGTGCGCGCGTGGGCGCCGACGACGGTGCGGTGCTTGGCGACGCCGTCGTAGTTGGCGGTGATCGTGCCGGCCCCGATGTTGGTGCCCTCGCCGATCTCCGCGTCGCCGATGTAGGACAGGTGCGGCACCTTCGCGCCGGCGGCGATCACGGAGTTCTTGGTCTCCACGAACGTGCCGACCTTGCCCTCCGCGCCGATCCGGGTTCCCGGACGCAGGTAGGAGAAGGGCCCGACCTGCGCGGCCGGCCCGACCACGGCGAGCTCGGCGTGGGTGCGCACGACGCGGGCGGCCTGGCCGACCTCGACGTCGCGCAGCGTGGAGTCCGGACCGATCACGGCGTCCTCCCCGACGATGGTCGCGCCGAGCAGCTGCACGTTGGGCAGGATCGTGACGTCCGGCGAGAGCACCACGTCGGCGTCGACCCAGGTCGTGAGGGGGTCGATCACCGTGACACCCTCGCGCATCCACCGGCGCAGGATCCGCTGGTTCATCTCGCGCGCCAGGTCGGCGAGCTGCGCGCGGTCGTTGGCGCCCTCGGTCTGGGCGACGTCGACGACGGGGAACGCCCCGACCTGCAACCCGTCGCCGCGCGCAAGCGCGATCGCGTCGGTGAGGTAGTACTCGCCCTTCGCGTTGTCGTTGCTGATCCGTGGCAGCGCGGAGCGCAGGAAGGCGGCGTCGAAGGCCAGGATCCCGGAGTTGATCTCGTTGATCTCGCGCTGGTAGTCGGTGGCCTCCTTCTCCTCCACGATGGCCGCGACGCTGCCGTCGGGCTCGCGGACGATCCGGCCGTAGCCCGTGGGGTCGGCCACGCGGCCGGTGAGGATGCTGACCGCGCGGCCGGAGCGGCGGTGGTCGGCGACGAAGTCGCGCAGACTCTCGCCCTCGAGCATCGGGGTGTCGCCGGCGGTGACGAGCACCGTGCCGGTCAGGTCGCCGTCGGCGCCGACCACGGCGTCGACGGCGGCCCGGACGGCGTGCCCGGTGCCCTCGGGGGTCTCCTGCACGGCGAGCAGCGCGTCGGGCACCAGCTCGAGCACGTGCGGTCCCACCTGCTCGCGCTGCGTCCCGATGACGGCGACGAGCCTGCGCGGCTCGGCGGCCTGGGCGGCGCGCAGCACGTGCCCGAGCATGCTCCGCCCGCAGATCGGGTGGAGCACCTTCATCGTCTTGGACCGCATGCGCGTGCCGCCGCCGGCGGCGAGCACGATCACGGTCAGGTCGTCCGACGGCGCTGACGCACTGCTCACGAGACTGCCTCCTGCTGCTGCGGCTGAGCGGTAAACCCGGTCACTGTAGAGGACGTCCTGCGCCAGGTGAGCATCGCTGCGAGCGCCACCCCCACCGCGGTGACGAGGAGCAGCAGGCGGTGGTCGACCAGGCCGACCAGGGCCGCGCCGACCAACGTGACGGCGGTCTGCGGCACGGTGATGGCGACGTTGGTGGCCGTGCCGACGCGTCCCTGCAGCGTCGGTGGGGTCAGTCGCTGGCGCATGGTCATCAGCGCGACGACCGACCACGTGCCGCCGAACCCGATCGCGACCAGCCCGACCAGCGCGACCGGCAGCCACGGCGTCATCAGGGGCAGCGTCCCCGCGGCGAGGAGCAGCAGGCCGACGCGGACCACAGCGCTCTCCTGCCACGTGCCGATCGCGCGGGCGACCGTGATCCCCGCCAGCACGGCACCGATGCCCTGGACGCTGACGACCAGCCCGATCATGGCGGCCGGGACGCCCAGCCCATGCTCGAGGACGGCGAAGCTGACCGCGTTGAGCAGGCCGGTCGCCGCGAACCCCACGGTCACCGCCACCAGCGTGATCCCCAGCAGCGGCGTACGACGCAGGTGGGCGGCGCCGGCGACGATCTCGGCGCCGTATCCACCACGCTCGTCGGCCGGCGTCGGCGGGGTCTCGGTCATCCGCAGACCGGCCAGGATCAACGCCGCCACCCCGAAGCAGGACGCGGTGAGCACGACGACCGGCCCGGGTCCGGCGAGCGCGTAGAGACCGGTGCCGAGCAGCGGGGCGACCAGGCGCAGCGCCTGGTCGACGGTGCTCAGCAACCCGTTGCCGGCGGCGAGGTCGTCGTCGTCCAGCAGGTCGCGGACCAGGCCGCCCTGCGCGGCCGCCGTCAGGTAGCCGACGGCGCCATACGCCACGGTCACGGCGTACACCGCGACGAGCAGGACCGCATCGGGGACAACCAGCAGGCCGAGCAGGACCGGGACGATCGCGAGCTTGACCACGACGAGCAGCCGGCGCCGCGAGACCCGGTCGACCATGTCGCCCAGCACCGGGGCGATGAGGGCGGGGGCGCCGAAGCAGACGAAGGTCATCGCCGCCGCGCCGTTGGAACCGGTGAGGTCCTTGACCCAGACGGCGAGGACGAGGAACAGCATGCTGTCGGCGACGTTGGACACGCACCAGCTCAGCCAGAGCCGGCGGAACGCCAGGTGCCGGCGCAGCAGCGACGGCCGCGAGGCGCTCACTGGCCGTCCGCCAGGTGCATGAGGGCGACGACCTGGGCGCGCCGCGCGGTGGCGGGCGCTGCGTCCGGGTCGTCGCGACGGGCGACGTACGGCGCGAGCAGCGCGTCCATCGCTGCGGCGAGCTCCACGAGCTCGTCAGCGGTGGCCAGCACGGTGTGGGAGCGCAGCGTCGTCGCACCCACCCACTCCGCAGGCTCTTCGTCGACCCGCGCCAGCGCGTCCCCGGCTCGGCGTACGACGTCGTGCAGGTGCAGCCGGCCGAGCTCGGTCGCGGCATCGAGGGAGCCCGGCACCCCCGGGTCGGGTCGCGTGGTGAGCTGGTCGGCCGTCCGGCGCCAGGGGCGCTCCCGCCCCCGGCGCTCGGCCGGCTCGACGAAGCCGTACTTCGCCAGCTGGCGCAGGTGGAACGAGCAGCTCGCGACGGACTCCCCCACCCGCGCGGCGCACTCGGTCGCGGTCGCCTCGCCCAGCTCGGCCAGGACGTCCATGAGCTGCAGGCGCAGGGGGTGGGCGAGCGCCCGCATCCGGATCGGATCGGTGATCGGTGCCTCGGTCATGACGCGACCTTACGATGATCAAGATGTCTTTAGCAAGACTTCTTGATGATTGACTCTTCCCAGAGAGTCGGCGGAGCGACGCGAGCGCCGGCCCGCCTGAGGGACTGGCCGCCGGTCGAGCCGCGTCAGCCCGCCAGGTGACCCTGGTCGACCAGCTGCACGCTGCCGTGGATCGCCGCGGCGTCGTCGCTGGCCAGGAAGCACACGGCCGCCGCGACGGACTCGGCGCTCATGAACCCCCGCGCGGCGGAGACCCGCATGATCAGGTCCCAGTCCGCCCCGTCCGGGACCTCGATGGAGTGCACCTGCGGGGTGTCCATCCCGCCGGGGCACACGCAGTTCACCCGCAGCGGCTCGCGCAGATACTCCACGGCGAGCGCCTTCGTCAGCCCGACGACCCCGTGCTTGGCGGCGGTGTACGCCGCCGAGTAGGCCTCGCCCATGACGCCTGCCACGGACGCGACGTTCACGATGTTGCCTGCGCCGCCCGCTGCCTCGAGCAGGTGCGGGATCGCGGCCTGCGAGCAGGCGAACACGCCACCGAGGTTGAGGGCGATGTCGTGGGCCCACTGGTCGTCGGTGACCTCCGTGGTCCGGCGGAAGTCGTGGCGCCCCGCGTTGTTGACGAGCACGTCCAGACCGCCGAACTCCTCGACCGCCGCCGCGACGGCGGCCCGACAGGACGCGGGCTCCGCGACGTCGAGCGGACCGAACCGCACCTCGCCCGGGAGGTCCGCAGCGTCGCGGGCGACGGCCGCGAGCCGTTCCTGGTCGCGCGACGCGGCGTACACCCGCGCTCCCCCTGCGGCAAGCCGCCGGACGACCGCGGCGCCGAGGCCCGATGACGCGCCCGTGACCATGGCGGCCTTGCCTGCGAACGGCTGGTGTGACATGGCCGCACCGTAGCGGAGCAGCCCCGCGACCGGGGCCGTTCGACGGCTCCCCGGGTAGGAGTCGAACCTACGTCGCTAATCCTGATTCAAAGTCAGGCGGGCCCTGCCGACAGACCAACCGGGGATCGCGCGCCGTGGCGCACGTGGGCCACAGCGTACGCAAGAGCCCGGCGCGTCGGCGCGTGGCATCATGCCGCGCATGCCCTCCCGCGTGAGTGTCGGCACGCGCGCCCACCGCCTGCTGGTGGCCACGACAGCCCTCACGACCCTCCTGGCAACCCTCCTGACTGCGCTCGGCGCCGCGCCGCCCCCGGCCGGTGCCGCACCCGGCCCGGCCTACACCGTGCCGGCTGCCGAGCGTCGTGCAGCCCTGGCATGCGCCGGCGACCCGGCGACGTCGCAGGCGACCCCGGTGGTGCTGGTGCACGGCACCGGCGTCACCGCGCAGGAGAACTGGGGTGCGACCTACGTGCCGGACCTGCGTCGCGCCGGTCATGCCGTCTGCACGGTCGACCTCCCGCAGCAGTCGCTCGGTGACGTGCAACGCTCGGCGGAGATCGTCGCGCACGCGGTCCGTGCCGTGTCGCGTCGCGCGAAGGGCCGCAAGATCTCGCTGGTGGGCCAGAGCCAGGGCGCCTTCCACGCGTTCTTCGTCGTCCGCGTCTGGCCGGACCTCGCCGCACGCCTGGACGACGTGATCGGGCTGTCCGGGGTGTACGACGCAGGGTCGGCGGCGATCCGCGACGACTGTCGCGACGGCTGCTCACCGGCATTCCACCAGATCGCGGCCGGCTCGCGCCTGCTGCGACTGCTCGCCCGCCGCCCCCTGCCCGCGGGACCCGACTACACCACCGTCGGGACGCTCGCAGACGCCACCATCACCCCGCAGCCGGCGGCGAACCACCAGCCTGGCGCCACCCAGGTGCAGATCCAGGACGTCTGCCCGGGCCGGCGCTCGCCCGTCCCCGACACCGACCACGTCCTCATGGCCGGCGACGCGGTGGCACACGCGCTGGTCCGCGACGCGCTGCGCCACCCCGGACCCGCCCGGCGTACCCGCGTGCCGGCGAGCACGTGCCTGCTGCCCGTCTTCGCCGGCGTCGACCTGCTCGGCTTCGCGCTGTCGTTGCCGACCATGTTGACCCGGGAGCGGCCCGAGACCGCCAGCGAGCCGCGCGTGCGCTGCTTCCTCCGGCCGGGGTGCACCGACCTGCGCGAGCGCGGCCGGGTCGTGCGTTCGGTGGACGTACGCCGCGGCCCGCGCGCCGCGGTGCTCCGGCTCGTCGTCCAGGCCCCCGGCGCCGTGCGGGTGTCGGTCGGCGGACGGCACCGGGTTCACCGGGTGGCGCGGGGAACGACCACGGTGCGCGTGCCCGTCCCCCCGGGCGGCGCGGCCCGGGTGCGCCTGCAGGGGCGGCCCGACGGGTTCGCGCGCTGGGTCACCGAGCGCGTCCTGCGCGTGCCCCGGGCGACCGCGAATGTCTCGATGTCAAGAATCTCGACGCGCTAGCATCGCGGCATGGCGCACGACGAGGTCGACCTCCTGGTCCAGGCATGGGGCCGCGAGCGCGCCGACCTGGACCTGGCGCCGCTGGAGGTCTTCAGCCGCATCGACCGGCTCAGCGTGCTGCTGGGGCGGGCGCGCAAGGCGGCGTTCGCCGAGCACGGCCTCGACGGCTGGGAGTTCGACGTGCTGGCGGCGCTGCGGCGGGCGGGCGCGCCCTACGAGCTCTCCCCCGGCCGGCTGATCCGCGAGACGCTCGTGACCAGCGGGACCATGACGAACCGCGTCGACCGTCTGGCCGAGCGGGGCCTGGTCGAGCGCTCCCCCGACCCGCGCGACCGGCGCGGCGTGCTCGTGCGGCTGACCCCCGCCGGCAAGGACGCCGTCGACGGTGCCTTCGCCTCCCTGCTCGCCCGCGAGCAGCAGCTGCTCACCGGCATCACGCCGGCGGAGCGCGACGCGCTGGCAGCGACCCTGCGCGCGCTGATGGTGCCGCTCGAGGCCTGACCCGCCCCGGGCCACCATGGTTCAGCCCAGCCGCTCGGCGACCTCGAGCCACTCCTCCTCGCGCTGCTCCTTGACCGTGATGGCGGCGCGGAGCTCGGCGTCGAGCGCCGCGAGGCGCTCGTGATCGCTGGCGGCCTCGACCATCTGGCTCTCGAGCGCGCTGACCTGCTTGTCGATCTTGGCGATCTGGCGCTCGAGCCGCTCCATGGTCTTGCGCAGCTCGCGCTGCTCGGCGGGGTTGAGCTCCGAGGAACCACCTGACGAACCGCCCGACGAACCAGCCGCCGCGCCACCCGAGTGGATCGCCGAACGGACCGTGCGCGATCGCCGCTCGAGGTACTCGTCGACGCCGCGCGGCAGCATCACCACCTGCCCGTCGCCCATCAACGCCCAGACCGAGTCGGTGACGCGCTCGAGGAAGTACCGGTCGTGGGACACGACGACGAGGGTGCCGGGCCACCCGTCGAGGAAGTCCTCGAGGACGTTGAGGGTCTCGATGTCGAGGTCGTTGGTGGGCTCGTCGAGCAGCAGCACGTTCGGCTCGTCCAGGAGCAGCCGCAGCAGCTGCAGGCGCCGACGCTCCCCGCCCGACAGGTCGCCGATGCGCGTGACGAGCCGATCGCCGGTGAAGCCGAAGCGCTCGAGCAGGGACGAGGCCGTGATCTCGCCGTCCGCGGTCTTGGTGACCTGCCGGATCGCCTGCACCGAGTCGAGCACCCGCTGGGTCTCGTCGACCTCGTCGAGCGCCTGGCTGAGATGGGCCAGCGCCACCGTGCGACCGCGGCGGACGCGACCGACGTCGGGCTTGATGTCGCCGGCAAGCAGGCGCAGGACCGACGTCTTGCCCGCGCCGTTGACCCCGACCAGGCCGACCCGGTCACCCGGGCCGAGCCGCCAGGTCGCATGGCGCAACAGGGTCCGGTCGCCGCGGGTGAGGTCGGCGTCCTCGAGATCGATGACGTCCTTGCCGAGCCGCTGCACCGCGAAGCGCTGCAGCTCGAGGCGGTCCCGCGGCGGCGGCACGTCGCTGATCAGCTCGGTCGCCGCCTCGATGCGGAACTTCGGCTTGGCCGTGCGCGCGGGCGCACCGCGCCGCAGCCACGCCAGCTCCTTGCGGACGAGGTTCTGCCGACGCGCCTCACTGGCCGACGCCTGCCGCTGGCGCTCGGCCTTGGCCAGCACGAAGGCGGCGTACCCCCCGTCGTAGGAGTCGACGACGCCGTCGTGGACCTCCCAGGTGGTGGTGCAGACCTCGTCGAGGAACCACCGGTCGTGGGTGACGACCACCAGGGCCGCCGTACGCCGACGCAGGTGGTCGGCCAACCAGGCGACGGCCTCGACGTCGAGGTGGTTGGTGGGCTCGTCGAGGATCAGCAGGTCGTGGTCCTCCAGCAGCAGCCGGGCCAGCGAGCAGCGCCGGCGCTCCCCACCGGAGAGTCCGGCGATGCCGCGCTCGAGCGGGAGACCGGCGAGCAGGACCTCGACCAGCTCGCGCGTGGTGGCGTCGGCGGCCCACTCGTGGTCGGCACGCCCCCCGAGCACCGCCTCGCGGACGGTGTCGTCCTCGGTGAGGTCATCGTGCTGCGCCAGGTAGCCCAGGTGCAGGTCGCGCGAGCGGGAGATCCGCCCGTCGTCGGGCTCCTCGCGTCCGGCCAGCAGGTCGAGCAGCGTCGTCTTGCCGTCGCCGTTGCGCCCGACGATGCCGATCCGGTCCTCCGCACCGACTCCGAGACTCACCCCGTCCAGCAGCGGACGGACGCCGTAGGACTTGTGGACGCGCTCGAGGTTGATCAGGTTGGCTGCGGGACGGCTCATGCCAGCTCCTCCACGGAGTCGAGGGCGCCAGGGGTCGGGCCCGAGCAGACCAGGGCGCCGGGCAGCCCGCGGTCGGCGAGCACGCGCACGACGGCCTCAGCGTGAGCCCGTGACCCACATAGGAACAGACACGTCGGGCCAGACCCGGACAACAGCGGCGCCAAGGCCCCGGCCGCGGCACCCGCCGCCAACCGCTCAGCCAGCTCAGGTCGCAGGGAGATCGCGGGGATCGTCAGGTCGTTGGCGAGGTACGGCGCCAGTGCCGCGGCGTCGCCATCGTGGAGCGCAGCGGCCAACCCGTCGGGGACCTCCGTGCCGACCGGAGTGAAGTAGCCGTCAGCGACCAAGGTGTCGAAGGCGGCGTAGACCGCGGGGGTCGAGAGTCCCACGGGGTCGGCGAGGACCACCCACCAGAACTCGCCGGTGGCGATCATCATCGTGACCTGCTCCCCGTGTCCCTCCCCGAGCGCTGTCTCTCCGAGGAGTGCGAACGGCACGTCGCTGCCCAGCTCGGCCGCGAGCGCGGACAGCTCGAGGGCGGGCATGCCGAGATCCCACAGGTGGTTGCAGGCCACCAGCGTCGCCGCCGCATCCGCGCTGCCACCCGCCAACCCGCCGGCGACGGGGATCTGCTTGTCGATGCTCAGCGCGACGGGCGGCACGGCGGACGCGGGGACCCGGGAGCGCGCCGCTACCAGTTGTGCCGCGCGGACCGCGAGGTTGTCGGCATCGGTCGGCACGCCGGAGAGGTCGACCCGCTCGGGCACGGAGGTGGTCACCTCCACCGACCACTCCTCCCCCGGCTCGGCGAGACGCGCGGTGACCGCGTCGCGCCAGTCGAGGGCGAAGTAGACGGTGCCGAGCGGGTGGTAGCCGTCGTCGCGGACGGGACCGACGCCGAGGCGCAGGTTGATCTTGGCGGGTGCCTGGACGCGCACGGCGCGCGGCGCGGGCGAACCGGCGCTCCTCATCGGTGCAGCTCCTCGGCGATCCGGGCGAAGTCGGTGACGCGCAGCTGCTCGCCGCGCACCTGCGGGTCGATCCCCGCACGACGAAGTGTCGCCTCCGCCTCCTCGGCCGAGCCGAGCAGGGGTCGCAGCGCGGCCCGCAGCATCTTGCGCCGCTGGGCGAAGGCCGCGTCGACGACCGCGAAGACCTGCTCGCGGGTCGCGGTGGTCTCCGGGGGCTCGCGCCGGGTCCAGGCCACCAGACCCGAGTCCACATTGGGCGCGGGCCAGAAGACGTTGCGTCCCACCGCGCCGGCGCGGCGCACGTCGGCGTACCACGCCGCCTTGACCGACGGGACGCCGTACGTCCGCGAACCGGGACCCGCGACGAGCCGGTCGGCGACCTCGGCCTGCACCATCACCAGGCCGCGTTCGACCGTCGGCAGCAGCGCCATCAGGTGCAGCAGCACGGGCACGGACACGTTGTAGGGCAGGTTGGCCACGAGCGCGGTGGGCTGCGGGTCGGGCAGGGCCTCGATGCTCATGGCGTCGGCCTCGATGACCCGGAACCCGGCCGCCTGGTCCGGTGCGTGCGCGGCGATCGTGGCGGGCAGCCGCGCAGCGAGGACGGGGTCGATCTCGATGGCGACGACCTGTGCGACGGTCTCGAGCAGCGCGAGGGTCAACGAGCCGAGACCGGGGCCGACCTCGAGGACCACGTCGTCGGCGCGGAGCCCCGCGTCGCGCACGATCCGGCGCACGGTGTTGGGGTCGATGACGAAGTTCTGCCCCCGCTGCTTCGTGGGACGCAGGTCGAGCTCGGCGGCCAGCGAACGCACATCCGCCGGGCCGAGAAGTCTCGGCCCGGCGGACGCGGGAGGCTGCGTGCGGTCGGTCAGCGCGGCAGACCCAGCTTGCTCGCGCAGGACGGCCACGAGCCGTAACTGCCACCGTTGGCGTCGCGGAGCTTCGTCGCGATCGCGATCTGGGTCTCGCGGCTCTGCTCGTGCGGGTAGCCCGGTCCGCCGTACGCACGCCAGGTGCTCAGGCTGAACTGCAGACCGCCGTAGTAGCCGTTGCCGGTGTTGATCGCCCAGTTGCCGCCGGACTCGCACTGCGCGAGCTGGTCCCACACCGAGTTGCCACCGGCGAAGTTGGCCGGCGCGGCAGGGGGCGCGGGCGGCTCCTTGGTGCCCACCTTGACGACCTTGTCGACCGGCTCGCGCCGGACCGTGGTGTCGACGACGCGTCGGGTCTGGAGCTTGCCGTTGTGGAAGACCAGCCGGTAGGTCACGTCACGCAGACCGTCACGGCCCTCGCGGACCACCTCGGTCTCGCCGCGCAGCATCGAGCCGTCGCGCTGCTCCACGGTGTCGCGGCTGATGGTCTCGCCGGCGACCTCCTCGGTGCGCACCTTGACCCGGGTGATGACGACCTTGTCGCCCTGGCTCAGCTCCTGCTTCAGGCCGGGCTTCACGACGTCGTGCTCGCCGAGCTCGATCTCGAGCTCGGTGAGCAGGTCGCCCACGGTCAGGACGGGGAGGTTGTGCTTCTCGAGCGCCTGAGCGCCGACCTTGATCCGGACGGTGCGCGGCGTGATCAGCTCGAGGGCGAGCCCGTCGCGGCCGACGGTGGCGCTGCGGCTGACCGACAGGGCGGCGTTCTCGTGGCGCAGACCGAGCTGGTCGAGCGCGGAGACGACGTCGGTCGCCGTCGTCCAGTAGGTGCGCTCCTCGCCGTCGACGGTGATGTCGAGCTGGCGGGCGAAGCGCACCGAGATCTGGGACCCGTCGTTGACCTCGCTGCTGGGCGCGGGCGCGACCACGTCACGTGGTCCGACCTCGACACCCTCGTCGGCGAGGATCTGCTCGACGGTGCCGCCGAGCGTGCGCACCTCGACGGCCTTGCCGTCGAGGGACAGGGTGACGGTCTTCGTCATGGCTGAGTACCCGACCGTGGTGCCCACGAGGGCGACCGCGACGGCGACAGCCAGCGACACGAGGACCTTGCGGCTCTTGGTGAGACGGGTGCTGAGCTCGGCGATGGGAAGTCGCACGATTCTCCGAACGTAGTGCTCTCCGGGCCACGGGAGACCGGCGCCCCGCACCCCGCAGGGCACACCGGTGACCACGGCGCACGCGCCGAGCTCACCAGGGGCACCGACCGATTGCTTCCCCGCTCCCGGCCGACAACCTGCACGACGATAACGGGGAGGTCACGCTCCACCAAGCCGAACGCGCCCACGGAGGCGAGACCTGAGTTACGTCGCGTGACCCAGCTCACCTCTTGCGTCTCAGGCGTCGCTCTGGTCCCAGGAGTCCCAGGTGCCGCCGAACGCGCGGTCGGTGTTGGCCGCGATCGCGGCGCAGAGCAGCTCGAGGTCGTCGCCGCGCATCTGCGCCATCGCCCGCACCGTCACCGGGACGAGGTACGACGCGTTCACCCGTCCGCGGTAGGGCATGGGGGTCAGGAACGGCGCGTCGGTCTCCACCAGGACCCGGTCGAGCGGGGTGGTCCGCAACGCCTCCTGGACGGGCACGGCGTTCTTGAACGTCACCGTCCCGGCGAAGGAGAGGTGCGCGCCGCGGTCGAGGCACGCCCGGGCGAAGTCGGCGTCGCCGCTGAAGCAGTGCATCACCCACCGGTCGGGAGCGCCGACCTCGTCGAGGACGCGCACGATGTCGTCGTGGCTGTCGCGGTCGTGGATGACCAGCGTCTTGTCGAGCCGCTTGGCCAGGTCGACGTGCCAGCGGAACGACTCGTGCTGGGCAGCGCGGCCGTCCTCGCCGGTGCGGTAGTAGTCGAGCCCGGTCTCCCCCACCGCGCGCACGACCGGGTCGGCGGCGAGGCGCTCGATCTCGGCGTACGCAGCCTCGAGCTCCCCGCGGGCGGCCAGCACGGGCGCCTCGTTGGGGTGCAGCGCGACACCCGCGACGATCCCGCGGTGCGTGCGTGCGGCCTCGACGGCGAAGCGCGCGCCCGGGAGGTCGCAGCCGATCTGCACGATCCGCGGCACGCCGACGCCCGCCGCCTCGGCGAGCGCCTGCTCGACGGGCAGCCCACCGTCGAAGCCGGCGGCGATGTCGAGGTGGCAGTGGTTGTCGACCACCGGGACCGGCAGGGGCTCCGGTGCGGGGGGACGCTCGGGGTTGCGGCTCATCGGTGCATCAGCTCGTAGACCTCCCGCTTGGGCAGACCGTGACGTTGCGCCACCGCGGCGGCCGCGTCCTTGCGGCGTACGCCGGTGGCCTCGAGCGCGGTGACCTCGGCGCGCAGGGTCTCGGGGTCGGCGGCCTCGGTGCTCGCCACGGCGCCGGCGACCACCACGGTCACCTCGCCGCGCACCCCGTCCTCGGCCCACGCGACGAGCTCGGCGAGCGGGCCGCGGCGCACCTCCTCGTGGGTCTTCGTCAGCTCCCGGCAGACGGCGGCCGGCCGCTCGGCACCGAACGCCTCGGCCATCGCGGCGAGTGCGACGGCCGTGCGGTGCGGCGCCTCGAAGAAGACCATCGTGCGCTGCTCGTCGGCCAGCGTCGCGAGGCGCCGGGCCCGCTCCCCCGCCTTGCGCGGCAAGAACCCCTCGAAGCAGAACCGGTCCACCGGCAGGCCCGAGACGGCCAGGGCCGTGAGCACGGCCGACGGGCCCGGCACGGCGGTGACCGCGACGTCGCGAGCCAGCGCAGCCGTGACCAGCCGATAGCCCGGGTCGGAGACGCTCGGCATGCCGGCGTCGGTGACCAGCACGACCCGCTCGCCCGCCGCGAGGGCGTCGGCGAGCTGCGGGGTCCGTGCTGCCTCGTTGCCCTCGAAGTAGGACACGACGCGACCGGTCGGGGTGATGCCGAGGTCGGCCAGCAGCCGCTTGAGCCGCCGGGTGTCCTCGGCCGCGATGACGTCGGCGCGGGTGAGCTCCTCGGCCAGCCGCGGCGGCGCGTCACCGACGTGACCGATCGGGGTGGCAGCGAGGACGAGCACGGCGCCAGTGTGGCATCCGCGCCGTGAGCCGCCCTGCGTTGCCTCGCGTTGCCTACGCTGACGCCCGTGACCACGACCGTCTCGACCTCGGCGCCCGCCGCACGGCCGCCGGGTCGGGGCGCACGCACCTGGCAGCGCGCCCGGCGGTTGGCACTCGCCGGGTCGGGCTGGCCGTCGGCGATCGGGCTCGCGATCCTCGCGCTCGTGATGCGGCTGTGGCGGCTCGGCTACCCCGCGGACTTCCTCTTCGACGAGACCTACTACGCCAAGGACGGCTGGTCGCTGTGGCAGCACGGCTACGTCCGCGAGTTCGTCACGGGTGCCAACGAGTCGGTCCTCGCCGGCGACCTCGACGTCTTCCGCGAGACCCCGTCGATGACCGTCCACCCCGAGGTCGGCAAGTGGCTCATCGGGCTGGGCCAGGAGGTCTTCGGGGTCACGCCGTTCGGGTGGCGGGTGGCGAGCGCGGTGGCGGGAGCGCTGCTCGTGCTGGTCCTCGTCCGGCTGACCCGCCGGCTGACCGGGTCCACCCTGCTGGGGCTGACCGCCGGCACCCTGCTCATGGTCGACGGGCTGCACTTCGTGATGTCGCGGCTGGCGCTGCTCGATATCTTCCTCGCCCTCTTCCTCCTCGCGGGTGTCAGCTGCCTGGTCGCCGACCGCGACCGGGCGCGCGCCCGCATGGCCCGGCTGGTGCCCCTGGACACCCTCGTCGAGCACGGCTGGGGACCGGTGCGTCCCTTGCTGCTGCGCCCCTGGCGGATCGCTGCCGGCGTGATGTTCGGGCTCGCGATCGGCTGCAAGTGGACGGCCCTCTTCCCGCTCGCGGCGTTCGGGCTGCTGACCTGGGCCTGGGACGCCGGGCTGCGCCGCGAGATCGGCGTGCGCTGGCCGGTCGTGCGCTCGGCGGTGGCCGACGGCATCCCCGCGTTCGTCTCGCTGGTGGGCGTGGCGCTCGTCGTCTACGTCGCGACCTGGACCGGCTGGCTGGTCAACGCCGAGGCCTACGAGCAGCACCTCTCCGACACGCAGTACGGCGCCCCCTGGGGCGACTACGTCGACACCGAGCCCGACACGGTCCTCGGCGAGACGGTGCAGTCCCTGCGCTCGCTCGCGCTCTATCACCGCGACGTGTTCACCTTCCACACGCAGTTCCTCAACGAGTCCGAGCACACCTACCAGTCCGACCCGCGTGGCTGGCTGATCCTCAACCGGCCCGTCGGGGTCGACGCCCAGCTCGACATCCCGCCCGGCGAGCAGGGCTGCACAGCGGTCGAGGGCAGCGACTGCCTGCGCCAGATCCTGCTGCTCGGCACGCCGCTGTTGTGGTGGGGCGGCGTGGTCGCACTCGTATATGCCGCCATCGCGTGGGTCGCCCGCCGCGACTGGCGCTACGGCGTCGCGGTGGTCGGCGTGCTGTCGAGCTGGCTGCCGTGGTTCCGCTACGACGACCGGCCGATCTTCCTCTTCTACGCCACCGCCTTCCTGCCGTTCATCGTCCTCGCAGTGACCCTGCTGCTCGGCCGGGTCCTCGGCCCACCGGACGCCACGCCCCGGCGGCGGCGTACGGGTGCGGTGGCGGCCGGGACCTTCGTCGTGCTCGTGGCGCTGAACTTCGCGTGGTTCTGGCCGGTCTACACCGACGGGCTGCTCACGACCGCGCAGTGGCTGCAGCGGATCTGGTTCCGCGAGTGGATCTGAGGACCGGTGAACCTAGGGTGGGCGCCATGTCCGTCGTGAAGATCAACGCCATCTCCGTCCCGCCGCAGGCCGGCCCCGAGCTGGAGAAGCGGTTCGCCGCCCGCGCCGGGGCGGTCGAGGGTTCGCCCGGCTTCCTGGGCTTCCAGCTGCTGCGGCCCACCGCGGGCGAGGAGCGCTACTTCGTCGTCACCCACTGGGCCGACGAGGAGTCCTTCGTCGCCTGGCGCGACGGCGACGCCCGCGCCGCGCACGCCGGCGACCAGAAGCCGGTCGCCAGCGGTGCTCAGCTGCTGGAGTTCGACGTGGTGCTCGACGTGCGCCCCGACAGCCCCGACAGCCCCGACAGCTCCGACAGCTCCGCCTGAGCCTCGCCCGGGCGCACCCACTGGTGCAGCCACCGGTCGACGGCGGCGTAGGCCGCGTCCCGCGCCGGCTGCTTGGACAAGAACACGTCGTGACGCGCGCCGGGCACCGGCAGCGCCGTGACGGCGTTGCCGAGGCAGCCCGACCAGCGCGCGATGTGGGCGACGTCGAGGACCATGTCCACCACGTCGACGTCGGGTGAGTAGCGGCGCGCGAACTTCGTGGCGTCGGAGCGCAGGACCAACGACGGCACGCCGACGTCGAGTCCCCGGTGCAGGCGCGCGTGCCCGCGGCGTACGGCGTTGAGCCAGCCGTAGGTGACCGGGAAGCTCTCGACCGGCTTGAACCGCAGGTCGTAGTCCCACTCCCCGCTCCCGCTCACGTGCAGGCTGGTGCCGTAGGCGTCGCCCGCGGGGAGCTTCAGCTCGTCGAGCGGCTTCGCCTTCGCCATCGCCCGGACGACCTGGGTGCCGACGGTGCGCAGCATGGCGCTGCCCTGCAGGTCGAACCACGGCGAGTTCAGCACGAGCCCCGACACGTGGCTGTCCCACCGCTGCCCCGCCTCGAGCGCCGCGAGGTGGCGCCGGTGCGACCACAGCGCGACCACCAGACCACCGGTGGAGTGCGCGGAGACCAGCACGCGCTGGCCGGTCTCGGCGTGCACGATCTCCAGCGCGCGGTCGAGCTCGGCGTCATAGAACGCGAGGTCGGAGACGTAGTGCGCGGTCTGTCCGGGGCGGCGCGAACGCCCGCACTTGCGCAGGTCGAGCGCATAGAACGCATAGCCCCGCGCCGCGTAGAAGTCGGCCATGTCGCGCTGGAAGAAGTAGTCGCAGAAGCCGTGGACGTAGAGCACGGCGCCGCTCACCTGCTCGTCTGCGCCCACCGGACGGCGTACGAGGGTGGCCTCGACCTCACCCTCGCCGTCCGGGTCGGTGCCCAGGTGCAGGGTGCGGCTCTCGTAGCCGTCGAGGATGTCGGGGTGCCAGGGTGCCGTCGTGCTCACGACCGCACCCTAGCGACGCGCGCCGACCGTGACCCGAGGACCAGGACGACGATGCCGAGGGCGAGCACGCCGACGCCGGCCGCGGCCTGTCCCGAGAGCCGCTCGTCGAGGACGACGATGCCCAGGAGCGTCGCGGTCACGGGCTCGGCGAGGGTCAGCGTTGCGACCGTCGCCGCAGGCAGGACCGCCAGCCCGGCGCCGAAGAACAGGTACGCGACGGTGACCGTCACCAGCCCGAGCCAGGCGATCGTGAGGAGTCCGGCGCCGGAGCCCAGTCCCTCCCGGTCGACGCCGGCGAGCAGCACCAGGCCCCCGAGACCGGCGAGGCCGAAGGTCGCGCCCATCGTGGTCACCGACGTCCAGCCGCGGTCGAGCAGCCCCTTGCCCGCCAAGGTGTAGACGGCGTACGCCGCACCGGCGCCGACCGAAGCCACGAGACCGGGGACGGAGAGGGCGCCGTCCGTGCCGTCGGCGAGGCCGAGCACGCCGACGCCGACCAGCGCGCAGGCGGTCGCGACCCACCACACCCCGCCCGGGCGACGCCTCGTGAGAACCCAGCCGAGGACGCCGGTGAGCACCGGTGCCGAGCCGAGCGCGACCACCGTGCCGACCGCGACCCCGTTCGCTCCGGTGCCGGCGAAGAACGCCGGCTGGTAGGCCAGCACTCCGGCACCTCCGACGAGGACGAGCGCCACGGTGGCGCGGTCGAGCCGCACGGGTCGGCGGCGGGCACCGAGGAGCGCGATCAGGCCGAGAGCGCACCCGCCGAGCGCGATCCGCGCGGCACCGAGGGCCGTCGCATCCGCCTCGGGTCCGAGCGCCTGCGCCGTGCCGGTCGTGCCGAAGCAGACCGCGGCCACCAGGACCCACACGACCGCACGCACCGGTGCATGGTCGCAGAACGCGTCAGGCGACCCCGACAGGGGTGGCGGGGCATGCCGCGTGGTGGCGGCCCAGGGGCAACACCATCGGACGACCCGAGGTGGGGTCGGGCATCACGTGGCACTCGAGGCCGAAGACGGTGCGCACGGTCTCGGCGGTGAGGATCTGCGTCGGGTCGCCGGCGGCGTGCAGCCGCCCGTCGGCCATCGTGATCAGGTGGTCGGCGTAGCGCGCGGCCAGGTTGAGGTCGTGGAGCACCATCACGATGGTCGTGCCGTGCAGCGTGTTGAGGTCGGTGAGCAGGTCCAGCACCTCGACCTGGTGAGCGACGTCGAGATAGGTCGTGGGCTCGTCGAGCAGCAGCAGGTCGGTCTGCTGGGCGAGCGCCATGGCGATCCACACGCGCTGGCGCTGCCCGCCGGACAGCTCGTCGACGCACCGGTCGACGAGCTCGGAGGTGCCGGTCGCCTCGAGCGCCGCGGCCACGGCGGCGTCGTCCGCGGGCGACCACCGGGCGAACATCCGCTGGTGCGGCTGGCGCCCGCGGCCCACGAGGTCGCCGACGGCGATGCCCTCCGGCGCGACCGGCGCCTGCGGGAGCAGCCCGAGGGTGCGCGCCACCTGCTTGGTCGGGAGCCGGTGCAGGTCCGCGCCGTCAAGGACGACGCGGCCCTCGCGCGGGGACAGCAGCCGCGCCATCGAGCGCAGCAGGGTCGACTTGCCGCACGCGTTGGCGCCCACGATCGCGGTCACCTTGCCGGGCGGGACGACCAGGTCGAGGTCGGCGACGACGGTGCGGTCGCCGTACCCGAGGCTGAGGCCCTGGGCGCTGAGCTGGTGGTCGGTGGTCACAGTGACCCTCCTGCACGGTTGGTGCGGATCAACAGGTAGATGAGGTACGGCGCACCCAGCACGCCGGTGATGACGCCGGCCGGGTAGCGGGCGTCGAAGAGGAACTGCCCGGCCAGGTCGGCGGCGAGCACGAGGATCGCTCCGAGCAGCGCCGCCGGGACCAGCAACGACCCGCCGGGACCCACGATGCGCGCGGCGATCGGACCGGACAAGAAGGCGACGAACGCGATCGGTCCCGCGGCGGCCGTGCCGAAGGCGATGAGGACCACGGCGGTGAGGATCAGCAGCAGCCGGTTGCGCTCGACCGCGACGCCGAGCGCGGAGGCGGCGTCGTCGCCGAGCCGCAGGGTGTCGAGGTTGCGCCCCAGCCCGAGGAGCAGGCCACCGGCCGCGACCACGGCCAGCGCCAGCGGCACGACGTCGTCCCACGAGGCGTTGTTGAGGCTGCCGTTGAGCCACTGCATCGCCATCGGCAGGTCCCACTGCGCCGCCCGCACGATGACGTAGGAGACGACGCTGTTGAGCATCGCGGCGATCCCGATGCCGATGAGGATCAAGCGGGTGCCGGCGACCCCGTGGCGGTAGGACAGGCCGTAGATCAGTCCGGCCGTCACCAGCGCGGCGACCAGCGCGACCAGTGAGACGCTCGAGCCGTCGAGGCCCAGGACGACGATCGCGATGACCGCGGCGGCGCTCGCCCCGGAGCTGATCCCGATCACGTCCGGGCTGGCCAGCGGGTTGCGCAGCATGGTCTGGAAGGTGACGCCGCCCAGCCCGAAGGCCAGGCCGACCAACAGCCCGAGGCTCGCGCGCGGCAGCCGCAGCTCACCGACCGTGAACGACGCACCGGGCACGGTCTCGCCGAGGATCACGCGCAGCACCTCGCCGGGACCGTAGAACGTCTGGCCGACCATCAGGCTGGTCGCATACAGCGCGACGACCACGAGGGCGAGGATCCCGGTGACGGTACGCCGGCGCCGGGCCCGACGGCGGCGACCAGCGGCGACCGAGCCGACGCTGCCCGGCTGCACGCTTCGGTCGAGGAGGGCGCTCACAGCTCACGCACCTTGCTGCGGCGTACGACGTAGATGAAGAACGGCGCCCCGATCAGGGCGGTGATGATGCCGACGTCGACCTCCTCGGGCCGTGCCACGACCCGACCGACGATGTCGGAGGCGACGAGCAGCCCCGCGCCGACGATCGCGGAGAACGGCAGCAGCCAGCGGTGGTCGACGCCGACGAGCAGCCGGCACAGGTGCGGCACCACGAGCCCGACGAAGGCGATCGGACCGGCCGCCGCGGTCGCCGCGCCGCACAGCACGACGGCGCCGATCGCCGCGGTGATGCGCGCCAGCGCGACCCGCTCCCCCAGCCCCGCGGCGAGGTCGTTGCCGAGGGCGAGGGAGTTGAGCCGGCGGGCCGAGAGCAGGCTGAGCGCGAAGCCGACGGCGAGGAACGGCGCCACGTGACCGAGGCGGTCGTACGTCGCCCCTCCGACCCCGCCGATCTGCCAGAACCGGAAGGTGTCCATCACGGCGATACGCGGCAGCAGGATCGCGCTCACGAGCGACGACAGCGCCGCAGCGGTGGCCGCACCGGCCAGCGCGAGCTTCAGCGGGGTCGCCCCGCCACGCCCGAGCGAGCCCACGGCATACACGAACGTCGCCGCGAGCGCCGCGCCGATCATCGCGACCCAGACGTAGCCGGTGGGCGTCGTCAGACCGAAGAACGCGATCCCGGTGACGACCGCGAGCGAGGCGCCCATGTTGACGCCGAGGATGCCGGGGTCGGCCAGCGGGTTGCGGGCGACGCCCTGCATGACCGCACCCGAGACCGCGAGCGCCGCGCCGATGACGATCGCCATCAGCGTGCGGGGCACGCGGGCCTGGACCGCTGCCTGCGCCACGCCCTCCTCGGTCCCGGAGAACGCGGTGACCAGCTCGTGCCAGCTGACGACGCGAGCGCCGAAGGCGACCGAGGCGAGGACGGAGACCCCCACGACGGCGAGACAGACCACCAGCCACAGCAGGCGCGTCGACGCCGGACGCCGCGCGGGGGCGGCGTCCGGCGTCATCTGCTCGCGCTCGAGGAGGCTGGTCATGGCGGGGTGGTCAGACTGTCAGCCCTGAGCCGTCTCGGCGGCCTCGGCGAGGATGTCGAGGTAGTCCTCGAGACCCCACCGGATCCCGAGCGGTGAAGGGTTCGACGCAGCGGCGAGCGGGGTGTCGTTGGTCAGCACCGCCACGGCACCGTCGGCGACGGCGGGGATCTGCGCCATCAGCTTGTCGCCCTGGAGCTGACCGACGATCGTGCCCTCGGCGTCGCCGTAGGTGATGAGGACGTCGAGGTCGTCGAAGGCGTCGGCCTCCTCGGCGCTGCGGGTCAGCCAGAACTGGTCGGTGCCCTCGGAGCCCTCCTCGACCGCAGTCGGGAGCTCCATGCCGAGCTCGGTGAGGAACGCCGCGCGCGGGTCGAGGGTCGTGTAGAAGCCGATGGTGCTGAGGTCGGTGGGGTCGACGGAGGTGAACATCGCGGTGGTGCCCTCGAGCTCCGGACGCGCCTCGACGGCCGCGGCGATCTCCCCTTCGATCTCCTCGATCAACGCGTCACCCTCCTCGGCCATCCCGAGCGCGGCACTGTTGAGCTCGATCATGGTGCGCCAGTCGGTGGCCCAGGCGACCTCGGGGTAGGCGACGACGGGGGCGATCTTCGACAGGGTGTCGTACTCCTCCTGGGTGAGGCCGGAGTACGCCGCCAGGATCACGTCGGGCTGGGTGTCGGCGACAGCCTCGAAGTCCACGCCCTCGGTCTCGTCGAAGAGCACCGGCGTCTCGGCGTCGAGCTCGGCCAGCGCGTCCTCGACCCACGGGAGTACGCCGTCCTTGTCGTCGTCGCCCCAGGTCGCCTTGGACATGCCGACGGGCGCGATGCCGAGCGCCAGCGGCACCTCGTGGTTGGCCCACGCGACGCTCGCGACCCGCTCGGGCTTCGCCTCGATCGTCGTCTCGCCGAAGGCGTGCTCGATGGTCACGGGGAACGCGTCGGACCCGCCACCGTCGGCTGCCGCGTCGGTGGTGGAGGAGTCCTCGCCGCAGCCGGCGAGCACCAGGGAGAACGCGGCTGCTGCCACAGCCAGGGGGAGACGCTTGCGCATGAAGGATGCTCCGTTCGAGAGTTAGGTGAGCCTACCTTAAGACAGGCATGCCTAACTGCGGAACTGTGACCTGCGCAACGCCCTGACGTCATACGGACGCCGACCTATAGCCCCCGGCGCGTATGACGTCTCCCGACAGCGTCATACGTACGGCGACCTATAGACCCGAGCGCGTATGACGTTGTGCGGCGGCGGGGCGGGAGGGGGCCGGGAACGACGAAGCCCTCCGGGTCGATGACCCGGAGGGCTTCAGCTGCGGTGGAGCATAGGAGATTCGAACTCCTGACCTCTTCGATGCGAACGAAGCGCGCTACCAACTGCGCCAATGCCCCATCGCGCCTCGCGGCGCGGGAAGAAAGGTACCACCCGAGCGGGCGGCTTTCGAATCGGCCTCAGCCGCCGGCGGCGCGACGCTCGACCTGCTCGGCGGCCGCGGTCTCGGCCTTCGCCGCCTTGTCGGCCTCCGCCACGAGCTGGGAGTCCTCGGCGCTGCGCCCCGAGCTCTGCACGCCCGGCTGCGACAGGTCGATGGTGCGCACCGTGCGCTGGGCGCGTGGCTTGGTGACGTAGGTCGGCAGCGTCACCGGCAGCGGGTCCCACAAAGAAGATCCGGACAGAGAAGATCCGGCTTCGGCGCCCTGCTCCTGGCCTTGCTCGACGGCCGGGACGACGGCGGCGACGACCTGCCCCGGCGCGGCGACCGCGGCGCGCAGCGCCTCGACGTCCAGCTGGACCGTGTCCTCCTCGTCGGGCGAGACCAGGCGTCCCTCGTAGCGCGGGTTGCGGACCCGGTCGAGGCGGCGCACCTGCAGGCGGCACACCACCAGCCAGGTCAGCACCAGGCCGCCGGGGATCGCGACGCTCCACCACGGACCGGTGCCGGCGCTGAGCCGCAGCACGCCGACGACAGCCGCGGTGAGCACCGTGAGACCGAGCAGCACGAACAGGACGCGACGACGCCGCGCCGCTGCGGCCCGCGCCGCAGCGCGGGTGGGGATTCGGGTACGGACCTGGGCGCGCAGCCGGGCCTGCGACGGCGCGACCTCGGGGTCGCGGGCAGGACGGGCGGGCGCGAGGACCCGCATCGTGGAGGAGAAGCGGTCGACCGAGCGCGAGCGCGCCGCCTCGTCGTGTCGCTTCAGCGCCTGGGGAATCAGGTAGACGGCCCAGGCCACCGCCAGCGCGACGAAGATGATTCCGGACAGGTCCACGTCGCGACCATAGAAGTCCGGACGCGACGAAGGACGCACCCTGCTCGGTGTGTCGCACGAGTAGTTGTGAGACGCATGTGACTGGTGTGATCGAGCCGGGCGGTGCCGGCTCGCCGCCGACGATCAGGTCGGGCGGCCCCGGCCGGCGAGGTAGCGCGCCACCAGCCCACCCGGGCAGTCCTCGGCGGTGATCGCATACAACCGGTGGTCGCGCCAGTCGCCGTCGATGTGCAGGTAGCGCGGGGCGTAGCCGACCTCGGGGATGTCCAGCTTCTCGACGACGCGCAGGCTGGCGGAGTTCTCCGGGCGGATGGCGACCTCCATCCGGTGCAGGCCGCCGGCGGTGAAGCAGTGGTCGATCACCATCGCGACCGCCAGCGGCATGATCCCCTGCCCCGCGTAGCGCTGGTCGATCCAGTAGCCCACCGAGGCGAACAGCGCGGACCCGCCGACGATGTTGCTCACCGTCACCTGGCCGGCGAAGAACCCGTCGACGAGGAGGGCGTAGGGCAGCGTGCGCCCCTCGGCGGCCTGTGCGCGTAGCTCGCGCACCAGCGAGCGGAACGACGGCGGCGGGCCGGGCACACCGGGCGGGACCGTTGCCTCCCACGGTCCGAGCCAGGTCGCGTTGCGTCGCCGTACCTCGGCCCAGGCGCGGTCGTCGCCGGGCTCGAGCGGGCGGCAGACCACGCGGCCGTGCTGCAGCGTCACCGGCCAGACCTGGGCGGGCACGCGCGGTGCCGGGCGCAGGCGCCGCAGCGGGTTCAGTGGTCACTCCCCACGATCTGCTCGCAGGCGTGCACCACGAGCGGGCGGAGCACCTCCAGCCCGTCCTTCACGCCGCCGCGCGACCCCGGCAGGTTGACCACGAGCGTCTGGCCGGCGACACCGGCGAGCCCGCGGGAGAGCGCCGCGGTCGGCACGCCCTGGGCGACGCCGTACGCGCGGATGGCCTCGGCGATGCCCGGGACCTCCCGGTCGAGCAGGGCCCGGGTGACCTCGGGGGTGCGGTCGGTCGGGGTCAGGCCGGTGCCCCCCGTGGTGACGACCAGGCGCCGTCCGTCGGCGACCGCGGCCGCGATCGCCGCCCCGACGGGCTCCCCGTCGGCAACGACGACCGGCCCCTCGACGTCGAAGCCCAGCTCCCGCAGCGCCTCGACGATGAGCGGTCCGGTGGTGTCCTCGTAGATCCCGGCTGCGGCACGGTTGGAAGCGCACACCACGGTGGCGGTTAACGGCGCGGCGTCGGGCGCGCTCATCCGGGACGCTCCCAGTCGCCGGACTTGCCGCCGGTCTTGGTGAGCACGGCGACGTCGGTGATGACGGCGGCCTTGTCGACGGCCTTCACCATGTCGACGACCGTGAGCGCGGCGACGGTGACGGCGGTGAGCGCCTCCATCTCCACGCCGGTGCGCCCGGTGGTGCGGACCATGGCGGTGATGACCACCGCGTCGTCCTCGACCTCGAGGTCGACCGTCACGCCGGAGACGGGCAGCGGGTGACACAGCGGGATCAGCTCGGGGGTGCGCTTGGCGCCCATGATCCCCGCGACCCGCGCGACGCCGAGGGCGTCACCCTTGGGCACCCCCTCGCCACGCAGCAGCCCCACGACCTCCGGCGAGACCAGCACCCGCCCGCGGGCGGTCGCCACCCGGTCGGTGACGTCCTTGCCGGTGATGTCGACCATCCGGGCCGCGCCGGACTCGTCGAGGTGGGTGAGCACCCGGCCGTGACCCGAAGCGTCGGCGGCCATCAGAAGTCCCGGTCGAGGACCAGCACCTGGACGTGGGTGCCGGGGGCCACCGAGGTGACGTCCTCGGGCACCACGATCAGCGCGTTGGCGTCGGACAGGTCGCCGACCAGGTGGGAGCCGTGGGCCGCGATCGGCGTGACGTGGGCACCGCCACGGTCGACCTCGAACTGGGCACGCACGAACTGCCGCTTGCCCGCCGGCGACGACATGCCGTGCGAGGTGAGCGCCCGCACGGGCGGGCGCAGGTAGGGGGTGCGCCCCATCATCCGCCGGATCGCCGGCACGCAGAACACCTCGAACGACACGTACGCCGACACGGGGTTGCCGGGGAGGGTGAAGATCGGCACGGCGTCCTCACCGATGACGCCGAAGCCCTGCGGCTTGCCCGGCTGCATCGCGACCTCGCCGAACTCGACGGTGCCGGCACGGGTGAGGACGTCCTTGACGACGTCGTACTGGCCCTTCGACACCCCACCGCTGGTGACGACCATGTCGGCGCGCACGAGCTGGTCGGACAGGGTGGACGCGAAGTCATCGGGGTCGTCGGAGACGATGCCGACCCGGTAGGTGATCGCGCCGGCCGCGCGGGCCTGGGCCGCGAGCATGTAGGAGTTCGCGTCATAGATCGAGTCCGGGCCCAGCGGGCTGCCGGGCTCGCGCAGCTCCGCGCCGGTCGAGATGACCACGACCCGTGGCCGCGGGCGCGACAGCACCTGCGCGCGACCCACCGACGCCAGCAGACCCAGCTGGCGCGGGCCGAGGACCGTGCCGTCCTCCAGCAGCACGTCGCCGGGCTCGACGTCCTCGCCCTTGCGACGGATGTGCTGGCCCTCGGTGGGCGCCCGGTGGATGCGGACCTGCACCTCGCCTCCGTCGGTCCACTCCACCGGGACGACGGCGTCGGCCCCGTAGGGCACCGGCGCGCCGGTCATGATCCGCACAGTCGTGCCGGGCGACATGGCGAAGATCTTCGTCTGCCCGGCGGCGATCTCCCCCACCACCGGCAGGTAGACGGGCTGGTCTCGCGAAGCGCCCACGACGTCGGCGAAGCACACGGCGTACCCGTCCATGGCGGAGTTGTCGAACGCCGGCAGCGCCATCGGGGAGACGATGTCCTCGCACACCGACAGCCCGAGCGAGTCCAGCAGCTGCTGCTCATAGGGCTGCAGCGGCTCGAGCCGGGAGAGGATCCGCTCGACGTGGTCGTCGACCGTGCCGAGCGCCACCGTGGGCGCCGTGCCGGGGAACTGACCGGGGACGTCCTCAGCGCTCATGCTCGCGACCCTAACCCTGACCCAGCGCCGTCCTGGCCCAACACCGTGCCCGGCGCGACCCGGCGCGGTCCGCCCTCGTCGCGCAGCGTCACGTCGCCGACCACCCGCACGCCGTGGCCGAACGTCCAGTCGCCCTCGACAACGAGCCGCGAGGCGTCCTTCAGCGACGGCGCGCCCTCGGGGAACCGGGCATCGAAGTCGGCCACCAGCTTGTAGTGCGCGCCGTCGAGGTCCACGAACGGGATCGTCGGCGCGACCTGCTCGACGCGCGCCTCGCGGGTGAGGTCGTAGCAGTCGGAGCGCAGCACCAGCAGGTCGTTGGTGGTCTTCACCGGCACGAACCGGTCACGCCCGACCTCGATCGTGCGCGCACCCTCGAACACCTCGATCGCCGCGCCCATCGCGGTCTCGATCTGGATCACCTTCGGCGAGGACGGGTCGGCCGGGTCGACGGTCTTGACGTTGCGGATCAGGGGAAGGCCGAGCACGCCGTCGCGACGCTCGAGCTCGGCACGCACCGCTGCCAGGTCGAACCACAGGTTGTTGGTCGAGGTGTAGCGGTGCCGGTCGAGATCAGCGAGCGCCTCGGCGTCCTCCGGCCGGGTCTGGGCGCTCTCGCGCAGCACGATCCGGCCGTCGGAGCGGCGCCGCGCGAAGTGCCCGCCCTTGCGGTCGGACGGCGTACGCCGCACGGCCTCGATCGCGAACGGCGCCCCCGACGCGGCGAACCAGCCGGCGACGCGGGGGTCGGGGACGGCGCCGAGGTTGTCGGAGTTCGACACGAAGACGTAGCGGTAGCCCGCGTCGATCAGCGTGTCGAGGACCCCGGTGGCGCGCATCGCGTTGTAGATGTCGCCGTGCCCGGGCGGACACCACTCCAGGGTGGGGTCGCGGTCCCACCGCACCGGCGTGAGGTCGTCCTCCCGCAGCTTCGGCTCCTTGCTCTGCAAGAACTCCACAGGGATGCCGTCGACGCTGAGCCGCCGGTCGAGCCCGGGGTCGTCATAGCGCGCGAGCGCGGTGAGGGTGTCGGCCGAGGTGCGGAAGCTGTTCATGAAGATGAGCGGGAGCTGCGCACCGTGGGTGGCGCGCAGGTGGAGCACCTGGCGGGCGATGACGTCGAGGAACGACAGTCCCTTGCGGACGCCGAGCAGCGACTTGGCGCGGTCCATCCCCATGGACGTGCCGAGGCCACCGTTGAGCTTGACCACCGCGGTCTCCTGCAGCGCCTGGGTGCCGACCTCGTCGGGCACGTCGACGTCGGCGAGGGCCTCCATGGCGAGTGGCTCGATCGAGTCCTCCGGGATCATCCCGGTCTCCCCGTGCTCGAGCAGTCGGTAGTAGTGCGCGAACACCCGGATGGAGACGGGGTCGAGCCCCGCCTCGGCCATCTTCTCGCGCGCTGCGCGCAGTCCGTCCTCGCTCATGACGCCCGATCGTAGGCACCGGTGCGCAATGGCCTAGCGTCGGCGGGGTGGAGGGCACCGGAGACGGCGCGGAGGCGAGCGCGAAGACCGCGGCGAAGACGGCGTTGCGCGACCAGCTGCTGACCGCGCGACGGCGGCGACCGCTGGCGGCCCGGCTGGCCGACGCCACCGCGCTGCGCGACCAGCTCCTGGCCGCACCCGAGCTGCGGGTCGCGCCGACCGTCGCGGCGTACGTCGCCACCCCCGACGAGCCCGGCACCGGTCCGCTGCTCGATGCGCTGCACGAGCTCGGCCGGCGGGTGCTGCTCCCGGTGCTGGTGGGCGACGGCGACCTCGACTGGGCGGCGTACGCCGGTCCGGACGCGCTGGTCGCGCGGCGCTTCGGCCTGCTCGAGCCGACCACGCCGACCCTCGGCCCCGACGCGGTCGCGACCGCCGACGTCGTCGTGGTCCCGGGTCTGGCGTGCGACCGCCGGGGCAACCGGCTCGGGCGTGGTGGCGGCTCCTACGACCGCGCACTGGCGCGGGTGCCCCGGGGCACCTTCACCTGTGTGGTGCTGCACGACGAGGAGATCCTCGACGCGGTGCCCACCGAGGCGCACGACCGCCCGGTCACCGCGGCCCTGACCCCCTCGGGGATCAGTCGCTTCCCTGGGCCCCTGGCTGGGCCCTGAGCACGAGCCGGTCCTCGGTCGCGTCGTCGACCGCGTCGCGGGTGAACGGCCACGGCAGCGTCTTGCCCTCGACCCACAGGTCGGTCTGGTCGACGTAGTGGGGATGGAACGGGTGCCCGGAGACGCCGGTGAGGTTGATCCAGCGCGAGGCGTCGAGGTCGGCGAGGTCGACGACCATCCGCATCGACGGCGCCCAGTCGACGTCGTAGCCCTCCGGCGCGGTCCACCCGGTCGCGTTGACGATCGAGTCGCCGCCCCCGACCTCGTAGCCACCACGGTTGAACAACCACTCCACGATGCCGATGCCGGACTCCCCCAGCGGCGTGTGGACCAGGTCCATCCGGTGGTGGTGACCCCAGGTCCAGTTCTCGGGGTCGCGCGCCTGGTGGCGGACGAGGTCGTCGCGGGCGTCCTGCATCGCCCGGCGCAGGATGGCGTCACGGTCCTCGATGACCCCGTCGGTGGTGACGTCGTCCCACCAGACCGAGTCCGGCTCCTCGAGCAGCGTGCGCATGACCTCGAACCACCGGTCGCCCCCGTCCGGCCAGACGTCCTCGCTCAGCTCGTCGTGGAACGTCAGCCGCAGGGTGTGCGCCCAGACCGCGTTGTAGTAGGCCGCTGCGGCCGAGTCGGCCGGCTGGTCGAAGTCCCAACCGGCGAGCAGCTCCTGGCCCGCGGCCTGGTAGCCCGACGGCATGAGGACGTCGAGCAGGTAGGGCACGAAGTACGGCGCGAACCCGTTGTGGCTGTCGAGGTGCAGCGCGCTCATGTCGTCGGTGCCGAGCTTGCGACCGTCGGCGATCGCCTCGCTCAACACCTCGACGATGCGCTGGCTGCGGTAGCCGTAGGACCAGTCGGAGGTGAGGAAGTACGGGTAGTCGGGACCGACGACCGCCTGGTTGGCCGTGGCGATGAAGCCGTCGTCGGGGTCGGTGAGGTTGGGAAGGGCGTCGTACGGGATCGGTCGTGGGAGCCAGTCGTTGGCGGCGAGCCAGCCCTCCGTGGGGGTCCGACCGTCGTTGCCCGCCCGGCGCTGCGGGATCCGTCCCGGCGCCTGGTAGCCGATGGTGCCCTCACGGTCGGCGTAGACGAGGTTCTGCGACGGCACCTCGAAGAGCGCCGCGGCAGCGCGGAACTCGTCCCAGCTGCGGGCCTGGTTGAGCGCGAAGATCGCGTCGGCCGTGCGTCCCGGCTGCAGCGCGGTCCACTTGATCGACACCGCACTCGACTCGCCGACGTCGCGCAGCTCCTGCGAGACGTCGGAGAGCAGGGGTCCGTTGCGGGTCGTACGGACCACGAGCTCCTCGGGCTCGTCGCGACCGAGGACGTGGATCTCCTCGGTGCGCACCTCCATCCGCTGCCAACCATCGCCCACCCGGACCCGGTCGCCGCTGACCTTCTCCAGCGCCAGGTCGACGACGTCGGGGCCGAGGTTGGTGAAGCCCCAGGCCACCTGGTCGTTGTGGCCGATCACGACACCCGGCAGGCCGGAGAAGGTGAAGCCGCTGACGTCGAAGGGGCAGTCCGGACCGACGGTGCGGCAGTGCAGACCCATCTGGTGCCAGATGCCGGGCACGGAGATGCCGAGGTGCGGATCGTTGGCCAGCAACGGCAGTCCGCTCTCGGTGTGCTCGCCGCTCACCACCCAGGAGTTCGACCCGACTCCGCGGCCCTTGCCGATCATCGCCGGCAGCCCCTCGACACCGCGCAGGACGCCGGCGAGCGCCTGCTCCGCCTCGGCGCCGAGCGGCGGACGGGCGGGCTTGCGCGTGCCGGGCCCGGTGGCGCGGGCCTCGAAGACCCCGTCGATGACGCCGCCGCCTTCCACGATCGGGCGGTGCCGGTCGACCGGATAGTCCGGCCACAGTTCCGCGGCCCGCGCCTCCCCGACATCGCGGGCGGTCAGGACCCGCTTGATCTCGTCGGTCATGTTGCCGCGCAGGTCCCATGCCATCGCCTTGAGCCAGGCGACCGAGTCGGCCGGCGTCCAGGGCTCGGGCGTGTAGTCGAGCCCGCTCAGCCCCAGGGCGACGTACTCCAGACCCAGCGCGCCCGTGCCGGTGTCCTCGACATAGGCGTTCACCCCCGCGGCGTAGGCCTCCAGGTAGGAGCGCGTGTCGGCCGAGAGCAGCGCCAGCTCCTGCTCGGCGATGCGGCGCCAACCCATGGTGCGCAGGTAGCGGTCGGTGTCGAGCCCGGCGTCGCCGACCAGCTCCGCGACCCGGCCTGAGGTCACGTGCCGGCGGAAGTCCATCTCGAAGAAGCGGTCCTGGGCGTGCACGAACCCCTGCGCGAAGAACAGGTCCTCGGCGGTGTCGGCGTAGACCTGGGCGATGCCGTGGTCGTCGCGCAACACCTCGACGTCGGCCGCGAGTCCCGGCACGTCGATCTCGCCGGAGGTCTGGGGGAACGGGCGCCGGACGACGACCACCGACGTGATCGTCAGCGCCACCAGCACGACCACGAGGAGGCCGGCGACGTAGGCCACCCAGCGCAACCCGGAACGACGTGAGGCACGAGGGGAGGCGGACACCGCGTCATCGTGCCACAGCGGGATCGGCGCTATCATTGGCACTCGCGTCCGGCGAGTGCCAACGCCCCAGCAGTGACCCAGCGGAGGAACCGATCGTGCCCACGTACCAGTACGCCTGCACCGAGTGCGACCACGCCTTCGAGCAGTTCCAGAGCTTCAGCGACGACTCGCTGACGGTCTGCCCGCAGTGCGAGGGCCGCCTGCGCAAGGTCTTCAACGCCGTCGGCGTCGTGTTCAAGGGCTCGGGCTTCTACCGCACCGACAGCCGCGGCTCCAGCACGAGCACCAGCAGCGACTCCGCCAGCACGACGACCTCGACGAAGGACTCGTCCAGCTCGTCGGGTTCCTCGACCTCGTCCAGCAGCTCGTCGAACACCCCCGCGGGCACCGGCGCCGCCTGACCCGTCCGCCTGACCCCGCGGGGCCTGTGGACGAGCGCCGACGTCGACCGGCGCGCGTCCCTACCCTCGGGCCATGCCCGTACGCCGACCCCGCCCGCCCGCTCCCCCCTCGCGTCGCTGGTCCGCGCGTGCGCGGGACCGCTGGGACGGCCTGCGGCGCGCGGTGCTGCTGCGTCGGCGGGTCCTCGCCGCCCTGTGCGTCGGTCTGGCCGCCTTCGCCGCGCTGCGGGCCGTGAGCCCGCTCCCCCCGGAGACGGTCACCGTCACCGTCGCCGCCCGGGACCTGCCGGCCGGCACCGTGGTGGCGGCCGGCCACCTCGACCAGCGCCGGATCGATCCTGGACTCGTGCCTCACGGCCTGCTCGAGAGCGCGGACCTGCGCGGTCGCACCCTGGCCACGGCGGTGCGGGCGGGCGAGATGCTGACCGACGCCCGCGCGGTCTCGCCCGGCCTGCTGGCCGGCTACCCCGGTTCGGTCGCCGTACCCGTGCGGATCCCCGACGCCGGCAGTGTCGGACTGCTGCGGGTCGGCGACCGCATCGACGTCACCGCTGCCGACCCGCGTGGGACGGGTGGCGCGGACGTCGTCGCGAAGGACGTGGCCGTCGTGGCCCTTCCCGCGGACCCCGGCACCGCACCGGGCAGCGGCACGGGGTTCGGCACGGGGCTGGGCGGACGACTCGTGGTGCTTGCCACCTCACCGCCGACGGCCCAGGATCTTGCGTGGGCGGGAGCCAACCGGCACCTGTCCTTCGTACTCAGCGGACCGTGAGGTCCGCCTGACTCGGCAGAGGATGGCGCCATGATCAACGGCTTCAAGGACTTCGTGCTCAAGGGCAACCTGATCGAGCTGGCGGTGGCGTTCATCATGGCGACCGCATTCGCCGCCGTGGTGAGCTCCTTCACCGACACGCTGATGGGATTCATCGGCAAGGTGGGCGGCGAGCCCGACTTCGCCCGCGTCGAGCTCTTCGACGTCAACATCGGTGTCTTCATCAACGCGCTGATCTCGTTCCTCGTCATCGCGGCGGTCGTCTACTTCTTCGTCGTCACGCCCTACGAGAAGGCGATGTCGCGGTTCAAGAAGGAGGAGCCGGAGGCGGTCAAGTCCGACGACGTGCTCCTGCTGGAGGAGATCCGCGACCTGCTCGCCCGCCAGGCGGGGTCCGGCACCAGCGGGATCTGACCGAGGCCTACCCGTGGTGGGGCGGCACCTGCCGCCGCAGCCACTCGTCGGCACGCTCGCGCTCCTCGACCGCCTCGCGGCGGGCGTCGGGGTCCCGGTCGTCGGAGGTCTGCTCGGGCAAGACGTCGCCGAAGATCTCGGCCAGCCGGCGGCGCTCCTCCTGACTCCGCTCGCTTCTGTCCGAGCTCCGCTCGCTCATCGCGCTGCCGCGACCAACGGTGCGAACCAGGTCGCGTCGAAGGTCGGACGCAGGGGCGTCCAGCCGGTCTGTGCGGTGAGGTGCTCGGCACATACCCGCAACGATCGCCGCAACGGCTCGGCATGGTCGCCCAGGAGGGGGGCCCGGCGCAGTCCCGGCGCCGGCCGCCCGAGGGCCTCGCCGAGACCGGCCAGCAGCTCGGAGCGGCGTACGGGCTCGGCGTTCACGTTGTAGGTCCCGCCGGGCGCCTCGAGCGCGGCGAGGACGGCGCCGCCGAGGTCGTCGGTGTGCACGACCGGCGTCCAGGCCTCGGGGTGGCCGACGGTGAACGCACGACGACGACGCGTCTCCCCCAGCATCCAGCGCGTCTGCGGGTCCTCGCCGAGGATGCGCCCCCAGCGCAGGATGACCGCGGTGCGCTGTCCACCGGGGACGTCGGCAGCGAACGACTGGGCGACGGACTCGGCCATCGAGGCGGGCTCGGTGGCGGCGGTGATGTCGAGCAGCGAGTCCTCGGTGATCCAGCCGTCGCCGTGGTCGGCGTACACCGAGCTGGTCGACTCCTGCACCAGCCTGCGCACGCCCGCGGCCTCGGCCGCCTCGGCGACGGTCGCCGCGCCCCACCGCAGAATCCGGTCGTGCTCGCGCCAGGCCTTCTCCCGCAGCGAGCCCACCGGGACGTGGGTCGCGAGGTTCAGCACGACGTCGCAGCCGGTGAACATCGCGACGAGGGAGTCGCGGTCGAACAGGTCCGCGTGGACCGGCGTGACGTCGTAGGACTCCAGCAGCTGGGCCTTGCCCGCGGTGCGCGCCAGGCCGAAGACGTCGTGGCCGGCGGACACGAGGTCTCGGACGGCTGCGCGTCCCAGGACGCCGGTGGCACCGGTGACGGCAACCTTCACGTGCGCTGACCTCCGAATCTGGCCTGCGGTCGGGCGTGACGCAGGACGTCGGGGCAGTGTCACCATAACGAGGAGATAACGGCAAGTCCGGGACCCGGCCCGGATCAGGCGCACAGGCCGTTCTCGCGGGCCCGCTCCTCGCGCTCCTGCTGCGCCGGCGTGCTCGCGCCCGCGCCGGGCTCGGGACCCGTCGTGCTCGCGCCCGCGCCGGGGTCGTCCTCGCCGGAGCCGCTCGGGGGCTGCTGCTTCGTGGGCGGCTCGGCGGCGGTGATCACGTCGGTGCTGAGCCGGCGGCTGAGCGGCTCGTCCTCGCGCAGCAGGTCCCACAGCTCGTCGGCGTCCTCGGTGAGGATCAGCCGGTTGCGGTCCTCGGGCCACCAGTCGAACGGCACCGACAGGAACTGCACGTTGTCCAGGCCGATGTCGGTCAGCTGCTTGGCGAGTCCGCCGAGCTTGGCCGGGGAGTCGAGGCCGTCGTCGAGGCGGATCGACTTGGTCGCCGCGTCGAGGAAGTTGTAGAGCTTGACCGGGTTGACCAGCGTGCCGAGCGAGACCGCCTTGTTGGTCATCGCCGCGAGGAAGGCCTGCTGACGCCGCATCCGGCCGACGTCGCCGTTGTCGGAGATCGCGGTGCGCGTGCGGACGTAATCGAGGGCCTGGCGCCCGTCGGCCTCGTAGGAGCCGGCCCGCAGGTGGATCTTGCCGTAGGTGTCGTTGACCTCCTCCGGCACGCAGATCGGCACGCCGCCGAGCGCGTCGACCATGTCGCGGAAGCCGTTGAAGTTGACCTCGACGAAGTGGTGGATGCGCACGTCGGTCATGTGCTCGACCGTCTTCATCGTGCACGCGGGTCCGCCGTAGGCGAACGCCGCGTTGAACTGCTCCAGTCCGTTGGAGGCCGGGATCTCGACACCGGAGTCGGCGTTGGTGCAGGCGGGACGCTCGACCATCAGGTCCCGCGGGATGCTCACGCCGTACGCCCGGTCGCGGTCGCCGGACAGGTGCAGGAGGATCACCGTGTCGGCCAGCCCCGAGCTGTCCCCGCCGATGTCGCTGCCGAGGCGGCTGTCGGAGCCGATCAGCAGCACGTTGAGCGGCTTGTGGGTGGCCTTGACGCTGGCCTCGTCCGGCCGGTCGCCGCCGATGAGGGCGTCGGCGTCGATCACGCTGAGGTTGCCGTCGAGCTTGCGGTAGACGAGGGTGACACCGATCCCGACCACCAACGCGAGCGAGACGACTGCGATCAGGGCAGCACGCAGCCGCCGCTGACGGCGGGGGACCTCGGCGCGGTGGCGCGGGGTGGCCTTCTGGGGCACGGCGGTCGGGCTCTCGGACGGTCGGGACAGGGATCACCATTGTGCGCGGCCCGTGGCGAGGACCCGAAATCGGCCCTCCCGCTCACCGTGCCAAGATACGCAGCGCAAGCAAGACCTGCCCCAGTAGCTCAGTGGATAGAGCAGCCGCCTCCTAAGCGAAAGGTCGCCAGTTCGACTCTGGCCTGGGGCACCGAACACCCCGCACCGTCATCAGCTGAACGCACCGGTCCCCTCGAGGGCCTTCCAGACCTCCTCGCGGCGCGCGACCGCGAAGTCGGTCGCGACGTGGTAGCGGTCGCGCCACACCACCTCGCCGTTCACCACCGGCTGGCAGGTCGGCGCCGACGGGCAGAAGGCGTTGTTGAGGTTGACCGTCGACACGTTGTCGAGGACCTGCGCCATCGTGATGTACGCCGCGCTGGTGCCCGGCGTGTCCACGGGAAGCGGCACGACGCAGTCCACCGCGGTGGTGGCGGTCGCGAGGCACTCGTCGGGCCGGAAGGTGTCGGGCGTGAGGACGTCCTCGATGAGCACGACGTGGTCGACGTGCTGGGTGATGGTGTCCAGCGTCTCGCGCGTGGAACGCAGGATGGTCCGCTCGATCGGCTCGCGGACGTCGTCGCGGGCCTCGAGGTTGCGCATCTTCGCCTTCGACGCCAGGCGGTCCTGGCTGACGAGCACGATGACGTCGGGGTCGAGCTGGGGCAGCTTCTCGTCGTACCAGCCGACGCGGATCCCCTCGCACCTCTCGATGCGTGCCTGCGGGGACTGCAGGTTGACGATGTCAGGCTGCCACATGCACCCGGCGAGGACGTTCATCGAGAACGTCCAGCCCTGCTCCTCGGCGATCTCGCGGAACATCGGCGCCAGCATGCGGGCGTGGCTGTCACCGACGAGCAGGACGTGCGGTCCGTCGCCCTCGACCACGATGCACTCGGTCGGGTCCTCGGCCTCGCACGGGAGGTCGGCGCCCTTGTCGGCCTGGATCGCGGCCCAGTCGATCCCGGAGGGGACGTCCTCCGCCTCGGCCGCAGCGGTCTCCGCGGCGACCCCTTGAACGCTGGTGGTCTGGTTGGCACCGCCGTTGGCGACCAGCGAGGGCTGGCGGTCCTTCTCCAACGCCCACGGGACGAAGAACACCGCGATCAGCGCACTCGTGCCCACGCCGGCCACGACGACCTTCCACTTGTGCCCGTCGAGCAGCTTGCTGGTGCGCACCGGTGTCTCGAGCAGCTCGGCCGACGCGGCGGCCATGGCGACGGACAGGACCCCCACCAGCACGGCGAGCGTCTCGGGGCTCGTCGCGATGAACTCCTGGAGGACCAGGGTGATCGGCCAGTGCCACAGGTAGATCGCGTAGGTGATCGTGCCGAGATAGACGGGGATGCGCGCGCTGACCGCCCGGCTCAACAGCTGCTGGTCGTTGATCATCAGACCGCCGACCAGCATGGTGCAGGCCACCATGGCGACGATGCCGCGGTTGGACTGGGTGAGATCCAGCCACGGCCCGATCAGGAGGACCCAGGTCGCGAACCCGGTCACGGCGATCACCGTGCCCCAGCGGCGAGAGACCTGGAAGCGGGGCGAGCGCATCGCGACGGCGAGCAGCGCGCCGGCCACGATCTGGTAGAGCCGGGCGTCGGTGCCGTAGTAGGCGTGCATCTCGTCGACGCGGCCCCAGTAGACCTGCGAGGCCAGGGAGGCCAGGAAGACCACGGTCAGGCCGACGGGCAGGGCCCACTTCGACTTGAGCTTCAGCAGGAAGATCACCAGGAGCGGGAAGAAGATGTAGAACTGCTCCTCCAGCGACAGGCTCCAGAAGTGCAGGAACGGACTGACCTGCTCCGCGGCGAAGTAGTCCGTGGACTGCATGATGTGGTGCCAGTTGGCGTAGTAGAGCAGCGCCGCCTGCGCGTCACCGATCACCTCGAGTCGGCGTACGACCGAGGTGAGGAGGAGGAAGATCAGCGTGACGCCGACGATGGTGAGGATCGCCGCCGGGAGCAGCCGCCGGACCCGCCGGGCGTAGAACCGACCGAGGTCGAGCTTCCCCTTGCGATCGATCTCGCTCAGGATGACGTTGGTGACCAGGTAGCCCGACAGCACGAAGAACAGGTCGAGCGGCACGAAGCCGCCCGGAACCCACTCCACGCCGGCGTGGAAGAGGATGATGACGAGGGCTGCCATCGACCGGAGCCCGTCGAGCGCGGGGCGGTACGTCCACTTCACGGGCGGGCAACTCCTCGAACGCTCGGTCGTCCGGACAGGGAGAGTGGGACGAGCAGAACGCTTGTACCCACTTCCCCTGCCGCTCTCACGTCGGTGCCCTACTGTTTCAGGTCGCCCTCGAACGGTCACCTCGGGGGTATGACTGAGAACGCGCCCGACAGCAGCCAGAACGCCCCGCTGGGCGGCCGCAAGGTCGCCTTCCTCGTTGCCACCGAGGGCACCGAGCAGGTCGAGCTCACCGAGCCGTGGAAGGCGGTCGAGCAGGCCGGCGGCCAGCCGGTGCTGATCAGCACCGAGTCCGGCACCATCCAAGCCTTCAACCACCTCGAGGCGGCCGACACGTTCGACGTCGACGTCGCGGTCGGTGACGCAGCGACCGGCGACTACGCCGGACTCGTGCTCCCCGGTGGGGTCGCCAACCCTGATGCGCTCCGGATGGACGCAGACGCCGTCGCCTTCGTGCGCAGCTTCTTCGACGACGAGCGCCCGGTCGCCGCGATCTGCCACGCACCCTGGACCCTCGTCGAGGCCGGGGTCGTCTCCGGCCGGACCCTGACGTCGTTCCCGAGCCTGCAGACCGACATCCGCAACGCCGGTGGCACCTGGGTCGACGAGGAGGTCGTCGTCGACGGCCTCCTCGTGACCAGCCGCAAGCCCGACGACCTCCCGGCGTTCAACGCCAAGCTCGTCGAGCTGCTCAGCTGACCGAGAGGACCTCGAACCTCATCTGCGCGTCGATCAGCCGACGTGTGAGGTGCTCGCCCATCGCCGTGGCAGTGGTGACCTGCCCGGCGGTGGGCGGGTTGTCGTCCAGGGCCAGGCAGAGCGCGGACTCGGCGAGCATCTTCGCGGTCTCGGTGTAGCCCGGGTCGCCCCCCGACACCCGGGTGTGGACCGTGCGGCCGCCACCCTCGCCGATGAAGTCGACGCTGAAGCGGGACTTCTCCCGCCGCTGCGCCGACGGACCCTGGCCCGGCTCGATGCGCGACAAGATCGCCTTGCGCAACGGCGGGACCTGCGCCGCGCCGAGCAGGCCCGCCGCCCCCACCATGCCCCCGACCGCGACCGGGAGTCGCCGTACGCCGGCGTAGTGCGAGTAGCGGAAGTCCGGCCCGTAGCGCTCCAGGGCCGCCCCGGATCGCGCGATGACGAACGGGTCGATCGTGGGCAGCGGCACCAGCCAGTAGCCGAGCTCCGCGTCGCGGTGCGGGCGCTTGACGACCGTCCGGGAGCGCCGCCCCTGCGGCCGCGGCTCGCGGGCCCTACGCTCCTTGGCCGCCTGCTGCATCTGCCGGCCGCGGGCGAACGCGCCGATGGCGGAGTGGAAGGTGCCGCCGGAGAACGCGGCGTTGGTGCGGACCACGCCGCGCACCGTGATCGGCACGTCCTCGGGCAGCTGGAGCACGGTGTAGCGCGCACCCAGGTCGTGCGGGATCGAGTCGAACCCACACGCGTGCACCAGGCGCGCCCCGCTCGCCACGGCGGTCTCGTGGTGCGCGAGCCAGGTGCGGTCCACGAACTCCGGCTCGCCGGTGATGTCGAGATAGTCGGTGCCGGCCTTCGCGCAGGCGGCGACGACCGGATCGCCGTACTGCTGGTAGGGCCCCACCGTGGTCGCCAGCACCCGCGTACGCCGCGCTGCCTCGTCGAGGCTCGCGGGGTCGGAGGTGTCGGCGAGGACCAGGGGCAGGTCGGCGCAGGCGGAGTCGATCGCAGCGAGCTTCTCCCGCACCGCGGCGAGCTTCACGTGGTTGCGGCCGGCCAGGCCCCAGCGCAGGCCGGGCGGGGCGTGCTGGGCGAGGTACTCGGCGGTCAGCGCGCCGGTGAAGCCCGTGGCTCCCAGCAGCAGGATGTCGAGCTCGCGGTCGGACACGGGTGCTCCTCGGATCTATCGACGACACGGGTGGTGGGATCCACTCCGACGGGTCCACTCTGACGGGGGAACCCAAGCACCCTCACCTGCGTCTCACCGGGCGTGCACGCACTCCTCTCCTCCCTCCCCCGGCGCGCCCGTCTGGTCACCGGCATCGTCACCGTCGGCGCGGTCCTCGCCACCACGGTCCTCCTGGCCACCACCGGCCCGCCGTCCCCCGAGGCACCAGCGCAGGAGCCGCGGGACCTGGAGCCGGTCGCCGTCACCGGCCCGATCGCGCCTGCCGACAGCTGCGAGGCGTTGCTGAGGGCGTACGTCGCGGCGGCGCTGCCCGAGGTGACGGCGTGGGGGCTCGGCGGCGGGTGGGGACGGTTCCCGGTCGCGGCGGGCGCCACGGTGGACCTCGCCGTCGGCTCCTCCGCCGGGGGCACCAACGTCCAGGAGGCGGGCGTCGACGAGGCCGACATCGCCAAGACCGACGGCCGACACGTGTACGCCGTCCAGGGCCGCCGCCTCACCGTGCACGAGATCACTGGCGTGACACCGCGCCTGCTGACCCGGATCGTCCTGCCGAGGCACGTCCACGGCGCCGAGCTGCTGCTGGCCGACGACCGGCTCGTCGTGCTGGGCGGGACCTCCGGTGCCCCTCCCGGACCCGCTGCCCGGTCGGCGGTCATCGACTCCATCTGGCCGGCCGGTGGTGGCAGCACGCTGGTGCGGACCTACCACGTCGCCGACCCGGCGTCCCCGGTGCTGCTGTCCGACGAGGTCGTCGAGGGATCGGTGCTCGGCGCGCGCCTGCACGACGACGGCGACGACGCGGCCGTCCGGCTCAGCTTCCGCCATCACGGACCCGCGCTGGACTTCGTGCAACCCAACCGTCGGCGCACCCGGGCCGACGCTCTGCGCCACAACCGCGACCTCGTACGACGCAGCGTCATCGAGGACTGGCTGCCGCACGTGCGCCCCGCGAACGGGGGCGCCGGCGCTCCCCTCGTCGACTGCGACGACGTCGCTCTCGTCGACGACCGTGCCGCGGCCGGCACCGTGAGCCTGCTCGCCTGGGACGTCCCGGCGGGTCCGACGGCGCGCACGGCGACGGCGATCGCCACGGAGTCCGACCTGCTCTACGCCAGTACCGACCGGGTCTACCTCGCGACCCGTGACTGGCAACGACCCCGGACCGGGGTCCACGCCTTCGCGCTCGAGGCCGGCGCCGGCGAGGACGGCCCGACCACCCGCTACCTCGGCTCCGGCACGGTCCCGGGCCGGGTCGCCGACCGCTGGTCGTTCGACGCCCACGACGGCACCCTGCGCGTGGCGTCCGCACTCGGCCGCTCGTGGAATCCCCGCGAGAACGCCGTGACCGTGCTCGCCGAGGGCGAGGGGGAGCTCGTCGAGGTGGGCCAGGTCGCCGGCATGGGTCGACGCGAGCAGATCCACGCGGTGCGCTGGTTCGACGACCTCGCCGTGCTGGTCACCTTCCGCCAGGTCGACCCGCTCTACACCGTCGACCTCACCGACCCGACGAGTCCTCGGCTCCTCGGGGAGCTGAAGATCCCGGGCTTCTCCGCCTACCTGCACCCGATCGGCGACGGCCGGGTGCTCGGTCTCGGCCAGGACGCGACAGCACGCGGGCGCACGCGGGGTGCGCAGGCGTCGCTGTTCGACCTCGGCGACCTGGCAGACCCGCGGCGTACGGCGTCCGCGGGACTGGGCCGGCACACGAACTGGGGCGCGGAGTGGGAGCCGCGCACCTTCACCTGGTTGCCGCAGCGCCGGCTGGGCATCGCGGTGGCCGACTTCTGGCAGCGCGGGCGGCGCGGGCCCCGGCTGGTCGCGGTCGAGCCGGACGGCGACCGTCTGACCGCCACCGTCCTCCCCCATCCCGTCGGCAGGTGGGGCAGCGACTCCGTGCGCACGCTCCCCCTGGCTGACGAGCGCGTCGCCGTCGTCAGCCGTCGCGGGGTCGAGGTCGTCGACCTCGACCGCGAGCTCAGCCCGGGCGGCGGGTGAGTGCGGGACGGGTGCGCCAGAGCCACCACAGGCCGACGAACGGCAGCACGAGCGGGACGAAGCCGTAGCCGGCACCGAACTCCGACCACACGGTCGCCTCGTCGAACCACTCCGGCACGGCCGCGCTCACGGCACCGATGCCGACGACGCCGACCAGCTCGACGGAGCACGCCACCAGGGCGATCCGCCACCACCCGGGACCGTCCTTGGCCAGCGCGACCGTGGCGACGACGTAGACCGCGGCGGCGAAAGCCGAGAGCAGGTAGGGCACCGGGGCCTGGTCGAACTTGGTCGCCAGCTGCGTGACCGAGCGACCACACGCCGACAGCGCGAACACGGCGTACACCGCCACCAGGAGCCGGCCGAAGCCCCGGTTCGTGACGACCGCCTCAGACACCGGCGAGCGCCCAGATGTCGTGGGTGCGCAGCAGCAGGAACCCGACGGTGAGCGAGGCGAGCAGGATGACGGCCGGGCCGGCCCGCGACTGCTCCACCGATGCCCACATCACCGCGGCAGGCAGGACGATCAGCACCCCGATGAGGTAGCCGAGGTAGGTCACCACGGGGACCGTGTCGGTGCCGAGGAGCTGACCGACGCCGGCGACGAGGTGCACGATCAACACCAGCTCGATGGCGGCGGAGACGATGATGACCGCGCGTCCGAAGGGGCGGCCGGTCACGAGCCCGGCCAGCGCCACCAGGGCGAGTACGCCGCACAGCGCGCCCGCGATCACCTGGATCACGCCCACAGCTGGCCCTCCAGCTTGTCCTCGGCCTCGTCGAGGGTGCCTTCGTAGGCACCGGTCGAGAGGTACTTCCACCCGCCGTCGGCGACGACGAACGCGATGTCGGCGGACTCGCCGGCCTTGACCGCCTTGGTGGCCTGGCCGAGCGCGGCGTGCAGGATCGCACCGGTCGAGACGCCGGCGAAGATGCCCTCCTGCGCGAGCAGCTCGCGGACCCGGCGTACGGCGTCGCGGGGGCCGACGGAGAAGCGGGAGTCGATCAGCGAGGCGTCGTACAGCTCCGGCACGAACCCCTCATCGAGGTTGCGCAGGCCGTAGACGAGCTCGCCGTAGCGCGGCTCCGCGGCGACGATGCGGACCTCGGGCTTGTGCTCGCGGAAGTAGCGGCCGACGCCCATCAGGGTGCCGGTGGTGCCGAGTCCCGCGACGAAGTGGGTGATCGTCGGGAGGTCGGCCAGGATCTCCGGCGCGGTGCCCTCGTAGTGCGCGAGCGCGTTGGCGGGGTTGCCGTACTGGTAGAGCATCTTCCAGTCCGGGTTCTGCGCTGCGATCTGCTTCGCGACCCGGACGGCCTCGTTAGACCCGCCGGCTGCCGGGGAGTAGATGATCTCCGCGCCCCACATCTCCAGCAGCTGCTTGCGCTCGGTCGAGGTGTTCTCCGGCATCACACAGACGATCCGGTAGCCCTTGAGCCGAGCGGCCATCGCCAGCGAGATGCCGGTGTTGCCCGACGTCGGCTCCAGGATCGTGCACCCGGGCGTCAGCGTGCCGTCAGCCTCGGCGACCTCGACCATCTTCAGCGCCGCGCGGTCCTTGATCGACCCCGTCGGGTTGCGGTCCTCGAGCTTGGCCCAGACCCGGACCTCGGGGGACGGCGACAGCCGCGGGAGGCCGACCAGTGGCGTCCCACCGACCGAGTCGAGCAGGCTGTCGAAGCGCACGCGCGTCAGGCGGGCAGCGTCGCCCGAGACCCACCGGCGACTGCCGGCAGGATCACCACCTGGTCGCCGTCGGAGAGCTCGGTGTCGAGCCCGCCCGTGAAGCGCACGTCCTCGTCGTTGACGTAGACGTTGACGAAGCGCCGCAGCTCGATGGGGTCGCCTTCGACGAGCCGCTCCTTGATGCCGGGGTGGTGTGCCTCCAGCGCGTCGACCAGGGCGCGCAGGGAGGCGCCCTCGGCGGTGACGGACTTCGCGCCGTCGGTGTAGGTGCGCAGGATCGTGGGGACGCGGACCTCGATGGCCATCAGGGGGTGCTCCTCGGCGGTAGGGCGTCGACGACGTTGACCTCTTCCTCGGTCACCACGCCGTCGACGATGCGGTAGGACCGGAACTCCACGGGACCCTCGGCGTTGCCGTGCTCCCGCGTGCTGACCAGCACGTAGTGCGCACCAGGCTCGTTGGCCAGCCCGACATCGGTGCGACTGGGGTAGGCCTCGGTCTCGGTGTGCGAGTGGTAGATCACCACCGGCTCCTCGTCGGCGTCCCACATCTGCTTGTAGAGCGCCAGCAGCTCGGCGGAGTCGAACTCGTAGAACGTCGGGGATCCCGCGGCGTTGAGCATGGGGACGAACCGCTCCGGCCGGCCCGAGCCCTCGGGCCCGGCCACCACGCCACACGCCTCCACGGGGTGGTCCCGCTTGGCATGCGCGACGATGGCGTCGTAGGTCGCGCGGTCGATGGTCAGCACGCCACCCAGGTTAGGCGAGTGAGCCAGGACACCCGGCGCCAGCCCGAGGGGCGGGCGTCGGCCGACCTAGCGCCACAGCGCCTGGACGAGCGTCTCCTGCAAGAACCCGGCCCAGTCGTAGATGTCGTGCACGTGGGCGCGCGGGTCGTCCTCGGGCAGCGAGGCCCAGTAGTCCTCATCGCCGTCCTCGATGCCGAGCCGGGTCGCCAGGGCGAGGCGGACGTCGGTCAGGGAGCGCAGCCATGCCTGGGCGGAGGGCTGGTCGAGCTCGACGTCGACCCACAGTCCGTCCTCGGTGAGCACCGGCGGCAGACCGGACTCCTCCAGCTGGTCGATCACCAGCGCCGCGGTGCGCGCCTTGGTGTCGCGCAGCCCGCCCTCCGTGAAGCGCCGGAACTCGCCGGCGGCCTCCTCGTCGTCGGGATACGCGGTCGGGAAGAGCCGCGCGAGGACCGGGTCCTCGGGCTCGGTGGTCGGTCCGGAGAAGTCGAGCATCGCCTCGAACGGGTCGACCGACCCGGGGGCCGCCATCTCGTTGCGCAGCAACTCGACGAGCTGGGAGACCAGAGAGCGCAGCAGGTCGGCCTCGAAGCCGGACAGCGAGATCACCACGCCGCCACCGCGGGCGGGCTCGAAGCCCGACGTCACTGGTCGTCCCGCTGCAGCGTCGCCCACAGGCCGTACTCGTGCATGGCCTGCACGTCGCGCTCCATCTCCTCGCGCGACCCCGCCGACACCACCGAGCGGCCCTCCTCGTGGACCTCGAGCATCAGCTTCTCGGCCTTCTTCCTCGAGTAGCCGAAGTAGGTGCAGAACACGTAGGTCACGTAGGACATCAGGTTGACCGGGTCGTTCCAGACGATGGTCACCCACGGGGTGGCGGGAAGGGTCGACTCGTCGCTGACGGGCTCGTCGAGTTCGACCGGGCTCGGCGCGGACACATGGATCATTGTGCCAGGCTCCGTATGCCAGTCTTCGGGGCATGTCGAGCCCGCCCCGCTCCCCCGCGCTGCTCACCGACCGCTACGAGCTGACCATGGTCGACGCGGCCCTGCGCGCCGGCACCGCCGACCGCCGGGTCGCCTTCGCGGTCTTCGCCCGCGGCCTGCCCGCCGGCCGGCGCTACGGCGTCGTCGCCGGCACCGGACGCCTCCTCGACGCCCTCGCCGACTTCCGCTTCGGCGACGCCGAGCTCGCGTTCCTCGAGGAGCACCAGGTGGTCGGTGCCGAGACGCTGGCGTGGCTGGCCGACTACCGCTTCGCCGGTGACATCCGCGGCTACGGCGAGGGCGAGACCTACTTCCCCGGCTCCCCGCTGCTCGTGATCGAGGGCGGTTTCGCCGAGGCCGTGCTGCTGGAGACCCTCGTGCTGTCGATCCTCAACCACGACTGCGCGATCGCGAGCGCCGCGTCCCGCATGACCGCCGCCGCGCGCCAGCGCCCGTGCCTCGACATGGGAGCGCGCCGGGCCCACGAGGAGTCGGCGGTCGCCGCCGCCCGAGCCGCCTACATCGCCGGCTTCGAGGGCACCTCCAACCTCGCCGCGCACGCGCGCCACGGCGTCCCGTCGGCCGGCACGAGCGCGCACGCCTTCACGCTGCTGCACGACACCGAGGAGGACGCCTTCGCCGCCCAGGTCGCGGCGATGGGTGCCGGCACCACCCTGCTCGTCGACACCTACGACGTGCCGTCCGCGATCCGCACCGCCGTACGCGTCGCCGGGACGCAGCTGGGCGGGATCCGGCTCGACTCCGGTGACCTGGCGACCGAGGCGTTCCGTGCCCGCGCCCTGCTCGATGAGCTCGGTGCGCACGACACCCAGATCGTGGTCACCTCCGACCTCGACGAGTACGCCGTCGCCGCGCTCGCCGCCGCGCCGGTCGACCGCTACGGCATCGGCACCTCGCTGGTCACCGGCAGCGGCCACCCGACGGCGCGGCTCGTCTACAAGATGGTCGCGCGCCACGACGGCGACGGCACAGGTGACGGAGCGGGTGACGGCTGGGTGCCGTTGGCGAAGGCCAGTGCCGGCAAGGCGTCGGTCGGTGGCCGGCACTGGGCCTACCGGCGGACCCGCGAGGGCCGCGCGGTGGCCGAGGTCCTGCGCCCGTCGCCGCAGGCGGGTCCCGACGAGCGTCCGCTCGACCGCGTGCTCGTGCGGGCCGGTGAGATCGTCGGCGTCGAGCCGCTGGAGTCCGCCCGCGAGCGGCACGCCCGCAGCCGGGCGGAGCTCCCCGAGCAGGCGCTGCGACTCTCCCCCGGCGGTCCGGTGATCCCCACCGAGTGGGTCTGACCGGCCGCCGGGCTACTCCCCGCGGAACTCCGGGCGCCGCCGCTCGGCGAACGCGCGCATTCCCTCGGCGGCGTCCGCGGTGCGCAGCAACACGGTCTGCCCGGTCCGCTCCCGCTCCAGCGCGGGGTCGAGCTGGGCGAACGCCGCCTCGTTGATGGCCTTCTTGGTCGCGGCGTAGGCCAGCGGCGGTCCCCCGGCGAGGCGGCGTACGACGGAGGCGACGAGGGCGTCGTACTCCTCGTCGGGGGCGACGTGGGAGATGAGGCCGGCCTCGTACGCCTCGCGAGCGCTCATCGGCTCCGAGAGCAGCGCGATCCGCATCGCGCGTGACCGGCCGATGGCCGCTGCGAGGGTCGCCGACGCGCCGCCGTCGGGCATCAACCCGACAGCGGAGAAGCCGAGCACGAAGGTGGCCGACTCCTTCGCGATCGCCAGGTCGCAGGCCAGCACGCTCGACATCCCCACCCCGGCCGCGGCGCCGTTGACCGCCGCCACGACGGGCTTGTCGAGCGTGGTGATCGCGCGGATGATCCGGTTGGCGCGGTCGAGGCTGGTGACGTCGAGACGGTCCTGGGGGTTCTCCCCCGACAGGTCCGCGCCCGCGCTGAACGCCGGACCGGTGCCCGTGAGCACGACCACGCGCACCTCGTCCTCGGTCCGCGCCTCCTCGATCTCGTGGGCGATCTCATCGGCCATCAGGTCGGTCAGGGCGTTGAAGTGGTCGGGGCGGTTCAGCCGCAACCACAGCGCGCCGTCCTCGACACGGATCTCCAGGTCGGTCTCCATGGCCCGAACCTAGTCGACGGCTGACTCCGAGGTGGGGCGGCCTGCCTGCTGGTTGCCGGTTGCGGTGGTGGAGGTGCCGAGGGGCCCGAGGGGCTGGAGCCGGCGCTCGCGGCGTACGTCCGGTTCGAACAGCTGCTGCGGGTGCTGCTGCGCACCGCACGCGTCCCCGACGGGTTCGACGAGGTCGCGGCGCGCAACGTCCAGGAGCAGGACGACCAGACGGTGCGGTACCTACGGCGCACCAACCAGCGCTACGAGGGCACCGTCGCGGTGACCGTCGAGGGCGTGCAGGGGAACCGGCGCGTGACCGTGGTGGAGGGATGCGCCGACGCCACCGGCCTGCTCGTGCCCCACGACGAGGGCGACCCGCGACCCGGGGAGACGACGGCCTTCCGGGCGACGCTGAACCAGTCCGGCGGCCTCTGGACGGTCACGGAGTACGGCGCGAGCGACCGGACCTGTTGAGGTCCCTGCGCCGGGGCGTCAGCTGTTCGCCAGCTTCGGGTCCTCGCAGTGGAACGGGGCGCGGTCGCCGCCGGAGTGGTAGGCGTACTCCGTCCCGTCATGGGCGAGCACGATCCGCTGGCCGTCGACCATCGCCTGGGTGTACATCTTCCCCGGCTCCGGGCAGCCCAACGCGCCGTCGGGCCAGGTGACGTCCTCGACGCTGACGACCTCGATCTCCGCGGCGTCGACCTCGAGATGCTCGGCCAGGTCGGCGACCGCCTGCTCCTGCTCGGGGGTCACGGCGTCCTCCTGCGGGGTCTCGGGTGACGCGGTCGGCTCCGTCGACTCGCTCGCTCGGTCCGCCGGCACCGCCGCGGTGTCGTCGGCCTCCCCGCAGCCCGCGAGCATGGCGGCGCCGAGCAGGGTCGCGGTCAGGATCGCGGTCAGTCGCCTCATCGTGGCCTCCCGTGGTTGGGTCCCCAGCCTGTCACGGGATGGGACGCACCCGTCGGCTCAGAGGTTCCCGCGGGCCTCCTGCTCGCGCTCGATCGCCTCGAACAGCGCTTTGAAGTTGCCCTTGCCGAAGCCGAGCGACCCGTGGCGCTCGATGAGCTCGTAGAACACCGTGGGACGGTCGCCCACCGGCTTGGTGAAGATCTGCAGCAGGTAGCCGTCCTCGTCGCGGTCGACGAGGATCCCGCGCGCCTTGAGCTCCTCGATCGGCACCCGCACCTCACCGATCCGGGCGCGCAGTGCGGGGTCGTCGTAGTAGGACGCCGGGGTGTCGAGGAACTCCACCCCGCGGGACCGCATCACGTCGACGGTGCGCACGATGTCGTTGGTCGCGAGCGCGATGTGCTGGCACCCCGCGCCGTCGTAGTACTCGAGGTACTCGTCGATCTGCGACTTCTTCTTGGCGATCGCGGGCTCGTTGAGCGGGAACTTCACCCGGTGGTTGCCGCTGGCGACGACCTTGCTCATCAAGGCGGAGTACTCGGTCGCGATGTCGTCGCCGATGAACTCCGCCATGTTGGTGAAGCCCATGACCCGGTTGTAGAAGTCGACCCACTCGTCCATGCGCCCGAGCTCCACGTTGCCGACGCAGTGGTCGACGGCCTGGAACAACCGCCGGGGCTGGTCTCGACGGGCTCGACCGACGAATTCGGCGTCCACGGCCGACCTGCGCGCGACATACCCGGGCAGATAAGGCCCGTCGTACGCCGACCGGTCGACCAGCGTGTGCCGGGTCTCGCCGTACGTCGCGATCGCGGCCACCCGCACCGTGCCGTGCGCGTCGCTCACGTCGTGGGGCTCCTCGAGGACCCTCGCGCCCATCGCCCGGGCATGGGCGATGCAGCGGTCGACGTCGGGCACCTCGAGCGCGAGGTCCACGACGCCGTCGCCGTGGGCGCGGTGGTGGTCGAGCAGCGGGCTGTCGGGGCTCACCCCACCGGAGAGCACGAACCGCGCCGAGCCGGATCGCAGGACGTAGCTCTTCGACTCCCGGTGCCCGGTCTCGGGCCCGCGGTAGGCCTCCAGCTCCATCCCGAACGCGAGCTGGTAGTACGCCGCCGCCTGCGTGGCGTTGCCGACGACGAAGCAGATCGCGTCCATGCCGATGACGGGGAACGGGTCGCGCGAGTCGTCGTACTCGACCAGGCCCACCAGCTGCTGGAGCTGCTCGAGGGTGAGGTCGGCGCGGAGCTCGTCGGCGGTCAGGGCGCGGCTGTCGGTCCTGGTCATGGCGTCAGGGTGCGGGCGGCAGGCAGACTGTGCAACTGTCGGATGATGCACTGTGCAGGTTGCTCAAGGAAAGGCCGCGCAATGGATGATCTGGACCGCAAGCTGCTCACCTTGCTGAGCACCGAGCCCCGCATCGGCGTCCTCGGGGCGTCCCGCCGCCTCGGCGTCGCCCGCGGCACGGTCCAGGCCCGGATCGACCGGCTGGTCGCGGCCGGGGTCATCGCCGACTGGGCGCCGCGCCTGGACCCGGAGGCGCTCGGCTACCCGGTGACCGGCTTCCTCACCCTGGAGATCCGCCAGGGAGCCGGACACGACGCGGTGGCCGAGCACCTGGCCGCGATCCCCGAGGTCCTGGAGGTCTGCACGATCACCGGCGTCGGCGACATGTGGTGCCGGGTGGTCGCGCGCTCCAACGCGGACCTGCAGCGGGTCATCGACCGGGTGCTGGCCGACGACCGCATCGTCCGCTCGACCACCGTCATCGCACTCGCCACCCAGATCCCGCATCGGGTTCTCCCGCTCCTGGACGCGGCCGATGCCGTACCGTGACGGCCACCACTTCACGACGGATCGTCCGGCACGTACCTGCCGGTGGAGGGATGGATCATCATGGCTTCAGTGACCTTCGAGGGCGCCACGCGCGTCTTCCCCGGTGCCGAGCGGCCCGCGGTCAACAAGCTCGACCTGGAGGTCGCCGACGGCGAGTTCCTCGTCCTCGTCGGCCCGTCCGGCTGTGGCAAGTCGACGTCGCTGCGGATGCTCGCCGGCCTCGAGGAGGTGACCGAGGGGCGCATCCTCATCGGTGACCGCGACATCACCAACCTGCCGCCCAAGGACCGCGACATCGCGATGGTCTTCCAGAACTACGCGTTGTATCCCCACATGAGCGTCGCCGAGAACATGGGCTTCGCGCTCAAGATGGCCGGGGTCGGCAAGGAGGAGCGAGCCACCCGCGTACGCGAGGCGGCCGCGCTGCTCGACCTCGAGGACTACCTCGACCGCAAGCCCAAGGCTCTCTCCGGCGGTCAGCGCCAGCGCGTCGCCATGGGCCGCGCGATCGTGCGCCAGCCCCAGGTCTTCTGCATGGACGAGCCGCTGTCCAACCTCGACGCCAAGCTCCGCGTCTCCACCCGCACCCAGATCGCCGCGCTGCAGCAGCGGCTCGGGATCACGACCGTCTATGTCACCCACGACCAGGTCGAGGCCATGACGATGGGCGATCGTGTGGCCGTGCTGAAGGACGGTGTGCTCCAGCAGGTCGACACCCCGCTGGCGCTCTACGACCGGCCGGTCAACCTCTTCGTCGCCGGCTTCATCGGCTCGCCCGCGATGAACCTGCTCTCCGCCCGCGCCGGCGAGGGCAGCGCAGTCATCGGCGGCTACTCGGTGCCGATCGACCACGAGGCGGCGAGCAAGATGAGCGGCCCGATCACGGTCGGCGTACGTCCGGAGAACTGGCGCCTGGTCGGCGCATCCGAGGGCGGCCTGCCCGTGACCGTCACGGTCGTGGAGGAGCTCGGCGCGGACGGCTTCGTCTACGGCACCTGCGACGTCGAGGGCACGCCCGGCACGGTCGTGATCCGCACCGAGTCGCGCGGCGCCGTACGCAAGGGTGACGTCGTCCACGTGACCACCGACCCCGCGCACGTCCACGTCTTCGACACGGAGTCGGGCGCCCGGCTGTCGGCCTGACGGAAGGGGCGTCGGGTCAGGACGTACGCCGCAGCGCCCACTCACGGATGCGGTCGATCCGCTGCGACAGCTGCTCGGCGGAGGCGGCCGCAGCCGCAGGGCCGCCGCACTCCTTGCGCAGCGCGGCGTGGGTGACGCCGTGCGGCTGTCCGGTGCGGTGGTGCCAGGCAGCGACCAAACCGTTGAGCTCGCGGCGCAGCACCGCCAGCTGCTCGTGCTTGGCGGTCGCCGGGACCTCGTCGGCGGCCGCCAGCTCGGCGCGCCGGTCGCTCGGCCGGCTCGACTGCTGCTTCTTCGCGCGGTCGGCCTGCCGCTGGCGCAGCAGGTCGCGCATCTGGTCGGGCTCGAGCAGACCGGGGATCCCGAGGAAGTCCATCTCCTCGTCGGACCCGACGTGCACCTCACCGGCGTGGCCGAACGCAGCCCCGTCGTAGAGCACGTGGTCGAAGACGGCCTCGGACCCGAGCGCCTCGAACGGGAGGCCGAGCTCGTCGTCGGAGGCTGCCTCGCTCGCCTGCGCCTGGGCGAGCAGGTCGTCCTCGGCGGCGAAGATGTCGGCCTCGTCGGTGACCGCGCGCCCCAGGGCGTGGTCGCGCTCGACCTCCATCTCGGAGGCGTGGGTGAGCAGCCGCGGCACCGACGGCAGGAAGATCGAGGCGGTCTCGCCGCGCCTGCGGGCCCGCACGAAGCGACCGACCGCCTGGGCGAAGAACAGCGGCGTCGCCGTCGTGGTGGCGTAGACACCGACCGCCAGGCGCGGCACGTCGACCCCCTCCGACACCATCCGCACCGCGACCATCCACCGGCTGTCGTCGGCGGAGAAGGCGGCGATCCGCTTGGAGGCGGCCTTCTCGTCCGACAGGACGAGGGTCGGCTTCTCCCCCGCGATCTGCTCCAGCTGCTTGGCGTAGGCCCGGGCCGACTGCTGGTCGGTGGCGATCACGAGCCCCCCGGCGTCGGGGACGTGGCGGCGTACCTCCGACAGCCGCCTGTCGGCCGCGGTCAGGACCGACGGGATCCAGGAGCCACTCGGGTCGAGTGCGGTGCGCAGGGCGTGCGCGGTCATGTCCTTGGTGAGCGGCTCCCCCAGCCGCGCGGCGATCTCGTCACCGGCGCGGGTGCGCCACTGCATCTCCCCCGAGTAGGCCAGGAAGAGCACCGGGCGCACGACGTGGTCGGCCAGTGCGCGGGAGTAGCCGTAGGTGTAGTCGGCGGCGCTGCGCGGGATGCCGTCGGGACCGGGCGCGTAGGTGACGAACGGGATCGGGTTCACGTCGGAGCGGAACGGCGTACCCGTCAGGGCGAGGCGGCGGGTGGCCGGCTCGAACGCCTCGCGCACGGCCTCACCCCACGCGAGGGCGTCGCCGGCGTGGTGCACCTCGTCGAGGATGACGAGGGTCTTGAACCGCTCCACACGGATGCGCAGTGCCAGCGGGTTGGTCGCGACGCCGGCGTAGGTCACGGCGACGCCGACGAAGTCCTTGTTGGTACGTCCCGCGCCCGCGGCGTACGCCGGGTCGATCGGGATGCCGACCCGGTCGGCAGCGTCGGCCCACTGGGCCTTGAGGTGCTCGGTGGGGGCGACGATCACGATCCGGTCGACGACCCGGCGCGACAGCAGCTCGGAGGCGACGGTGAGCGCGAACGTCGTCTTGCCCGCGCCGGGTGTCGCGACGGCGAGGAAGTCCTTGGGGTTGCGCTCGAAGTACGCCGACAGGGCGGCCTGCTGCCAGGCGCGCAGCTTGGTCGCCGTGCCCCACGCGGCACGGTCGGGATAGGCCGGGGGGAGCGGCAGCTCGGGGGTGCTCATGCCCGGAACGCCTCCCACATCTGCGTCATCCGGCGCACCTGACCGCGGGTGAAGTGGTTCATGCAGGCATCCGGTGCGTAGTTCATGAAGTTGCTGACGGGGTCGAGTCCCGGCTGGTCGGGGCAGGTGTCTTGGTGCAGGTCGCACAGGTGGGTCGGCTGCGCCGCCGCCGGGGTGTCGGCGACCCCGTCGCCGCGCCCGGTGCAGCCTCCCTCGAAGGTGTGCAGCAGCCCGAGCCAGTGGCCGACCTCGTGGACGAGGGTGTCGCCGCGGTGGAACGGCCGCAACGACCCGCCGGGCAGCGTGCCCTGGTGGATCGTCACGCCGTCGAGGCGCGGACGGCGCGCGGCCTCCCAGGGCGCGGTCGCCTGGCCGAGCGTCGCGTCGGGGCCCCCTCGCGGGGCGCCGATGTAGAGGTTGAGCGCGGTCGTCGAGCCCCGGTGCAGCGCGCGGCGCATCCGGGCGGCGGCGGGGTCGGTCCCCAGCGCGCCCGCGGTGCGCCAACGGTCGTTGCGCACCCGCCGCAGGCTCACGACCCGGAAGCGGAAGGGCGAGGCGACGTTGGCCTTCGACTGGCCACCGGCGTACGCGCGGTTGAGCACCCGCAGCTGCCGGGCGATGCGCTGCCGGCTCGGGCCCGCGCGGCGCTCGCCCGCCAGGACGTGGACGTGCACGGGGACGTGGATCTCCCGGTCCGCTCCCCCGGGGACGGACGCGACCCCGAAGGTGTCGGGAGCCGAGCAGTCATCGACCGCCCCGGCGGGGACACTCGGCACCAGCAGCAGGGTGGCGGCCAGCACGAGGGGCAGCCCGCCGACCAACAGGCCGAACAACGGGACCCGAAGGCCGACTGCGCGCCGCCCGGTGGCGGCCGCGGTCACTCCCCGTCCTTGTTGAGACTCTCCCAGATGTCCTTGCAGTCGGGGCAGACCGGGAACTTCTCCGGGTCGCGCGTCGGCACCCACACCTTGCCGCACAGGGCGATGACCGGCGTGCCGTTGATCATCGCCTCCATGAGCTTGTCCTTCGGCACGAAGTGCGAGAACCGCTCGTGATCACCCCCGTCGGTGGGGACGGTGCGCGTCTCCTCCTCGATGAGCGTGCCGACGCCGCCCGAGGGAACGACCTCGGGATCGTCGGTCTCCAGCAGGGGCTGGTGCAGGTGCGCGCTCACGGGAGGCAGTCTAGCCGCCTTCGTCAGTTGAGCTCGGGGTCCACCGGCTTGGTCAGGACCCACGCGAGCATGCCGGGCTGACGGCGCAGCACCCGCTCGCGCAGGCCGTCGGCGTCCGCGCCGAACACGTCCTCGACCGTCGCAGGTACGACGTACCACGCGCCCTCCTCGAGCTCGTCGAGGATCTGCTGCCCGCCCCACCCGGCGTAGCCGGCGAAGACCCGCACGGCCGCGGTCGCCCCGGCGACCACCTCGGGCGGAGCGTCGAGGTCGACCAGCCCCACGCAGCGGCCCGTACCGGGGTCGACATACATCGTGCGCCAGCCGACCGGTGGGTCGACCTCCGCCGGAAGGACCCCCAGCGCCAGCGCGGAGTCGGAGCTGACGGGCCCGCCCTGGTGCAGGACGTCGGGCTGGCTGACCAGCGGTCCCCAGTCGGGGAGCACCTCTCCCACGGTCACGGGCGTGGGGCGGTTCAGCACGACACCGAGGGCACCGTCGTCGTCGGAGTCCACCACCAGCACCACCGTGCGGTCGAAGCTGGGATCGGTGAGGGCCGGGCTGGCCACGAGCAGGTCACCGGGACGGGGACGGCTGACCACGCGGCCTCACTCCGTCCGGGACGGGTAGGCCTCCGCCGCCTCGCGGACGGCCGTGGCCACCGCGTGGTGCACCTCGGGGTGGAAGACACTCGGGATGATGTAGTGCGGATTCAGCTCGTCGTCGGCCACCGCGCCCGCGATGGCCCGCGCCGCCGCGAGCAGGAGCACGTCGTCGATGTCGCTGGCGGAGGCGTCGAGCAGCCCGCGGAAGACGCCGGGGAACGCCAGCACGTTGTTGATCTGGTTCGGGTGGTCGGACCGCCCGGTCGCCACGACCTTCGCGTGCTCGCGCGCGATCGCGGGGTCGATCTCGGGGTCGGGGTTGGCCAGCGCGAACACGATCGCGTCGGGTGCCATCGCCGCCACGTCGTCGCCGTCGAGGATGTCGGGGGCCGAGACACCGATGAAGACGTCGGCGTCGCGCACCGCCTCCTTGAGCGTGCCGCGCAGGTCGCGGGCGTTGGTGTGCTCGGCGGTCCAGCGCAGCGACTCGTGCAGACCGGCGCGCTCGGCGTGCACGACACCCTCGACGTCGGCGACGACCACGTCGGCGGCGCCCGCGGTCAGCAGCAGGCGCAGGATGGCGGTGCCTGCGGCGCCCGCCCCAGCGAGCACGATCCGGGCGGTCTCGAGCGGCTTCTCGACGACCCGCAGCGCGTTCTCCAGTGCGGCCAGCACCACGATCGCCGTACCGTGCTGGTCGTCGTGGAAGACCGGGACGTCGAGGACCTCCCGCAGACGTGCCTCGATCTCGAAGCACCGCGGCGCCGAGATGTCCTCGAGGTTGATGCCGGCGAACCCGGGCGCCACCGCGCGGACGATCTCGACGATCGTGTCGGTGTCCTGGGTGTCGAGGACCAGCGGCCATGCGTCGATCCCGCCGAACCGCTTGAACAGCGCAGCCTTGCCCTCCATGACCGGCAGCGCGGCGGCGGCGCCGATGTTGCCCAGCCCGAGCACGGCCGAGCCGTCGGTGATGACGGCGACCGAGTTGCGCTTGATCGTCAGGCGGCGCGCGTCCTCCGGGTTCTCGGCGATCGCCTGGCACACGCGCGCGACGCCGGGGGTGTAGATCATCGACAGGTCGTCGCGGTTGCGCAGCGGGTGCTTCGACGCCATCTCGATCGTGCCGCCGAGGTGCATGAGGAACGTCCGGTCGGAGACCTTGCGGACCTCGACCCCCTCGACCCCGCGCAGTGCGTCGACGATCCGGCCGGCGTGCTCCTGGTCGGAGGCGGCACAGGTCAGGTCGATCTGCAGCGCGTCGTGCCCGGAGGCCGACACGTCGAGCGCGGTGACGATCCCCCCGACGGCCTCGACCGCCGCGGTCAGCTGGCTGACCGCCGACGTGCCGGCCGGGACATCGAGGCGGGCGGTGATGGAGTTCGAGACGCTAGGGGCGGCCACAGGGTGAATCCTCCCACTCAGGAGCTCGTCGTCGACACCCCGGTCGGCACCGACGAGGAGCGCGGGCTCAGCCCGTGAACCGGACGTCGCCCCCGTCGGCCGGCACGAGGCCGAGCCAGACCTTGCCCGGAGGCAGCGTCAGCTCGCCGCCCTGGGTGCGCAGCTGGACCGAGCCCGCGAAGCCCTTCTTGGTCCACCGGCCGCGCACGACCTCGCCGCCGTGGAAGACGAACGCCTCTCCCTTGCCGACGAACCGCGACTCCGGCACCGGGTTGCCCGCCGGGTCCGTGTAGCCGGCGTCGCCGACCGGGACGCGCAGGACCACAAGCGTGTCGGGACGGAAGACATCGCCGTCGGCCGCGTGGCCGTTGGTCGGGGTGTAGCCCCCCTTGGCGAAGCTCCACGTCGTGGTGCGCCGACCCGAGAACTGGGCCTCGACGGTGGTCGCCGGGCGTGCGCCGGGGAACTCCTCGTCCGTACCCCAAGGCAGGTACGCCGCCGGCGTCGATCCGGCGCCGGTCTCCTTCGCCAACGCGGTGAGGTCCATCATCAGGTTGTAGGGCGCGCGGCGACCGCTGTCACGCGAGAACCCGGGCGCTCCCTCGACGACCGTCGTGACCTGCTCCGAGCGCAGTCGGTTGACGGTGGCCGGAGCGCCCCCGCTGGCGACGAGCACCCCGTCGAGCGGCTTGACGATCCCGATGTCGGTGGTGCGCGAGGAGCGCACCGGCCCGACCCGCTCGGGCAGCTCGGAGTAGAAGAACGCCGCGAGCCGGCTGTCACCGCCCTCGACGAGCTGCTCGGCGACGAGGTCCGCAGCGGAGAGCCCGAGCTGCGGTGCCGCGGAGGCGGTGTTGTCGATCTTGACGACGAACACCGGGTTCGTCGGGGCGCTGCCCTCGACGAGCTCGCCCGTCAGCGGCGAGCGCGCCTCGAGAGCGGAGCCGTCGACGGTCTCCTGGGCCTCGGGCGCGTCGTCCGGCTCCTCGTTGCTCCCGCACGCGGCGAGCGTGAGGGCGATCGCCAGGCTGCCGGCGGTGAGGGCGAGGGCACGGGCCGCGCGAGGAGAGCGGAAACGCATGAGGTGGAGCTCCTGTCGAGATGGTCGCGAGCGGACGTCAGGGCCGTCGGGCGGTGGACAGCCGTCCCAGTGTGCCGCAGGGCCCTCCGTCGTTCGACGAAGGGCCCTGGGGTGTCGCGCGGAGTCCGGGGAAGTTCCGCCTGGTCCGTCCGAGACGGTCAGAGACGGTGGCGGACCGTGCCTGCGAACCAGCTGTCGGTCCAGATCGGCGCGCGCTCGACGGTCCGGTTGCCGTACGGCGCGTGGATGATGAACCGCTTGCCGTGCTTGTTGCGGCCGCCGTAGATGCCCACGTGGTAGACGCTGCCACCGCGGTGGAAGAACACGAAGTCACCGCGCTTCAGCTGCCCGCGCGAGATCCGCTTGGTGAATCCCGCCTGGGCACCCGAGGTGCGGGGGATCCGCGAGAAGCCGGCCTTGCGGAAGGAGTAGTAGGTCAGCCCCGAGCAGTCGAAGGCGTGCGGGCCGGCCGAGCCGTAGCGGTAGGGGTCGCCCTTCTGGTTGGCCGCGACCTTGACCGCGACGCGGATGGGCTTGTTGCGGCGGTACGCCGCGCGCTTGGCCTTCTTCTTCTGGGCCATCTTCTTCTGGGCCGCGGTCATCTGGGTCGACTTCTGCGCCGACTTCTGGGCCGCGTCGGCGGTGGCCGGGGCGACGGTCGCGCTCAGCGTCAGCATCAGCGCGAGCGCGGTGAGGACGACGGCGATCCCGCGGGCGGGAACGCGCAGGGCATGGAGCAGCACGGACAGGGATGCAGACATGAGAGGTTCCTCGTCCCACGCCTGTGAGGTGAGCTGTCGGGTTAGGGCGGGAAAGGTTGCCCTGCCGCAGTGCGGCTTCACCCCGAGTGATCCGGACGGGTCCGGACACGGAAAAAGTGGGTCCCCCACTCCTGCCCAAGTCGTGACGTTCGGCGACAGGGACCGGTGCGGATCGGGCAGGACTCGGCGTGATCGCACCGGCTGTTGAGTTGATGGACGCGTGAGCGCCTCGGTGAGGTTAGACAGAGAGGGCCGGTGATTCCCAAACCGACACATGTCGGGCACCGTGGCCTGCGCCATAGCGACAGGCGTCGATCACGCTCAGCGCATGAGCGCCGTCACTCGATCCGGGCGACCCACATCACACTGCGACGGGGGAACTGTCCGGGGCTCAAAGAGCAGCCCCGCCGTCGACGTACACCGTCTGGCCGGTGACGTACGACGCCTCGTCGCTGGCGAGGAAGCTGATGACGGCGGCGATGTCCTCGGGGTAGCCCACCCGGCGGACCGGGTTCTGCTCGGCGGCGGCCGCGCGGAAGTCCTCGGGGCTGAGCTTGAGGCGGGCGGCGGTCTGGTCGGTCATCTCGGTGACGACGAACCCCGGGGCGACGGCGTTGACGTTGATCCCGAACGGGCCGAGCTCGATCGCGAGCGTGCGGGTCAGCCCCTGCACGCCGGCTTTGGCGGCGGAGTAGTTGGCCTGTCCGCGCGAGCCGTTGGCCGACACCGACGACAGGTTGACGACCTTGCCGTAGCGCTGCTCCACGAAGTGGGCCTGAGCGGCCTTCGTCATGAGGAAGGCGCCCTTGAGGTGGACCCCCATCACCGAGTCCCAGTCGTCCTCGGACATCTTGAACAGCAGGTTGTCGCGGGTGATGCCGGCGTTGTTGACCAGGACGTGCAGCCCGCCGAGCTCCTCGACGACCCGGGCCACGGCGGCCTCCACCGAGCTGGCGTCGGCGACGTCGCAGCCGACGCCGATCGCGCGACTCGCGCCGAGGTCGGCGGCGGTGGCGACCGCCTGCTGCTCGTCGAGGTCGAGCACCGCGACCGCGGCGCCCTCCTGCGCGAAGCGACGGGCCGTGCCCGCCCCGATACCGCGGGCAGCGCCCGTCACGATGACCACTCGGTCCTCAAAACGCGTCATGGGCGCGACCTTATCCAGGCCGGACACGCATCGAACCCCGCGCCCACGCAACGCGGGAACGGGGTTCGACAGGTGGTGCGGACGAGCGGGAGCTCAGGCCGTGATGTTGGCCGGGCGGCTCTGGTTGGCGACGCGGTTCTCGGCGTCGATCATCCAGGCGAGCTGCTCCACGCGCTCGAGAATCGTGTGCAGGATGTCGGCCGTGGTCGGGTCCTCGGCGTCGACGTTGTCGTGGATCCGGCGCGCGGTGCCGGCGGTCGCGTAGAGCGCCGCGACGATCAGGTCGACGCACTCCGCCGTGTCGACCTCGCCCATCGGGAACTCCGGGAGGCTGGTCTGCTCGGCGACGGTCTTGGCCCGGCCGTCCGGAACGATGTAGAGCGCGCGCATCCGCTCGGCGATCTGGTCGGAGAACTCACGCGCGGCGTCGACGACCTCGTCGAGAGCGAGGTGCAGGTCGCGGAAGTTCTTGCCGACGACGTTCCAGTGGGCCTGCTTGCCCTGGAGGTGCAGGTCGATGAGGTCGACGTGCAGCTGCTGGAGGTGGACCGCGAGCTGGCGCCCGGCCGTGAACGCCGGCGTCGCGGTGTGCTGGGCGGAGGTGTTCTCAGTCCGTGTCGTCATGTCCGACATCGTACCCCCCTTTTCTGGAATCATTCCAGGAAAGGAAGCCTTGCCTCAGTTAGTGGAGGCTCACCTCGGCGGCTCCAGCGCCGCCCGCAACCGGTCGGCGAAGGCGGCCGGTTCGCCCTCGTCGTAGGCGTGCCGGGGCCAGAAGAACCCACGCAGACCGTCGCCCTTCGTACGCGGGACCACGTGCAGGTGCAGGTGGGCGACGGACTGGCTGACGACGTTGTTCATCGCGACGAACGACCCCTGTGCTCCGAGTCCGGCCACCACCGCGCGGGCGACGCGCTGGCCGGCCTCGAAGAACCCGTCGCGCAGCTCGTCCGGCAGGTCGGGGAAGGTCACCACGTGGGTTCGCGGGACGAGCAGGACGTGGCCCTTGATGACCGGGCGCACGTCCAGGAAGCCGACCAGGTCGGGCTCGTCGAGCACGATCTTGGCCGGCTCGTCGCCGGTGGCGATGCGGCAGAACAGGCAGGAGTCCGCGGCTGGCATGGACCCAGCGTGCCACCGCGACAGGCTCAGTCCGGCTCGGCGACCCGCAACCCGAGCCAGTGTGCGAGGGCTGCGATCTCGTCCTGCACCGCGGTGCGCTCACGGGGCGACCAGGCGCCGTCCTCGTGCAGCGCGTTCACGACCAGGACGCCGCGGTCGCGGTCAGCACGGGCGTCGAGCTTGCCGATCAGGCGGTCGCCATACAGGACGGGGAGGGCGTAGTAGCCCCAGCGCCGCTTCGCGGCCGGCTTGTACATCTCGAGCGTGTAGTCGAAGCCGAACAGCTCGAGCACGCGTTTGCGGTCGTAGACGAGCCGGTCGAAGGGAGAGAGCAGTGCTGCGCGCGGCTCGAAGGACGTGTCGAGCAAGGCGGGGGCGATGCGCCACTCCCCCGGTACGCCGTCGACGACCGCCGGCTCCCCCACTGCGCCGACGTCCACCGGCTCGAGCGGCATCTTCTGGCCCTTCGCCCGGGCGATGCCGAGCGAGGCGAGCCGTCGCCGGCCGCGCTCGCGCAGGGCCTCGGCGTACGGGACGGCGTCCTCCGGGCTGACGGCGTACACGCGCTCGGCGAGGTCCCAGAGCTTGTCGCGACCCCGCGACCCGGCCACCGCGCCATCTCGTCGCGATAGAGGGCGATGTCGGCAGCCGGGCGCACCATCCCGTCGAGCTCGACCAGGCGGAGCTCGTCGAGTGCGTCGCGCAGGTCGCGGGGGTCGTAGGCGTCCCCGAGCCGGCTCCACAGCACGAGGTCGGCGCTGGGAGCGATCGCGTTCGTCGGGTCGAGCTGGAGCAGGGTCAGGCGGCGCACGACCTCCTCGAGATCGTCCGGACGATCGGCCGCGAGCAGCTGCGCGCGTACGGCGAGCCGCCGGGCGTCGGTGCGGCTCAGGATGCGCATCGGCTCACCCATCCGCGGAGCCTGTCACCGGCGCGGTGTCGCGCGCAGCATCTCGCCCAGGGTCTGGGTCGTGCGCCAGTTGCGGATCGTCAGCGAGGCGTAGACCGGTGAGCCGATCACGCGGTTGAGCCGGCTCCGGGTCGCCAGCGCGGTGAGCCGACGGAAGTAGAAGGCGTGGGACCCGAAGGCGACCTCGTCGACCTCGGGGTTGATCGGAACGTAGGGACGTACGTCGTCGGCGCCGACCCCGAGGTAGAACCCGACGTCGTAGCGGTAGGCGTCGGGGTCCGCACCGAAGTCCCCGGGCGCCTCCGCCAACACAGTGGCGTACTGCTGCTCGTCGAGCACGAGGGCACGGATGAGGCTCGAGTCCAGTGCGAAGGCCTGCGGCAGGCTCTCCTCGATCCACGTCGCGACCTCGGCGGCCGGCAGCTCGGAGTCGAGCAGGACGTTGCCGGACTGGATGTAGGTGCGCACCCCGGGGAACCGCTGCGCGAGGTGCTCACGCAGCGCGGCCATCGCGATCTTGTTGCGACCGCCGACGTTGATGCCCCGCAGGAGGACGACGTACGTCATGCGCGCGAGCCTACGGCCGCACACGCTTCTCCACACCTTGTTTTCGACCCTTGCGGCTGTCGCACTGGTGTTCTAAAATAGTGAGATGGATCACGACGACGGCATCTTCGAGGAGGACCTCCTCGAGGACTTCTGGGAGCTCTGGGACGCGGGGCCGCCCCCGCCCGACGCTGCGCCGTCCAAGTCCGACGAGACCATCGTCCTGGACCCCACCGACATCGACTCCTGGGAAGCCCCGGAGCTGTTGGAGCTGATGGAACGCCAGCGCGCCTATGCGGCGAAGTTCGCCACCGACAAGCTCATTGCCGCGGCCAGGATCGCCCAGCGCTACCAGCGGATGCGTGACGTCGCCGTCGTGGAGGGCACCGACCCCGAGCGTCCCCGGATGGTCGCGTTGGCCGGTCCCGGAGCGCCGCTGGTCCACGAGCACGCGCCGCTGGAGTTCGCGGTCGCCTTGGGCGCCGGCCCGGACACCGGACGCATGATCATGGGCCAAGCCATCGAGCTGGCCCACCGGCTGCCACGGCTGTGGGAGCGCGTCGTGACCGCGCAGGTGCCCGCGTTCCAGGCCCGCCAGATCGCCAACGAGACCATGAGCCTGTCACTGGAGGTCGCGAGCAAGGTCGACGAGCTGATCGCGAAGTCGAAACGGCGCCTGACCAAGGCCGCCACCGAGGAGATCGTCACCGAAGCCCTGCTGCTGTGCGATCCCGACGAGGCAGCCCGCCGCGAAGCGGCCGCCCAGGAGAAGCGTGGCGTCTGGCTCAACAGAGACAACCTCACCGGTTCTGCAGCCCTCGCCGACGTCTTCGCCCGCCTCGACGCACCCGACGCCGAAGCCCTCGACGCCACCCTCGACAAAGTCGCCCACATCCTGCGCCGCCTCACACCCGAGGACGGCGAGCCAGCGCCGCACCAGGCACTGCGTGCGACCGCGCTCGGGATCCTCGCCGACCCGCACGCTGCCGCCGAGCTCCTCGACACCGAGCAGCTCCGCGCCACCAAGCCCGCCACCGTCTATGTCCACCTCGAGGCCGACGACCTCGCCGCCTTCCTCACCACCGCCGGCGGACACACCGGGGCCGATCATGGGGCGCGGATGGAACGCTACGGCCCCGCCACCCTGCGCCTCGTGCAGCAGTGGCTCCAGCGACGCGACGTGAAGCTCACCCCGGTGATCAACATGAGCAACGACGCATCCGTCGACTCACACGACCCACCGACCTGGATGGCCGAGCAAGTCACGCTGCGCGACGGCACGTGCATCGTTCCCGGCTGCACCCGATCAGCTCGCGCAGCCGACAAGGACCACCGAGATCCCTACCTCCCACCCGACAAGGGCGGGCCACCGGGCCAGACCCGACCAACCAACCTCGACTGCCTGTGCCGAAGTCATCACCGGATGAAGACCTTCGCCGCACTCCGCTTCCGCGCGCTGCTCACCCGCACCCAGCGCTACGCCCTCGCCGCCTGACGCGAGCGGCCGAGCGAGCACCGAGCATCAGGGGCGCAGCGCCGCGCTGAGACTGACGAGCGCGTCGTCGACGACGCGGTAGAAGGCCCAGCGGCCGCGCTGCTCGCGGGCGACCAGGCCAGCGTCGACCAGCTGCTTCATGTGGTGCGACACCGTCGGCTGCGCGAGTCCGACCGGCTCGGTGAGGTCGCAGATGCACGCCTCGCGTTCGGGCTGTGCGGCGATCAGCGACAGCAGGCGCACCCGCGTCGGGTCGCCCAGCGCCTTGAACACCCGCGCGAGCTGCTCGGCCTGCTCGACCTCGAGCGCACCCCCGGTGACCGAGGCGCAGCACGCAGCGGCCGGGTCGCGCAGCGGGAGCGGTTGACTCATGGGGTCGACCCTACGTCACGTATTGACAATCGTCGATTCATCGAGGAATCTCGATGCGTGACCACGAATCCCGATGAGGTGCGTGAAGCCGTCCGCGCCAGGTACGCCGAGGCGGCAGCAGCCGTCGCGCAGGGTGCCACCAACGCCGAGCTCAACGACGACCTGCAGGACACCGTCGGTTGTTGTGCCGGCGAAGCCACCACCAACCTCGATCCCACCTTCGGCGCCGCGCTGTACGACGACGCCGATCAGGACCTGCCCGCGGAGGCGGTGGCCGCCAGCCTGGGGTGTGGGAACCCGACCGCGGTCGCCGACCTGCGCGAGGGTGAGCGCGTTCTCGACCTCGGGTCCGGCGGGGGGATCGACGTACTCCTCTCAGCACGCCGGGTGGGACCGAGCGGGTTCGCCTACGGCGTCGACATGACCGACGAGATGCTCGAGCTCGCGCGCAGCAACGCCGCCAAGGCCGGCGCGACGAACGTCGAGTTCCGCAAGGGCACGATCGAGGAGGTTCCCCTGCCTGATGCGTCTGTCGACGTCGTGATCTCCAACTGCGTGATCAACCTGTCGGCCGACAAGCCCCGCGTGCTGGCCGAGATGTCCCGCGTCCTCGTACCCGGTGGGCGCATCGGCGTCTCCGACGTCGTCGCCGAGGACCACCTGACGCCGGACGAGCGCGCGGAGCGTGGGTCGTACGTCGGTTGCATCGCCGGCGCGCTGTCGCACCGCGAGTACGTCGATGGCCTCGCGGCGGCCGGCTTCGCCGACGTCGAGGTCGAGTTCACCCACGAGGTGGCGCCGGGCATGCACGGTGCGATCGTGCGCGCCACGAAGCCGATCGCATGAGCACCACGAGGAGTCCTGCCGCCACGCCGGTCGCGCAGCAGATGTCGACCCTCGACCGGCTCCTGCCGGTGTGGATCGGCCTCGCGATGGTGACCGGGCTGTTGGCCGGACGGTGGGTGCCGGGCATTGCCGACGCACTGGACGCGATCACCGTGGGGTCGATCTCCTTGCCGATCGCGCTCGGCCTGCTGGTGATGATGTATCCGGTCCTCGCCAAGGTCCGCTACGACGAGCTCGGCACGGTCGTCCGGGACCGGCGGACGATGGGGCTGTCCCTGGTCCTGAACTGGGTGGTCGGACCGGCGTTGATGTTCGCCCTGGCCTGGATCTTCCTGGCGGACCTCCCGGACTACCGCACCGGCCTGATCATCGTCGGTCTCGCCCGCTGCATCGCCATGGTGATCATCTGGAACGACCTCGCGTGCGGCGACCGTGAGGCAGCCGCAGTCCTGGTCGCGATCAACTCCATCTTCCAGGTCCTGGCGTTCGGGCTGCTCGGGTGGTTCTACCTCGAGCTGCTGCCCGCCTGGCTCGGCCTGTCCACGACCGGCCTGGACGTGTCACCGTGGGAGATCGCCGGGAGCGTCGCCGTGTTCCTCGGGATCCCCCTCGCGGCGGGCTACCTCAGTCGCCGCATCGGTGAGCGACGGCGCGGGCGTGACTGGTACGAGGACACCTTCCTGCCGCGCATCGGACCGTGGGCGCTGTACGGCCTGCTGTTCACCATCGTGGTGCTGTTCGCGCTCCAGGGCGACACCATCACCAGCCAACCGCTCGACGTGGCCCGCATCGCCGTACCGCTGTTGCTGTACTTCGTCCTCATGTGGGCGGGGTCGATGCTGCTGGCACATCGGCTCGGCCTCGGCTATGCACGCTCCACCAGCGTCGCGTTCACCGCCGCCGGCAACAACTTCGAGCTCGCCATCGCCGTCGCGATCGCGGTCTTCGGCGTCACCAGCGGCCAGGCGCTCGCCGGGGTCGTCGGCCCGCTCATCGAGGTGCCCGTGCTCGTCGGATTGATCTACGTGAGCCTCTGGTCGCGTCGTTTCTTCCGCACCGATACCGCTCCAGGAGTCTTCCGATGACCGCCCGACACGTGCCTACGGTGGTTTTTGCCTGTGTCCGCAACGGCGGCCGATCCGTCATCGCCCGCGTGCTGACCGAGCACTACGCACAGGGGCGGATCACGGCGCTGTCGGCCGGGACCCAACCCGGTGAACACATCCACTCCGAGGTAGCCGAGGTCCTCGAGTCGCTCGGGCTGGACACATCCAAGGAGCAGCCCACGCTTCTCACCCGCGACATGATCGCCGGCGCAGATCTCGCGATCACTCTCGGCTGTGGCGAGGAGTGCCCCTACGTCCCCGGCGTCACCTATCGCGACTGGCCGGTCGACGACCCGGGTGGCCAGGACGAGCAGACCGTACGCCGGATCGTGGCCGACCTCGACGCACGCGTGCGCGGGCTGGTCGCGGAGCTGACCGGCGAGGCCGGACCCACCTCGTCCGTCCTGCGCTGAGCTACGCGCAGCCGCAGCTCTCGCCCTTCCAGGCCTCGCGTCCTTCGCGGGCGGCGACGGCGGCGATGACCAGACCGGCCACGGGGTCTGCCCACGACCAGCCCAGCGCGGCATTCAGCAGAAGCCCGGCGAGCAGGACGGCCGACAGGTAGGTGCACAGCAGCGTCTGGGTCGAGTCGGCGACGACAGCGTTGGACCCGAGGGCGCGGCCCGTGCGTCGCTGCGCCCACGACAGGAAGGGCATGATCGCCAGGGAGGCCACCGCCAAGCCGATCCCGACCCGCGAGGTCTCCGGGTCGTGGCCGGTCACCAGGGCACGCACCGACTCGAAGGCGACGTACGCCGCGAGCGCGAAGAACGAGATCGCCATCAGCCGCAGCGCCTGGCGCTCGCGGGCCTCCGGCATCCGGTGGCGGAACTGCCACAGGATGATCAGCCCGCTGGAGACCTCGACCGCCGAGTCGAGCCCGAACCCGACCAGCGCGACGGACCCTGCTGCGAGACCCGCCATCACCGCGATGACGGCCTCGACCACGTTGTAGACGACGGATGTCCCGGCCAGCAACTGTGCCCGCCGGCCCAGGCGGGCGCGATCGTCTGCGGTGAGGGTGTCGGGGGCGTGCACGTGCGCAGCCATCAGGAGCCACTCCGCCGTGAGCCGGTGCCGTACGTCGGACACAGGGCCACCGCGTCGCCAGTGAGGCCGAGGAGTCGCTCGGCCGCCGCCAGCAGGCCGAGGACTGCCTCGGGCTGGGCGAGGGAGTACATCGACGCGCGGCCCTGCGGGCGCGACGCCACCAAGCCACAGTCCTTGAGGCAGGCCAAGTGCTGGGAGACCGTGCTCTGCGCCAGACCGACGTGGGCGGTCAGATCGACCACGCGGTGCTCGCCCAGGGTGAGGTGCTGGACGATCGCCAAGCGGGTCGGGTCGGAGAACCCGTGGAACAACGCCGCCGCGGACGCGAGGTCGCTCCCGGGTGCTGCCACAGGCGAATCACTGTCGGTAGCCGCTTTCATCGTCACGTGACGATGCTAGCGCACCTGGGCTGTGCCCCGTAGTCTCGCGCCATGGACGCATGGCTGACCCGTCTCGAGGACGGCCTCGACCACCTCATCCACTGCTCCCACGTCGCCACTCCGGACCAGCTGTCGGCCATGGTGGCCGAGTCAGCTGCGATGTTCGGCGCTGGCGACGCCACGATCTTCCTGGCTGACCTGCAGCAGCGCGTGCTGGTGCCGTTCGACCCCGAGGCCGGCGGTGGGCTGCACGACCGGACCCCGCTGAAGATCGACGCCACCCTGGCTGGACGCGCGTTCCAGCAGATGCAGCGGCTCAGCCAGTCCGGCACGACGCCCGAGTCGGACCGGGCCCAGGTCTGGCTGCCGCTCATCGACGGCGTCGAGCGGGTCGGGGTCCTGGGCATGACCCTGCCGAGCACCGCGCTCGCCGACGAGGCGGGGATGGCGCGCCTGCAGCGGTTCGCCTCCGTCACTGCCGAGCTCGTGGTGACCAAGACCGCGTACGGCGACAGCATCGTGCGGGTCCGCCGTACCCAACCGATGACGCTGGCGGCAGAGGTGCAGTGGTCCCTGCTGCCGCCGCTGACCTTCGCCAACCACGCGGTCACGGTCGCTGGCGGCTTGGAACCGGCCTACGAGGTCGCCGGGGACTCGCTCGACTATGCCGTCGACGTCGGCACCGCGAAGTTCGCGGTCTTCGACGGTATGGGCCACGGCATCGTGAGCGCGCAGCTGATCAGTCTGGTCATCGCTGCCTATCGCAACGCACGTCGGTCCGGGCAGTCCCTGGTCGACACGGCCTCCCACATCGAACAAGCGGTCAACGAGGTCTTCCGCGTCGAGTCCTTCGCGACGGGGTTGTTGTGTGAGCTCGACACCGCTAACGGCGTGCTCACCACGCTGAGTGCCGGTCACTACGCCCCGCTGCTGCTCCGTGACGGCCGACTCGTCCGAGAGCTGGCGATCGAGCCGCTGCTGCCGCTCGGCCTGCACTCCGAGCTCGGCCGGTCCCACGATGCCGCGGTGACGGTCGAACAGCTGCAGCCGGGTGACCTGCTGCTGCTCTACACCGACGGTGTGGTCGAGGCGCGCTCCCCCGACGGCGCGTTCTTCGGTCAGGAGCGGCTGGTCGACCTGGTCACGCGCAACCTCGCGGCCGACCTGCCGGCGCCGGAGACGTTGCGCCGGGTCATCCACGCGTTGCTCGAGCACCAGGCGGGCCACCTCGACGACGACGCCACGCTGCTGCTGGTCGAGTGGCACGGCCCGAGGGGAGCCGACGGCACGCCCCCGCCGTTGTCGGAGACCGGACGGCGCGCGCTCGACCCGGGTCGCCAGGAAGGCTGACGACAGGCGCCCCGCGTCACGCGGATGCCGGCCTGCCCCGGGCCTCGCCGTCCCGGCGCGAACGAACCTGAGCGAGCACGTCCGGGTCGGCGCGGAAATCGACGCTCGCGACCCGGCCGTCGACGACGCGGAAGTCGAACGCCACCCGCGCCTCGCCGTGCTGCATCCAGGCCGCCCCGGGATGCTCGCCGACGAAGACCGGCAAGGCCGCCTTCGCGGCGCCGTTGAAGAAGCCGGCCACCTCCGAGGCCCCGGCGATCCGCTCCGGTGTGCCCATCGCGATGGCGAAGACGTCCCCGGTGACGACGACATCGGGCGCCAGCAGGCCGAGGAGGCGGTCGAAGTCACCGCCCCGGGCCGCGGCGAGGAAGGCGTCGACGACCTCCCAGTTCGCCAACCCGTCCTCCGGGGCGGGCTGCACGATCTTGGATCGCGCCCGCGAGGCGAGCTTGCGCGCGGCCGCCGGCGTGGTGTCGAGGATCCCGGCGATGGTCGGGAAGTCGAAGCCGAAGCTGTCGTGCAGCACGAACGCGACGCGCTCCCCCGGGCTCAACCGGTCGAGCACCGCCTGCAGCGCGATCCCGACGGTGTCGGCGAGCGCCAGCTCGTCCGCCGGGTCGCTGGCCTCGCCCGCGGCGAGGACCTCCCCCTCGAGGCGCTCGTCCACCTCCTCGGGCACGGGCACCTTCGCCCGCAGCCGATCCAGGCACAGCCGCGTGGTGACGGTCGTGAGCCACGCAGGCAGGTTCGTGATGTCGGCGTCGGTGCCGTGCAACCGCAACCAGGCCTGTTGTACGACGTCCTCGGCCTCGGCGGGGTCGCCGAGCACCCGCGCGGCGAGCCGCTCGAGGCGCGGCCGCTCCGTCTCGAACGCAGCCGTGCGGTCCGTCGCGCCCAGGCCGCCTTCGTCGTACGTCGTCACGAGCAGAGCATGACAGTGAGCGGCGCCGACGGGCGAGCACGACGAAGGGCCCCGACCGCGAGGTCAGGGCCCTTCGTCGCAAGGGGGTGCTGGCTGTGGTGAAGGCTTCCCCGAAATCACCTTTCGAGCGCAAACAGCGGATTCTCACGAGGCTCGCTCAGTCGCCTGCACACGAAGTGCACGAAGTTTGCACACGCCCTCCGAGATGTCGCCTGGAGCCGGTCGGCAGGGTGCCAGCATCGGTCCAAAGCGCACCCCGTACGCATCCTCATCCGAAAGTCTCCGGACTCGCCGGGGCGGTTCAAGACACCTCTTGGCGCTGCGTGCGGGCGCACTGCGACTGAGTGCAAGGTGGACGGGGCTTGGTACGGCGGCCGGCGCCATGGGACTCCCAGATCGCGTCCATGTTCTGCGAGCTGACGGCATCCCGCATGCGCGCGAGTGCGTTGTCCGAGTAGCGCGAATGCTTCTGCGAACCGAACTCGAAGACGTGTACGCACTGAGGATCGTCGTCGATCCCGAGATGCTCGCGGAGCGCCGCCGCCCTTGGGGCGGAGATCCGCAGCTTCTCCGCGAGATCGCGGGCGGGCCAGTGGTACTTCTTCTGTAGATCCACTTCGCGAACTGCCGCGGCATCCATCTCGGCATCGTCTTCACCCTCGCGCACGAGCCTGACCGGCAGCGCGTCAGCGTGCTTGACGATCTTGACCTTGACCGTGAGGCCCTCCCCGCTGATGTCAGCCGCGAGGGGGGTCAGCTTGGGAAACACCTGCTGCCGCGACTTCCCGGCCTTGATGCCGTTCTCTACACGGTCCACATCTGAATCGCTGACCTTTGTGTCCTCGGCTACGTGAGCCTCGAGTGCGAGAAGGGTGCGGATCTTGGCCCTGGCCTCCCCGCGTGCACGGCGCCCAGGCTTGAGCAGCTCGGCGATGTTGGCGTACTCGCTGTCCACGAGAGTAAGCAGATCTTGGGGGGCCTCTGTCGAGACTGGAAGTACTCGGTTGGGCAGGTGGTCGGCCAACCGCTGCTTGAACGCGCGATAGAGGAGTTCATCGAAGAGTGTCACGGCGGCGCGAGCGTGGAGATAGAGCAAGCCTTCCGAGACGTCGTTGAACCAGTGCTGCTCGTCGTCCCGCAGGGCATCGACCGCGCGCAGGGTGCCTGCTTCGTCCTCCGTCACCTTCAGGCCAGCGAGTTGACGAGCTTGGTTGATCGCCGCGTCAAAGCTGATGCTGCGGCCGGTCTTCTTGTCGAAGACCTTGGCTCCGCGTTGGTACAGGGCTGCCTTGAGGAGCATCTCGAAGGAATGCTGAAGGTGAAGGAGCACGACAGTCGCCCGGCCGTCGTCGTGTGGGCTGTTGAACGCGGTCATCGCCGTTCGCATGGACGATAGCGCCTTACCGTGCAGCTTCCTCGCCGTCACCCTCATGGACAGGACCGTAATGGTCGACGCGTCACGAGGTGGCAGGCTCGTCGATCGCGGCCTCGTAGAACGCGTCCGCCAGCGCATAAATGACACCGTGGACTCCGGGGCCGTCGCTGAAGAAGTAGTCGGCCATGGCGTTGTGGGCGCCTTGGTTGTCGATGACGGCTTCGGTGACGGCAGCTTGGAAGTCCTGGGACTCCAGGAACTGCTTCTTGGAGTTCACTTGGGTCTGCTTGACCAGGTCCGGGTAGGCCAGCAACCGCTGGACGAGCCCGTTGACGAACTCGCGGATCTGGGACTCGGCGAACGAGTCGGCTCCGAACAGGTCGTTCATCTTGTCGATGACGACCTGCAGGGCGACGTACTTGGGTTCCTTCTTCGCACCGGTCCCGGCGGCGCTGATGCCCTTGAGCTGCCCGTCGCCAGTCAGGGAGATGTCGACATCGGCACTCCTGGTGTGCTTGACGCCGACCAGGACGACGTCGGTGAGGTCGACCTCGGCGAACACGGTGGATTCGGAGATGACCCGCTCCAGCAGGCGTAGGTAGATGGACAGCATCTCCAGGTAGGGGTCGCCGTAGTCGACGATCTGGCTCATGAAGTCGTAGAGCCGCACGTAGGTGCCAACGTCCTTGCGGAACAGATCGAGGGTGTTCAGGGTGACCTTGTCGTCCGCCTCGAGCGCTCGGGCGTAGCGGCGCGCGAAGTCGTGCTGTGCCGGACTGATCGCGGCGGAGAGTGCGTTGTTGCCCTTGCGGGTGACCCACAGTTCGGCGACCTTGCGGACGTCGTCCTCGGTGTAGATGCCGGCCTGGGCGAGCTTGGTCGCCAGGTGCACCACGACGTAGGGATCGGTCTCGGTCTCCAGGGTGGCGTTCTTAAAGTACGGCTCAAACGCGGCCTTGATGTCCTCGGGCTTGTTGACGAAGTCGATGACGAACGTCTTGCGCTTCTGCTCCCCCGACGCGGTGCGGTGGGTGCGGTTGAGCCGCGACAGGGTCTGCACCGCGGTCACCCCGGAGAGCTTCTTGTCGACGTACATCGCTGACAGGAGCGGCTGGTCAAAGCCGGTCTGGAACTTGTTGGCGACCAGCATGACCTTGTAGGTCTCGCCCTTGAACGCCGCCGCGAGATCAGCGCCGGCGCCGGGGTTCATGTTGGCCTCGGTGAACTCGTCGTCCTTGTCCGGCGCCGGCCCCCAGTCCTCGCCCCAGACCTCGTCCTCGTCCATCCGCACCGCCCCGGAGAACGCCACCAGGGTCCGGTAGTTGTACGAGGCGTCCTCGGCGGCCCGCTTGGCGATGTAGGCGTCGATAGCCTTCTTGTACTTCACCGCGGCCTTGCGGGAGTCGGTCACCACCATCGCCTTGGCCTTGCCCTCGAGCAGATGGGCGACGTTCGCGTGGAAGTGCTCGACGATGATCTGCACCTTCTGGCTGATGTTGGTCGGGTGTAGCCGCACCCACCGCATCAGGCCCTTGCGGGCCGCGCCCTCCTCCACCTCCTCCCCCGACTTAGCGTTGCCAGCGATCTTCAAGGCGGTCTCGTAGGACTGGTATCCCTTGAGGACGTCGAGGATGTAGCCCTCCTCGATCGCCTGCTTCATCGAGTACAGGTGGAACTCGCGCGGCTTGCCGTCTGGACCCTTGCGGCCGAACAGCTCCAGCGTCTTGTTCTTCGGCGTGGCAGTGAAGGCGAGATAGGAAATGTTGGGCGACTCCGCCCGCTCGGTCATCTCCGAGGCCAGGATCGACTCGACGTCGACCTCGCCGCCGTCCTCGATCTCCGTGATCTCTTCGGCCGTCAGAACCTGCTTGAGTTTGGAGGAGATCTGCCCGGACTGGGAGGAGTGGGCCTCGTCGGCGATGACAGCGAACTTCTTGCCCCTCAGTCCTGCGTCGGACTGGATCTCTTCCAGCGCGTGGGGGAAGGTCTGCACCGTCACCGCGATGATTAGCTCGCCGTTCCTCAGCGCGGTCGCCAGCAGGCTCGACTTCGACTTCGCGCCTGCCTTGCGGACGTCCTCGGGGCTGATGGTGGCGACGATCTTGTTGCCGTCGAGCTGCCGGACCGCATCCTGCAGCTGCCCATCGAGCACCGTGCGGTCGACGACCACGATGATCGAGTCGAAGACTTTCTCGTTGTCCACATGCAGCCGCGCCAACCGGTGCGCAGTCCACGCGATCGTGTTGGTCTTCCCTGACCCAGCCGAATGCTCGATTAGATACCGCTGCCCGACGCCTTCCTCGGTGACCGCGGCCACGATGTTGGTGACCGCTTCCCACTGGTGGAAGCGAGGGAACAACATGGTGGTGCGCCGTACCGAGGTGCCGGTGGCGACGTCCCACTCCTCCTTGGTCTCCACCAGCATCAGCCGGCCGATGATGGTGAGCCAGGCGTCCTTCTCCCACACCCGTTCCCACAGGTACGCCGTCGCCGAGCGCCCGGCCGCGCCGGGCGGGTTGCCCGCCCCGGCGTCGTAGCCGGTGTTGAACGGCAGGAAGTGGGTCTTCTCCCCCTCCAACTTGGTGGTCATCGCAGCCAAGTCGTTAGAGACCGCGAAGTGCACCAATGCCCGGTGCCCGAACGACAGCAGCGGCTCGGGTCGCCCGTTCGTCATGGGATTGCGGTGTCTGCGGTACTGCTGGATCGCCTCGTCCAGCGACTGGGTGAAGTCGGTCTTCAGCTCGACGGTGGCCACCGGGAGTCCGTTGACGAAGAACACCAGGTCGATGCTGCGCTGGTCGGCGGTGGAGAAGTGCACCTGCCGCATCACTCGCACCCGCATCGCCGCGTAGTGCGCGTTGGTCGTCGCGTTCAGCGTGGTCTCGGGGCGGAACTGGGCCAACTTCAACCGGCCGCCGCCGATGTACTGCACCCCGTTGCGCAGGATGTTCAGCGTGCCGCCGCCGTGCTCGAGCGGCTTGTCCAGCGCCGTGGTCAGCACGTCGAGGAACTTCGCCTGTGACCCGGCCGCCTTCAGGGCCTTCTCGTATGCCGCCTGCTGTGTCTCCCCCAGCCAGGCGAACAGATCCTCCGGGAACAGAGCCCGCTCCCGGTCGTAGCCGGCGTCGTCCACCGAGTACAGCCAGCCGTGGGCTTGGAGGTGCTCACAGATCTCGGCCTCGAAGGCGACCTCGTGATGGCCGGCCATCACGAGATCACCGACTCGCTCGCGACCCGCGCACGTTGCGTCGCCGCGCGGAAACGCTCCATCGTGGAAATGAACCAGTCCATCAGCTCCTCGTGGGTGTCCAGGTCCATGACGTCGCCGCCCTCAGCGCGGTCCACATGGATACGACAGGCCTTCTTCGTCGGCAGCGGGTCGTAGGAGACCGGGGCGCCGAAGTCGGTGTCGATCTGGTCGCGGCAGGCCGCGATCCGCTCGAAGCCGAGGCGGTTCTCCTCCGCATCAGAAGAACCGAAGTAGAGCTCGACCCGCGGCCCGTTCCGGGTGAAGACCAGCGAGTACCACGCGATCGAGGATCCGAACGGCATCGTGATCCAGCTGCCCTTCGCGCCCTTGACCGAACGGGTCCAGTCGGGGTGCCGGTCGCGGATCCGACGCAACAGCTCGGTCCAGAACTCCAGATAGATGAGCTCGCGCTCCGTCGACGGTGTCGCAGAGGTCTCGGCATGGACCTGCTTCGTCCACTCGTTGGGTTGCGCCACCAGACGGAACAACGGGGCCGGTCGACTGTCGTCGATCTGCACGGCTGCTATCTCGACGCCGAAGAAGCGGGTGTTCTCATCCGTGCGCTCGTTCAACCAGTCCAACGCCGCTCGGTGCTCGTCTCGGAACGACGGCGCGCACCACACGATCGTCTGCGGGTCGGTGCCCCCGGCGTAGGTCATGATCTGACCCAGGTGCCCATGGTCGGTCGGCCCGAGCTGATTCTCCACGATCACGACATTGCCGGTACCGACCTCCCGACCGATGAGGTCGAGCGAGAAACCACCGACCGGATGTTCAGCCGCGGTGAGCTCGAGCTCCATGCCCACCACGTCAGCGAGGACGTCGGCGTTCTGCAACATCCACTGGGTGAAGTCGTAGGCCTCGTGTTTCCACACGTCCCGCACCGGGACCACCTGCAGTCTGCTGAGGTCGGTCATCTCAAGCTACCTCGTCTCGGACGTCGATCTGACCGGTCACTGCGGCGGTGATGAGCGCCGACCGTCGCTCGCGAGAGAGCTCGATGAATCGTTCCGTCTCTGCGATGAGTTCGTCGATCTTCGCGGTCTGTTCGTCAACATGTCTGCCGATTGCCCGCTGCTCGTGTAGCCGAGGCAGCGGTAGCGCGAGCGGCAAGATCTGACCTACTCCGATGCCTGGCTGCGCGGCAGTCATCGAGTACTGCCCTAAGTCCATCAAGCGCAACATGTGCGTGAGCCAGACCGGATCGACACCAGCGACTGGCGTAGCGACGATGGCATGTTCAGACGCCCAGAATTCGCCCTCGACGAGGTGCACGTTGCCGCATAGCGCCCCCTGCCGGCCGACCAGCACGAACGTCCCGCTGTGGGTACACGAGTCGGTGTATCCCCGAACCCCGTTGCCGCCGAAGACCCTGTAGGGCCCTTCCGGTTCGATCTGTTCCGCAGTGATGCTCACACCAGCTCGCATCTCGGCGATGACGTACCTAATACGAGTGACCTGCCAGTGGGCGGGGACCTCTGCGCCCGCAAGCCACGGCACCGGCGTCGGTACCGTGCTTGCCTGCGGGTCTAGTCCCTTAACAAGTGCGTGCTCGATAAGGCCGCTCCGACGCTCGCCAAGCAACTCGATGAGGCGCTGTTGTTCCTCGATGAGGGTGTCGATGCGGACGGTCTCGCGGTCGAGGTAGTCGGCGACCGCCTGCTGCTCGTCCAGAGACGGCAGTGGGATGGTCAGGTTGTTGTAGCGCTCCGCGTTGAAGTTCTGAATGGTGCTGGTGATCGCTTCCGCTTGAACGGAAAACTGGAACTCTGCCGATTGCGTGCAGTAGTACGCGTACCGCGGAACGACCTTCCGTCCAGTTCGATACCTCACGAGGAAGCCTGCGTAGGCCATGCCTGCCGCGTCCGCCGGAACTAGAAACGCCCGTCCGACTGTGCCCGAGCGCGACAGCAAGAGATCGTTCGGCCGTAGGAGGTGGTCAGGCTCGACAGCGTCCTCCGGCACAAAGATCGCGCCATCTTCAGCCGCGAGTTTGCCGCCGGCCAAGTCGCTGGTGCGCAGGAGCCGGACGCCCTTGTCCACGTACGCCGACGCCGGGATGTTCAGTCCATAAGCGCCGCCTCCCTCGCACGTGTACTTGAGGCGCACTCGCGGCGACGCCGTCACCCCTCCACCTCCCGGAGTAAGTCGAGAATCTTGACGACCTGCTTCTCGAGGTCGGCGTCGATCTCGGCGAGGGGGCGGGGTGGAACGTACTTGTAGAAGTGGCGGGTGAAGGGGATCTCGTAGCCGGTCTTGGTTTTGGTCCAGTCGATCCAGGCGTCGGGGACGTGGGGTTTGACCTCGGTGTCGAAGTAGGTCTGGATGACCTCGGTCTTACCTGCGGCGCCAGCGGTGGAGCCGCCGTAGGTGAACGGGACATTCTCGGTGTCGCGCTTCTTGGTGTCGGGCTTGGGCTTGCCCTTGCGGTCGACGACCGGGTTGCCTGCTTCGTCGAGGAGGGGGCGTTCGACGGTGATGGTCCAGTAGCCGAAGTCGTCGTTGGACAGGACCTTGGAGTAGTCGGGGTCAGCGTCGGTGAAGTCGGTGTACAGCCGGAGCACCTCGGCGCGGTCGGTGTCGCTGATCTCGCGGCCCTTGGAGCCAAGGTTCTTGCGCATCTTGGTCCAGAACGAGGTGCCGTCGATGAGTTGCACCTTGCCCTTGCGGTCGGGGTGCTTGCTGTTGTCAAGGATCCAGATGTAGGTGGCGATGCCGGTGTTGAAGAACATGTTGGTCGGCAGCGCCACGATCGCTTCGACGAGGTCGTTCTCTAGCAGCCATTGGCGGATGTTGGAGGGCCCGGACCCGGCGCCGCCGTTAAACAGCGGCGAGCCGTTCATGACGATGCCGACCCGGCCGCCGCCGTCCTCGGGGGCGCGCATCTTGTGGGTCAGGTGAAGCAAAAAGAGCATCTGGCCGTCGGAGGTGGCCGGGAGGCCGGGGGCGAAGCGGCCGTAGGGGCCGGCTTCCTCGCGCTCCTTGGTGATGGCCTTGGCGTACTGCTTCCAGTCCACGCCGTAGGGCGGGTTCGACATGCAGAAGTCGAACCGGCGTCCCTTGAAGGCGTCGTCGGTGAGGGTGTTGCCGAACGCGATGTTGGTCGCGTCGTGGCCCTTGGCGAGCAGATCGGACTTGCAGATCGCGTAGGACTGGGGGTTGTACTCCTGGCCGTACAGGGTGAGCCGGGCGTCGGGGTTCTGGGCGAGCAGGTGTTCTTCGGCCAGGGAGAGCATGCCGCCGGTGCCGGCGGTGGGGTCGTAGAGGGTGCGGACGATGCCGGCCTCGGTGAGGTCGGCGTCCTTCTCGGCGAAGAGGAGGTCGACCAGCAGTTTGATGGCGTCGCGGGGCGTGTAGTGGTCGCCGGAGGTCTCGTTCGCGGCTTCGTTGAACTTGCGGATGATGTACTCGAAGGCGTCGCCCATGTCGGAGTTCGACACCTTGTCGGGGTGGAGGTCGACGGCGCCGAAGGACTTGACGATCTCGCGGAGGAGGCTGGCTTTCTCGAGCGCGAGGATCTCCTTCTTGAAGTCGAAGTACTCGAACACGTCCACGTCCGGGGAGAACCGGTCGACGTAGTCGGTGAGGTTGTCCGCGAGCCCGTCGGCGTCGGCCAGGAGGTTAGCGAAGGAATAGTTCGAGGTGTTGTAGAACGGCCGCCCGGTGGCCTTGGTGACCTCGACCTTGAGCCGGTTGGGGTTCTCGTGCTCCGCTGCCAGCTTCCTCACCGTGTCGCGGTCGGGCTCGAGGATGCAGTCGAGTCTGCGCAGGATGGTGAACGGCAAGATCACCGTGCCGTATTGGTTGGGGCGGTATGGGCCGCGCAGCTGGTCGGCGATCGACCAGATGAAACTTCCGAGGGCGCTCAAGATGGTCCTTACGACGGGCGTCGGGGTCGGGCCCTGGAGTCCGCGGCTCCGGGGAGCCAGGCGGAGGAGTCCAGGACCGTCTTGTCTCATCTTGACTCACCGCGGCAGAACTCTCAGCCGAACCCTCGCGCCGATTCGGGCCGGTCCTTGCGGTCTCGTCCCGGCCAGCAGTACCGACTGTCGGTGCTCTGCTGATCGGCGCAGTCGCTGCACGGGAGGGCATTCAGCAGCTTCTTGATCGCCGAAGGGGCTGGAGAGCAGATGCGCTCTCCGGCCCCTCGTGGTGGATCAGGCGGCGTTGTTGATCACGCGCAGTCCCCAGGCGTACTCGGCTGGGAGGTCTTCGGGGACCTCCGCCGCGCGGTTGCAGGTGATGCAATGACGCGGGTCGATGTCGGGCTCGAAGTGCAGCAGGCACGCTTCCCAGCCGGCGAGCGCATCGAGTAGCGCTTTCCGTCTGGGATGCGGGTGGCGATGGCTTCCTCGGCGGCGTCGGGATCTCAAGAAGCTCCTCGGCCATGGGCAGTTGCCCGCCGGCAGTGCCGTGGGCGGTGACTCGTGCGCAACGTCGGATGATGTCCAATTAGTTGCGGATGAGCAGGATCTCGGCGGCGAAAAGGCACTTACGCGCTGCGCTCCGCAGTCGAAGCCGTCTTCGGCAACCTCAAGAACCCCGGCACCGAGGACGTCCGCCGCGGGTTCATGCAAGTGGTCGGGCTACCTCTCGTCACCCTCGCCTTCGCGGGCGCCGCCTGCTACAACATCCGCATCCTGGACAAGTACCACCGCGAGACCGGCGACACGCCGCAGCACCCACTCTTGAACCACCCCGTGACCTGACTCGTGCCACCGGGGTGTGTCACTGAGCGTTGGTCCCGACTGCGTCGAGGATGGCCTCGGCAACGGGCGTGATCGGATCGATGGCGATGTGTTCGTGGCCAGCGATCTGCACGCTGATCTGCTGGATCGGGCGCAGAGTCTGGACGATCTTCTTGATGCTCAGCCCGGTGGTGTTCTGCAGGTGGCGGGCGATCGCGAGGGCTGCGAAGACGATGGTGAGGTGCGCCTCGATCGCGTCGCGGGTGTGGTGGAACATCGGCCGCGCAGCCAGGTCGGTCTTCGACATCCTGAAGGACTGCTCGACGTGCCACAGGTCGTGGTAGCTCGCGATGACCTCGCCCGCTGGCATCAGACCGGCTTCGATGTTGGTGACGTAGCCCTTCAACCCGACCAGCTCACGCGCTCTGGCCAGTGAGGACTCGTCAACCTCGTTGGCGCCGTTGCGGGTCTTGACGAACCGCGGGGTCCGGGCGGTCTTCTCCCCGGCCACGACGGCACGGGCCTTGTTCTCCTGCAAGGTGAGCGTCTTGCCGTCCCGGGCGGCGCGCTTGGCCGAGTAGGCCCACACTGCGCGCCACGACTTCGTGTGCACGGCCGGATCCCAGACCGGCTCGGCTCGGCGCTTCGGATCGCTGGTCTTCACCGCGGTGCCGCGCTGGTCGCGTGGGGTGATGGTGTCGATGACCTGCCCGTCGGTGAACGCGGTGCCGTGCCAGCGGAAGTGGGACTCCAGGTCCTTGGGTGCCTTGGTCACCCGGGAGCCGACGATGAACCGGAGCCCGGCCTCGTCGAGGTCACGCAGGTTGGATGAGGACAGCATCCCGGCGTCGGCGACCACGACCATGTCCGCGATGCCGTGGCGCTGCGCGAACTGCTTCACGATCGGGATGATCGTGAGTGTCTCGGCCTTGTTGCCCTCGAAGCAGCCGATCTCGAGGGGGAACCCGCGCCGGTCCACCAGCAGACCGACCACGATCTGGGGGTCGACGCGGCGCTCCTTGGAGTAGCCGACCTTGCGGAGCTCGTCTTCGCTCTCTGCCTCGAAGTAGAGGGTGGTGACGTCGTAGAGCACCAGGCTGACGTCCCCGCTGCTGCGGGCGTGGGTGAAGCAGGCAGTGGCGATCTGACCTCTGTAGTCGCGCTCTTGGGATCGTTGCAGCGCCCGGAACATCGTGCGCAGCGAGGCTGAGGGCACGCCGACCTCCTTCAGCACCCGCACCGAGTCGGCCTTCGAGGTCGGCTCGATGATTCGCGCCAGCACGAGCTGAGCGAAGGCCTCGTCAGCGATGGAGTCGAACCCCAGCAGGGCATACGCCTCGGTGAGGACCTGCCACAGCAGCGCGGAGCGCTTGCTGGTGATCAGGCCAGGCCGCTGTGGCACGCCCTCATCCTCAAGCCCGAGGCCGTCGAGGTCGAGAGCCTCCTGACCCTCGTGCAGCCGTCGCCGTGCCTGGGACATCAGCACCGCCAGCTCAGCCTCGGTGCGTGCGGTGCCCACATGCTCGACCACCACGTCGCGCCCGCCGCGGCGCTCAGCGAGCTGGACCTTCGTGCTGCCCGACCGGCCCGGAGCCTTCCGCACGAACACCACCAGCGGACCCTATCGACCCCCGGGGTGTGTCAATCAGTGCCGCCACAACGCGCTCACCTGCGAAGACACCGACCAATCGGCCGATCCACGATCAAGTGGCACGAGTCAGGCGTGATGGCGAGGGCATCGAGTCACTCCTCCTGTACGACCAGGAGGTCACCGATTACCTCGAACGCACCGCGGACGCGGCATAGTCGGCGATAACGACGAAGGGCCCTGACCACCGGACTGGTGATCAGGGCCCTTCGTTGCAAGGGGGGTGCTGGCTGTGGTGGAGCTGCGGGGAATCGAACCCCGGTCCTGTGGCGCCTAGCCAGGGCTTCTCCGGGTGCAGTCAGTGGTGTCGTCTTCTCAGTCCCGGCGCTCGCACTGACACGTCGCCGACAGACTCAGCCGGGCTGAAGTCCCGACTAACACCCCCGGCGGGCGTTAGTCAGCAAGCCTCCTTAATGAGGCCGGTACCCGGAGCGGAGGCTCCCCCGGACCGACCCTTCGATCACCGCTCAGGCGGCGAGAGCGAAGTCACTGCGCTTGGAATCGGCAGTTATTGGTTTCCAGCGATCGTTAACGAGATAACGCTGGCTCCTCGACCCGCTTCCCCTGGGAAGTACGTCCCCAGTCGAAACCGATCAGCCCCTCTTGAGTTGTGCTGGTGCCACTGTACCCACCCCAACCGACCTCACCTACCGGTTATTCCGCTCCGCCTACGCTCGGCGGCGTGAGCGAGGTCCTCGGCTGGCGCGTGGCGACGGCCAACATCGCGTCCGGACGCGACCGGCGCACGTTCCGCCCGGCGCTCGAGCACTGGCTGGCCGACGCAGCGGACCTCGACGTCGACCTGCTCGCGCTGCAGGAGGTCGACCACTTGCTCGAGCGCAGCGGTCGGGTCGACCAGACCGCCGCGATCGCCGAGGCGGTCCGCGGTGACGGCCCCGCGTGGGACGCGAGGTTCGCCCCAACGGTCCACGGCACCCCCGGACGCCGTACGACGATGCGCCCGGCCGACGGCACGACGCCGCACGAGCCCGGCTACGGCATCGCGCTGCTCAGCCGGCATCCGGTCGAGGACTGGCGTGAGCTGCGGATGGCACCGGCGCGGCTCACGGTCCCGGTGCCGGACGAGCAGCGCGTCGCGCTCGCGGGCGTCGTGCGTACGCCGCGAGGCCCGGCCACCGCCGTGACCACGCATCTGTCCTTCGTGCCGACCCGCGCACTGGCGCAGCTGCGCGGGCTGGTCGCATGGGCCGAGGACCTCCCCCGGCCGCTGGTCCTGCTCGGCGACCTCAACCTGCCCGCCCCCGTGGTGAACCGGGTCACCGGCTGGCAGTCAGCCGTGCGGGCAGCGACGTTCCCCGCGCCCCGACCGGCGCTGCAGCTCGACCACGTCCTCCTCGACGCGGATGACACCCGCCCGGACGGGCTGTCCGTCCGGGCCGGGGTCGCACGCGAGGTCGGGCGCAGCGATCATCGGGCGCTGCGCGCCGAGCTGGTCATCGACGGACGATGACCCGCTTCGCGGCCTTGGGGCCGCCGACGCGCTTGATCTTCAGTACGAAGCGGTCCTTGCCCTTGGTGTTGGACCGCTTGCGGTCGATGTCGAACTCGCCGTCGCTGTCCGCACGGTGCACGCGGTTGTGGAACCGCTTGCCGTCGTGGAGCAGCACCACCCGCCAGCGGCTGCCCGGCTTCGCGTCGTCGACGTCGACGTCGATCTCGAAGCGGCCGTCGTCCTTCTCGACGTCGAACTCCACGTCGGCGCCCGCGTAGCGGAACTCGCGGTCGGCGGCACTCGCCGGCGTCGCGGTGAGCAGCGTCAGCGGCGTCGCGACGAGGGCGGCGGTGGCGATCGCGGCAGTGGTCTTGCGGAGGTTCCTCATGGTTCTCGGCTCCCTGTGTGTCGAAGTGTGTCGCGGTTCTGCGTTGCGTCCGGGTCGCTGCCCGGGCTGTCCGTGTGACCCCTACTGTGCGGTGCCCACGTGAGGTGCCGGTGAGTCGTTCATGAGCCTGTTCTCATGGATCGCTGGGACCCGAGGTCCCCGCGCCGCAACCGCTTGCTACGGTGCTGGCGGTTCGTGGTCGACCCCGACCGCGACGTGCCTGGGGTTCGTGTCCGCGTGGCAACGGTGCCGGCGGACGCACTCGTCCTGGCCGCTCCGCGCGCTGACGCTGCAGCCGAGCGGGCCGGCGTGAACCCCCTTCGAGAGAGCTCTCCCGACCCCGGGAGCGAGCTGGCGCGCGCTCGTGACACGAGCGACGACATGTCTCTATGTCCCTCAGGAGGTGGGCTGTGAACGGGCTCGAGTCAGCTCAGTTCAGCATCCCGGCGGTCTTGGCACTGATCGCCTTGTTCTACGGCGGCACGCTCGTCATCTCCGGCGCGATCCGGAAGAAGAAGGAGAACGCCGACGACTACATGACCGCCGGCAACAACGTCGGCTTCGGTATCGCAGCGGCCAGCATGACCGCGACCTGGATCTGGGCGTCCTCGATGTACGCCTCCGCGACCTCGGGCTACACCTACGGCATCTCCGGCCCCATCCACTATGGGCTGTGGGGTGCGCTGATGATCCTGTTCATCTACCCCTTCGGCCGCCGGATCCGCGCCGTCGCCCCACGGGCGCACACGCTCGCCGAGGTGATGTACGCCCGTCACGGTCGCTCCAGCCAGCTGCTGCTCGCCGGCTCCAACGTCGTCGGCAGCCTGATCAGCCTCATGTCGAACTTCATCGCCGGCGGCGTACTCATCTCGTTGTTGTCGCCGTTCAACTTCACCCAGGGCGTCCTCATGGTCGCCGTCGGCGTCCTCGCCTACACCGTCTGGTCGGGCTTCCGCGCCTCCGTCCTCACCGACTTCGTCCAGGTCGTCGCGATGCTGGGTGCCGTCGCGATCCTGGTGCCGTTCATCTTCTTCGCCGCCGGCTTCCCCGCGGCCTTCGAGGCCGGCGCGGCCAACCTCACCGCCCAGCAGGGCAGCTTCTTCTCCAGCGACGCCTTCATGAACCAGGGCGCGCCCTACATCGCCGCGGTCCTGGCCTACGCGATCGGCAACCAGACCATCGCCCAGCGGCTCTTCGCGGTGCGCGAGGACCTCATCAAGCCCACCTTCATCACCGCCACCATCGGGTACGGCTCGATGGTGATCGGCGTCGGCATGCTCGGCGTGCTCGCCCTCTACCTCGACATGGATCCGGCCGAGGGCGACGTCAACAACATCATTCCGCAGATGGCAGCGGAGTACCTGCCCGCAGTGCTGCTCGCGGTGTTCTTCGCCATGATCATCGGCGCACTCTCCTCGACCGCCGACTCCGATCTCGCCGCGATGTCGTCGATCGTCATGGCCGACGTCTACGGCCAGGGTGTCGCCGGCGGCAAGGACAAGGCCGACCCACGGCGCATGTTGCTCATCGGCCGACTCACGATGGTCGCCGCGACCGCGCTCGCCGTGCTCTTCGCCGGCCTGCGGCTCAACATCCTCGACCTGCTGGTGTTCGTCGGTGCACTCTGGGGCGCGCTGGTCTTCCCGGTCATCGCCAGCTTCTACTGGAACAAGGTCACCAACCGGGCATTCACCACCTCGGTGCTCGCTGCGCTCGCCTGCTTCCTGCCGGTGCGCTTCGACCTGCTGCCGGACTTCATGGTGATCGGCCTCGCCGTCGACGTGCTGGCCATCCTGGGCGTCGGCATCGTGCTCGGTCTCATGACCTTCGGCTTCGTCGGGCTCCGCCCTGCACTTGTCGTGGGCGCCATCGCGATCGTCGCGGCGGCACCGTTCGCCCTCGGCGCCCTGCACGACTACGCGACGCTGAGTGGCTCGCTCGTCGCGTACGCCGTGAGCACGATCGTGTGCTGGGCGATGTCGGCGCGCTCCTCGCAGGACTTCGACTTCGCCGAGATCAACCGCACGGTCGGCGACTTCGACGTCGAGACCGAGTCCCTCACCGAAACAGTCCGCGACACCCCGACCAGCGGGAGGAAAGCATGAGCACCACAGCACTCACCTTCTATGTCCTCATGTGGCCGGCGATCGTGGCGGTCGTCCTGTTCGTCATCGGCCGGGGGTTCATCACCGAGTGGAGGACTGCTCGCCGCGAGGGTCGCGACCTGGTGTGACCGGCGCGCCGAACAGCTCCACGGCGTTGTCCCACACCACCTTGCGCAGCCAGTCGTCACCGAGGTCGAGCCGGTCCAGCACGGCGAGCTGGTGCTCGTAGGGATAGGGGATGTTGGGGAAGTCCGACCCCAGCAGGATCCGGTCACCCGCCTCCGCGAGCCGCGGCATCAGCGCAGCCGGGAAGCCGCCGCCCATCTCCTCGAAGAAGTCGGTGAACGCCATCGTCGTGTCGAGGTGCACGCGCTCGCCGACGTCGAGCAGGTCGAGGAAGCTGGCGTACTCCGGCGCCCCGAGGTGGGCGACGATCACGCACAACCCCGGGTGCCGCTCGAGCACCACGCGTAGCGGTCCCGGGCCGGTGTGCTCGTTGGGCACCGGCCCGGAGCCGGCGTGGACCACGATCGGCGTACCGGCCTCGGCGAGCTGGGCCCAGACGGCGTCGAGCAACGGGTCGCGCAGGTCGAAGTTGCCGACCTGGACGTGGACCTTGAACAGCTCGACGCCGGCCCCGATCCGCTCGGCGACATAGGTCGCGGCCTCCGGCTCGGGGAAGAACGTGGCGCACCGCAGGGCGTCGGGGTAGGTGTCGGCGAACTCGTGCGCCCAGCCGTTGAGGAACTCCGCGATGCCAGGACGGTGGGCATAGGGCAACGCTGAGAACTTGCGTACGCCGAGGGCGCGCAGCGTCTCCACACGCTCAGCGTCACTGCCGCGGTAGACGATCGGCCAGGGCCGCCCGATCAGGGGTCCGGCAGAGTCGAACTGCTCCCAGACCTTCGCCATCACGCGCGGGGGAAGGAAGTGGGTGTGGACGTCGAACAGGCCCGGGACCCCGAGCCGGGCGATCAGCTCGTGGGTCTCGACAAGCTCGACCGACGAAGAGAACTCGACCGACGAAGAGGGCTCGGCGCTCAATCCGGGATCCCTTTCAGCCGGCGGCCGATCGCCTCCTGCTTCTCCCGCTCGGCGGTGCGCTCGGCGAGGGCGTGGCGCTTGTCCCAGCTCTTCTTGCCGCGCGCCAGGCCGATCTCGACCTTCGCGCGCCCGTCCTTGAAATACAGCGCCAACGGGACGACGGTCAGCCCCTTCTGGTGCACCCGGTCGGCGATCTTGTCGATCTCCTCGCGGTGCAGCAGCAGCTTGCGGCGCCGCCGGGCGGTGTGGTTGGTCCAGGTGCCCTGGGTGTACTCGGGGATGTGGACGCCGTGCAGCCAGATCTCCCCGTTGTCGACGTCGGCGAAGCCGTCGACGAGCGAGGCCCGGCCCTGGCGCAGCGACTTGACCTCCGTGCCGGTGAGCACCATGCCGGCCTCGAAGGTGTCGTCGATGTGGTAGTCGTGCCGCGCCTTCTTGTTCTGGGCGATCAGCTTGCGACCCGTCTCCTTGGCCATGGGCTCAGTCTCTCAGGACTGGCAACCGGTTAGAGCCAACCCATCGGGTTCACGGCCGAACCGTTCGACATCACGGTGAAGTGCAGGTGGCAGCCGGTCGACCAGCCGGTCGTGCCGACGTACCCGATCACCTGTCCGCGCTGGACCCGCTGGCCGACGCCGACGGTGTAGCGGATGGCGTGGTTGTAGATCGTCGCCAGACCGACCCCGCGCTGGTAGCCGTGGTCGATGATGAGCCGGTTGCCCCACGCGCTCTGGAAGTAGCGCGAGACGACCGTGCCCGACGCGCCGGCATACAGCGGCTGGCCGCAGCCGGCGCCGAAGTCGACGCCGTCGTGCAGCGAGCGGTAGCCATAGATCGGGTGCGTGCGGTAGCCGAAGCCGGAGGTCACGTAGCCGTTGACCGGCGAGCTCAGGAAGCCGCCGGAGGACTGGCTCCCGCCACCGCCCCCACCGCTCGAGCCGCTGCTGGAGCCACCGCTGCTGCTCCCGCCGCTCGACTTCTTGGCTGCAGCGGCCTTGCGCCGCCGCTCCCGCTCCGCGCGTGCCTTGGCCGCCGCGGCACGCTTGCGCAGGATCGTCTCGATGCGGCGGTTGTCGGCCTCCATCTGGCGCAGCTGACGCAGGTCGGCGCGCTTGGCCGACTCGGCGGTCGTGTAGGCCGACTCACGCTTGGACACGAGGCCGGAGACCTCCGCCTCGGCTGCTGCCGCCTGCTGCTCGAGCTCGGTCTTGACCTCGAGGTTCTCGGCCGCCTGCTGGCGCTGGACTGCCACGGCGTCCTTGAGCGCCGCGACCTCCTTCTCGGCCTCGGCGAGCTGGTCGCGCACCGCCTCGAGCCGCTCCAGCGCGGTCGTCTCACGGTCCATCAGGTTGCCGACCGCATTGAGCTGGGTCGACAGGTCGTTGGGGTCCTCGGAGCGCAGGATCATCGCCAGCCCCATCAGGGCCGGGTCCCCGCTCTGGTACGACGACGTGGCGAACCGGCTGAGCTGGACGTCCTGCGCGGCGACCTTGCGCTTGCCGATGCGCAGCTTCTTGCGCGCCGCCTTGAGGTCGGCGATCGCCTGCTCGAGCTTGGCCTGCATCCGGTCGTCGAGGATCTGGGCCGCGGTCAGCTCACCGCGCTTGGTCGCGAGCCGGTCCTGGGCGGACTCGAGCCGCGACTCGGCCCGCGCCAGGGCCCGGCTGGCGCGACGGGCGGCCGCCGAGGAGTGCTGGACGTCCTGGGACTTGCGCTTGATGTCGCGCTGGAGCTGGCTCTGCTTGTCCTTGAGGTCGTCGGCCGCCGCGAGGGGGATGACGACGCCACCGATCGCCACACTGACGGCCGCAATCACGGCGATCAGGCGGCGACGGTGAGCACGGGGAAGTGCGCTGACCACCACTTAGCCTTCGTTCGGGGGAAGTCGAACGGACTGACGGTAGCCCGCCGGGGGCACCGGCTGAGGGATTGTGGCCGCTCCGCGTGTCCCGACCGTGGATCAGACGTTGAGGTAGCGGCGCGTGAGCACCAGCGTGGGCAGCACGGTGAGCGCCAGCCCGAGCAGCCCGACCGAACCCATCGCGAGCGCGGCGTCGGACCAGTCGACCCACTCCACGATCCGGGTGTTGGGGCGCAGCCGCTCCTCGACCACGAACCACTGGAAGCCGGCCAGGGTGAGGCACGCCAGCCCGACGCCGACGGCCGCCGCGAAGAGCGCCTCGAGCAGGAACGGCAGCTGGATGTAGAGGCTGGAGGCACCGACCAGGCGCATGATCCCGATCTCGCGTCGCCGGGCGAACGCCGCCAGCCGGATCGTGTTGCCGACCTGGGCGATCGCGGCGATGACGAGGAACAGCGCCACCGCGATCGCGCCCCACTTCATCGCGTTGATGGCGGCGTAGATCGGGTCGAGCACCTCGCGCAGGTCGCGCACGTTGTCGACGCCAGGGAGCCCGACGACGGCCGAGCGGATGCCTTCGTACTCCTGCGGGTCCTGCAGCTGGATCCAGTACGACTCCGGCATGTCCTCCGCCGTGATCGAGTCGTAGATCGCCTGCTGGTCCTCGTCGTCGGAGAGGTAGACCTTGCGCCACTTCTCATAGGCCTCGGCCTTGGACTCGGCGTACCACGACGACACCTCGGGGTGGCTGTCGAGGACGCCCTCGATCTGCTCCTTCTGGCTGTCGGAGACCTCGCCGTCGGCGCAGTTGGCGCCGCGGGAGTTCTCGTTGCAGAGGAAGACCGTGATCTGGAGCTTGCCGCCCCAGTACTCCTCGGCCTTGTCGGCCTGGGCGTTGAGGAGCAAGCCCATCCCGACCAGCGTGAGCGACACGAAGATCGTCATGACGACCGCGATCGTCATGGAGATGTTGCGCCGCAGCCCCGTACGGAGCTCGGAGAAGACATACGTCAGCTGCACGAGGTTCCTTCGCCTTACTGCTGGTAGCCGTAGACGCCGCGGGACTGGTCTCGGACGACGCGGCCGCCCTCGAGCTCGATCACCCGCTTGCGCATCTGGTCGACGATGCCGGCGTCGTGGGTCGCCATCACCACGGTGGTCCCGGTCCGGTTGATCCGGTCGAGGAGCTTCATGATGCCGACGGACGTGTTGGGGTCGAGGTTGCCGGTGGGCTCGTCGGCGATGAGGATCATCGGCCGGTTGACGAACGCCCGGGCGACGGCGACCCGCTGCTGCTCACCACCGGAGAGCTCGTCGGGCATCCGGTTGCCCTTGCCCTCCAGCCCGACCAGCTCGAGGGTGTCGGGGACCACCTTGTTGATGTGGGCGCGTGACTTGCCGATCACCTGCAACGCGAACGCGACGTTCTCGGCCACGGTCTTGTTGGGCAGCAGCCGGAAGTCCTGGAAGACGGTGCCGATCTGGCGGCGCAGGGCGGGGACCTTCCAGCCGGCCAGTCGGTTGATCTCCTTGCCGGCGACGTAGACCTTGCCGGTCGTGGGCCGCGCCTCGCGGAGCACGAGGCGCAGGAAGGTCGACTTGCCGGACCCCGAGGCGCCCACGAGGAAGACGAACTCGCCCTTCTCCACCTCGACCGTCACCGAGTCGAGGGCCGGCCGGCCCTGGCCGGCATAGCTCTTGGAGACGTTCTCGAAGCGGATCACGGGGTTCGAGTGTAGGTGTCGCTCCTGAGCGTTCCCGGCAAGGGCGTACGGCGGCGCGTCAGGCGCAGATCAGGCGCGGATCAGGCGAGCGCGCGGTCGAGCGCGGCGGCCACGTGCAGCTCGGTGCTGCCGAAGAGCGGGACCTCCACGTCGTGCTGGTGGACCAGCAGCTCCAGCTCGGCGCACCCCAGGATCGCGCTCTGCGCGCCGGCGTCCCACAGGTCGTGGATCTGCTGGACGACGTGCTTGCGGGAGCCGTCCTCGACCCGGCCGTGCACGAGCTCGTCGTAGATGATGCGGTTGATCGTGTCGTGCTGCTCGGCGGGCGGGACCAGCACCTGGACGCCGTTGGCCTCGAGCCGGTCGGAGAAGAACTTGCGGCCCATCGTGAAGGCCGTCCCGAGGAGCGCGACGGAGGTGAGCCCGCGCTCGCGGATCCGCTCGGCGAGGACGTCACCGAGGTGCAGCACGTCGATGTCGACGGCGTCGGCCACCTGCTCGGCGACCCGGTGGAAGGCGGTGGTGCACAGGACCAGGAAGTCGGACCCGCCCGCCTCGGCCCGTTTCGCCGCGTCGGCCAGGATCGCGGCGACCTCGTCCCAGCGCTCCTCCGCTTCGAGCGCCGAGACCTCGGCGAAGTCGACCGAGACCATGACGCTGCGCGCGGAGTGGAGCCCACCGAGCCGCTGTTCGACGCCCTGGTTGAGCAGCTTGTAGTAGTGGGCGCTGCTCTCCCAGCCCATGCCGCCCAGAAGACCGATCGTCTGCATGCTCAGGCCTCCACCTTCTCCGCACCGCGTCGCCAGCGGATGCCGGCCTCGAGGAACGCGTCGATCTCGCCGTCGAAGACCGACTGCGGGTTGCCGGTCTCGTATTCGGTGCGCAGGTCCTTGACGAGCTGGTAGGGGTGCAGCACGTAGTTGCGCATCTGGTCACCCCAGCTTGCCTGCACGTCGCCCTTGAGGTCGTCGAGGTGGGCCTTCTCCTCGGCCTTCTTCAGCGCGAGCAGCTTGGCCTTGAGGACGATCATCGCCGCCGCCTTGTTCTGCAGCTGCGACTTCTCGTTCTGACACGAGACGACCGTGCCCGTGGGGAGGTGGGTCAGGCGCACGGCGGAGTCGGTGGTGTTGACCGACTGCCCACCCGGCCCGGAGGAGCGGTAGACGTCGACCTTGATGTCGTTCTCGTCGATGTCGATCTCGTCGGTCTGCTCCAGCAGCGGCACGACCTCGACCGCGGCGAAGGAGGTCTGCCGGCGCCCCTGGTTGTCGAAGGGGCTGATCCGCACCAGACGGTGGGTGCCGGCCTCGACCGAGAGGGTGCCGTAGGCGTACGGCGCGTGAATGGCGAAGGTCGCCGACTTCAGGCCGGCCTCCTCGGCGTAGGAGGTGTCGAAGACCTCGACGCCGTACTTGTTGCGCTCCGCCCAGCGGGTGTACATCCGCATCAGCATCTCGGCGAAGTCGGCGGCGTCGACGCCGCCGGCACCCGCGCGGATGGTGACGATCGCCTCGCGGGCGTCGTACTCCCCCGACAGCAGGGTGCGGACCTCGAGCATCTCGACCGCCTTGCTGACCCGCGTGAGCTCGGCCTCGGCGTCGGCCAGGGTCTCGGCGTCGGCCTCCTCCTGGGCGAGCTCCATGAGCACGCCGAGGTCCTCGATCCGCGCGTGCAGGTCGGTGAACCGGTCCAGCTCGCCCTGGAGCGCCGAGAGCCGCCCGGTCACGCGCTGGGCGTTGGCCTGGTCGTCCCACAGGTCGGGGGCTGCCACCTGCTCGCCGAGGTCGGCGATCTCGGTGCGCATCGCGTCCAGGTCGAGAACCTGCTCGATCGTGTGCATCGTCGCCTGGAGGTTCTTGAGCTTGGTGTCGAAGTCGGGGCCAGCCACGGTGTGAAGGTTACGCGGTCTGCCACCGAACCCTCGACAGGTGGGATGATGGGGGCCCTGTCCCAGACGCCCGAGAGGAGTGCGCCGTGCCGGACTCCGACCCGTCGCTCTTCGCCGACATCGCCCGTCTGCTCGAAGCCGAGGAGGACACCCAGGGCACGCTCGACCAGGTCGTGGCGCTGGCCCCCCGCACGATCGGGTGCGACTACGCCAGCATCACGCTGCTGCACGGGCGGCGCGAGGTCGAGACGGCGGCGGCGAGCGACGAGCTGATCCGCAAGGCCGACGTCCTGCAGTACGACCTCGGCGAGGGACCGTGCCTGCAAGCCATCTGGAGCCACGACACGTTCGTCGTGGAGGACATGGCCGAGGACCCGCGGTGGCCGCAGTGGGGGCCGATCGCTGCGGAGATGGGGCTGCGCAGCGTGCTCGCCGTGCGGCTGTTCACCTCGGGCACCACCCACGGCGCCCTCAACCTCTACTCCGCCCAGCCGCGCCGGTTCGGCGACGACGACGTCGCGCTCGCGCACGTCTACGCCACCCACGCCTCCGTGGCGCTCGCGGCCGCGCGCCAGGAGGAGAACCTGCGGCGCGCGATCGATGCCCGCCACCTCATCGGGCAGGCGCAAGGCATCCTCATGGAGCGGTTCAACATCGACGCCGACCGTGCGTTCTCGGTGCTGCGCCGCTACTCACAAGACAGCAACACGAAGCTCCGCACGATCGCCGAAGGGGTGGTCTCAGGCCGCGATCTCCCGGCGCAGGTCGCCCAGGATTCGGCGCAGGAGGCGTGAGACCTGCATCTGGCTGACGCCGATCTCCTCCCCCACCTGCTCCTGGGTCCAGCCCTTGAAGAACCGCAGGTCGATGATGGTCCGGTCGCGCTCGGACAGGTGACTGAAGGCCTGCGAGAGCAGGATGCGGGCCTCCGCCAGCTCCATGTCGGCGTCGTCCTCGGCAAGGCGGTCGGCCACGGTGCCGTTGGTGCCCACCGGGGCCTCCAGCGACGTCGGGGAGAAGCAGCCGTCGGCGGTGAGCGCCTCGACCACCTCCTCGAGGGGGACCTCGAGCTCCTCAGCGATCTCGGTGGGACGAGCAGGACGACCGAAGCGCTGCTGCAGGTCCTCGCGGGCCCGCGCGATGCGGGGGCTGAGCTCCTGGATGCGGCGGGTGGGCCGGACCATCCACCCGTGGTCGCGGAAGTGCCGCTTGACCTCGCCCGAGACGGTCGGGATGGCGAAGGAGAGGAAGTCGCGCCCGTAGGTCGGGTCGAAGCCGCGCGCAGCCTTGATCAGCCCGACGTAGGCGACCTGGCGCAGGTCGTCGAGGTCGATGCCGCGGTTGCGGTAGCGGCGGGCGACGCCGTCGGCGACCCCCATGTTGAGCATGACGACCTCGTCGATCAGGCGCTCGCGCGTCACCTCGTCGCGGGCACCGGCGAGCTCCTCGAACAGCTCACGGGTGCGGGTGGAGCGGTCGTCGGTGGAGTGGTCAGCGGTGCTGGCGGAAGTCGTCGTCATGCTCATGCTTGTGGTGCTCCCAAGATGCAGTCACAAGACCCTCGGCGCGTTTCTCGACCTCGGGGGGTGCGTGCCGGACGATGCGCCGATCGGCGCGGGCCCGAGACGTCCCTACGCCGTCCTCCCCACCCGCTGGGGGGCCCAAACCATCGCCTCGTCGAGGTCCGTACGGCGGTGGTCGACCGCGTCGAGCATCCAGTTCTGTCGCACCGTCCAGGGCCGCACGCGACCCTGCTGCGGGAGGTGCTGCACGGCGCGCTGGACATAGCCCGACGACAGGTCGAGCACGGGGGCGCCCTCACCCTCGGGCCCCCGCTCGTCGGGCGTCCCGAAGGCGTAGCCGTGCTCGTCGAGGTGGCGCAGGTAGCGGGCGACGTACTGGTGGGAGAGGTCGGCGCGCAGCGTCCAGGAGGCGTTGGTGTAGCCGATGCACCACGCGAGGTTGGGCAGCCCGGAGAACATCAGCCCCTTGTAGGCGTAGAGCGTGTGCGGGTCGACGCTGCGCCCGTCGACCTCGAGCGCGATCTTGCCGAACGACACGACCTGCAGACCGGTCGCCGTCACCACGATGTCGGCCTCGAGGTGCTCGCCGCTCTCCAGGACGATGCCGGTCTCGTCGAACGTCGCGATCCGGTCGGTGACGATCGAGGCCTGGCCGCGGCGGATCGCCTTGAACAGGTCGCCGTTGGGGACGATGCACAGCCGCTGGTCCCACGGGTTGTAGGCGGGCGTGAGGTGCGTGGGGTCGAAGCCGGCGGGCAGCGTCGCGGTCGCCCGCTTGAGAAGCACGCGGCGCGCGGCAGACGGCAGTGCGCGGCAGAACTGGTAGAAGCCGAGCGCGAGGGTCGCGTGCCGCAGGCGGGTGACCCGGTGCGCCGTACCGGCGGGCAGGACCTTGCGGGTGAGCGCCGCCAGCGGGTCGCGCTGCGGCAGCGAGGTGATGTAGGTCGGCGAGCGCTGCAGCATCGTCACGTGGGCGGCGTCGTCGGCCATCGACGGGATGAGCGTGATCGCGGTCGCGCCACTGCCGATGACGACGACCCGCTTGCCGGAGTAGTCGAGGTCCTCGGGCCAGAACTGCGGGTGGACCACCTGGCCGCCGAAGTCGTCGAGACCGGGGAACTCGGGCGCGTAGCCGCGGTCGTAGTCGTAGTAGCCGCTGCACAGGTAGAGGAAGCGGGCCGTCCGCACAACCTCCTCGGTCTCGCCCGACGGTGAGGTCACGACGCTGGTGACCGTCCAGCACGCGTCGGCCGACGACCAGGACGCGGAGACGACCTTGTGGCCGAAGCGGATCTGCTCGGCGATCCCGCTCTCGCGCGCGGTCTCCTCGATGTAGGCGCGGATGTCGTCGCCGTCGGCGATCGCCTTCTCGTTGGTCCAGGGCTTGAAGGGATAGCTCAGGGTGTACATGTCGGAGTCCGAGCGGATCCCCGGGTAGCGGAACAGGTCCCACGTGCCGCCCATCGCCTGGCGCGCCTCGAGGATCTCGTACGTCGTGCCGGGCCGCATCTCCTGCAGCCGGTAGGCGGCGCCGATGCCGGACAGGCCGGCGCCGACGATGAGGACGTCGAGGTCCGCGGTGGTCGTCGGGGTGCCGGGCGGGGTCGCGGTGGTCGTCATCGGGGGGTCCTCTCGGGTACGGCGACGGGCACGCGGCGCTTCAGCCGCACGGTCAGGTCCTCCGGCAGGAGGGTGAGGCGCTCCTCGATCCGGAGCTGGTAGTCCGGGTCGGGCTCGAGGTCGTAGGCGTGGAGCAGCCGGGCGAGCACGAGCACGGCCTCGTGCAGGGCGAACTGGCGCCCGATGCAGGAGCGCTCGCCGGTGCCGAACGGCTTGTAGGAGTGCTTCATCCGGCCGCGACTGCGCTCGGGCAGGAACCGGTCGGGGTCGAACTGGTCGGCGTCCTCGCCCCATGCGACCGGGTCGCGGTGGACCAGCGGCAGCATGATCAGTGCCCAGTCGCCGGGCCGCATGCGGTGGCCCGTGGAGAGCGTGACCTCCTGCTTCGGCGTACGCGCGAAGCCCGGGACGGTGGGCCACATGCGCAGCGCCTCGTCGAGGCAGCGGCGCAGGTAGCGGAACTTCGGCACCTGCTCGAAGGTCGGTTCCGCATCCGGGTCGGCGCCGAGGATCTCGTCGGTCTCGGCCTGGGCGCGCGCGAGCACCTCGCGGTGCTGCAGCAGGTAGTGCAGCGTGAAGGACAGCGCGCCGGAGGTGGTCTCGTGACCGGCGACCAGGAAGGTGAGGATCTGGTTGCGGATCGCGGTGTCGTCCAGCGCTTCGCCGGTCTCGGGGTGACGTTCCTCGAGCATGATCCCGAGCAGGTCCTCCTGGTCACCGCCCTCCTTGCGCCGGGTGCTGACGACGTCGTCGACGAGTCGCTCGCTGTAGGCGAGGTGGTGGGCGTTCTTCCGCTTGAGCCGGGCGATGGCGAGGCGACCGAGCGGCGCGGCCGAGAGCGTGCCCTGCTGCTGGCCGGCGCGGAGAGCGGCGACCATCGCGTGGACGAAGGGGTGGGTCTGCTCGCTCTCGAAGGAGCCGAAGTCGCGGCTGAACGCGGCGCGCGTGATCGACTCCATCGTCAGCTTGGTCATGCCCTTGCCGACGACGACGGGGCCCTCGGTGGCGCCCCACCAGTCGAGCAGCTCACGGGTGACCTGGAGGAAGACCTCGTGGTAGCGCTCCATCGAGGTCTTGGCGAATGCCGGGACGAGCAGGTCGTGGGCGAGCGGCCAGTTGGGCTCGTGGCGGTAGGCGGTGAACAATCCGTCGCCGCCGTAGTCGCGCAGGGCGATCACCGCGGGGGTGAACCCCTTCTCGAAGCGCCGCTCGTCGCAGAGCTCCGCACACAGCTCGGCCGTGGTGGCGAAGACGAACTGCTGGCCGAAGATCTTGCATGCCGAGAGCGGGCCGAGCTGCGCCGCGTCCTCCACGAAGGTCTGGAAGGCGCGTCGCGGGTCGAGCCCGCGTACGTCGCCGACGATCGGCAGCCGGCCGGGAGGGTGCGGCAGACGCTGGCCGCTCCAGTCGTTGCGCATGAGGACCAGTAGACGGCCCTATTGAATCAGTGTCAAGTAGGTCTAGGGTGTGATCATGGCCCGCCTCCGCCTCTCCCCCGAGCAGCGCTCCGCGCAGCTGCTCGACCTCGGCGAGCGGCTCTTCGCGACCATCCCGTACGACGAGGTCCACATCGAGAAGGTCGCCGAGCTCGCCGGCGTCTCGCGCGGGCTGCTCTACCACTACTTCCCCGGCAAGCGGGCGTTCTTCGCCGCACTCGTGCGCCGCCACAGCGAGAAGCTCGTCGCCGAGACCGCGCCCGACCCGTCGCTGCCGCCCTACGAGCAGCTCGCCCGCGGCGTCGAGGTCTACCTCGACCACGTCGCGCGCAACCCGCTCGGCACCCGGGCGATGATGCGCGCGCTGGCCAGCGCCGACGCGGAGATGACACGGCTCACCGCCTCCACCGAGCACCTGCAGGCGACCCGCATCCTGGCCGCCCTGACGCCGGACGACGGCGAACCCCCGGCGCTGCTCCGCATCGCCGTACGCAACTGGGTGGTGTTCATCCGCAACGCCGCCCACGACTGGCTCGACGAGCCCGACGTCCCCCGCGACGAGCTGCGCGACCTGGCGCTGTCGGCCTTCGTCGGGATCCTGCGCGGGCTGCCGGTCGCCTCCCGCCCGGCGGGTCTCGACGACCTGCTGGCGTCGGTGGAGGCCTACGCCGGCTGAGGACGCCGGAAAAACCTGCCCGCCCCATGGATCACGGACCCCGCGTGCGCGCACTGGAGGGGCATGACCACCACTGAGCTCGCGCCCATCGAGCGCACCTGGCGACGGATCTTCCCCGAGATGGCGGCGGGAGGGTTCGGGCGCTGGGAGTCGACCGTGCAGTTCTACGGCCGCGTCAACGCCCTGCTGCGACCGGACTCGGTCGTCGTCGATTTCGGCGCCGGCCGGGGGGAGTTCCTCGACCGGCCCGACTCCTACCCGCGCCGGCTGCAGCTGCTGCGCGGCAAGGTCGCGGCCGTGATCGGCGTCGACGTCGACCCGGTGGTCGTCGACAACGAGGCGCTCGACCGGGCGATCGTGTGGCGCCCCGGCACCCCCATCGACCTGCCCGACGCCTCGGTCGACCTCGTCGTCTCCGACTACGCCTTCGAGCACATCGACGACCCCGCGGCCGTGGTGGGCGAGCTCGACCGCATCCTCAAGCCCGGTGGCTGGGTATGTGCGCGGACTCCGAACCGCTGGGGCTTCATCGCGATCGGCGCGCGGATGGTGCCCAACGCGCTGCACAGTCGGCTGCTGCGCACGCTGCAGCCGCAGCGCAAGACCCGCGACGTCTTCCCCACCCGCTACCGGCTCAACAGCCTGCGCCAGCTGCGCAGCGCGTTTCCGGCGCCGCGGTGGGAGGTGCACGGGTACGCCGTGGGCGAGCCGGCGTACGTCGGCAGCTCCCGTGCGCTGACCTACGTGCTGTTCGGGGTGCTGCGCGTGCTGCCGATGCGGCTGCAGCCGATGTATCTGTTCTTCGTGCAGAAGGCACCGAGTCGCGAGTTGTAACACCACCGGGCCGCCGCGAAACCCCGCCGAAACCGGCGGGGCACCTGCCGGCAATGCGCTCCCCGTTCGATGCGGATCACGCCCAATCGGGCGAATCCAGTCAAGAGGGAGCACTCGTGAACAAATCAGCATCACCCTCCCCCAGTCGTAGGCGTGGACGTCTCGGCGTCGGGCTCGCCGCCTCGGCCCTCCTCCTCGGCAGCGGCATCCTGTCCACCCAGACCGCGACCGCTGCCCCGGCCGCGCTCATCCTCGCCGACACCAACCGCGACGGAGTCGTCACCGCCGCGGACGCCGACGGCCGCGGCGTGTGGACCAAGACACGCGGCGCCTTCTTCCTCGCCAACCTGGACGACGACCTCGCGCGCTGCCCGAAGATCGATGTCGACGGCAGCCAGCTGACCGACGTCGAGCTCGCGTCTTGCAACGACGCCGCCGACCGGGTGGTCAACGGTGACGCCGACATCGCGGACCTCGCGCGCATCAAGGTCGCCGGTGTCGCCGCCGGCAGTGCCGACCAGGTCCGCGTCGAGCTGCGTGGTGTCGGCGCGTCGAAGGTCAACCTGTTCCGCCGCACCGGCGCCGGCACGAGGGCCTCCGACTGGAAACGGCTCCCGGCCAACGGCCACCTGCCGGCCGACCAGATCCGCTCCGGCGTCGAGCTCGGCCTCGAGGGCAAGGACATCATCCGCGACACGTCCTGGGACGGGACGGTCACGGTCCGAGTCGTCCACCTCAAGGGAGGCAAGCAGGTCGCCACCGACCAGGTCCAGCTGCGCGTCGCGCCCGTGCTCTTCGCCACCGACCTGATGCCGATGCAGACCATCTATGCCGCCGACAACCTGACCTCGGTCTACGACGGCCAGGAGGCGCAGCCGGCGGCAGAGCGCATCCTCGGCACGCAGGTGCCGTTCCGTGAGGACCTGCAGGAGGGCGTGGACCGGATCGGCAAGGGCGTCACGTTCGAGCTCCTGCCGAGCATGCAGGGCGCGCGCGGTGGCGGTGAGGGCACGGACATCTGGTTGCAGGACGTGATGGAGCCCGGGTTCATGTCGATGCCGGCACCCCAGGGTGAGCAGTCGATGAAGGTCTGGGTCCGCGCACCTGTCCGCGACGGGCGCGACAACGCCGGCGGCAACCCCTTCCGGGGCAGTGGTCGGATCGTGTTCACCGAGCTGCGCGGCCCGGACGTGGCCGGCGTCCAGCACTTCGACCCCGACTACGAGCCGGTGCGGCACGCGGGGTCGTCGTACGACACCTTCGGGTCCACGGGCAACTACGGCACCATCCCGGCGCACACCTACGCCGGCAAGAGCTACCCGCTCGGGCGCAAGATCTTCGGCTCCGCGGCAGGCGGCTTCACCGCCGACCCCGCGTTCAACGCGATGCTCGCGGCGCAGGGCTACCAGCAGCCCGTCGTGATCGACACGAGCTGGTTGGGCGTCGGCCACATCGACGAGCTGCTGTCCTTCATCCCCGCGAACACCGAGCGCGGCTGGGCGATGGTGCTGGCCGACCCGCAGCTCGCCTACGACCTGCTCGCCGACCTCGAGGAGCAGGGCCGCGGTGACGAGCAGCTGCTGCAGCCCTACGACTTCGACGTCGAGGGGGTTGAGTTCCCGACCACCACGATCTCCCAGACGCTGGCGGACCCGGCGATCAAGGAGGGCACCCGCAACGCCGTCCGCGGCATCAACAAGGCCCTGCAGGTGATCAAGTCCGAGACCGGCATGACCGAGGACGACATCATCCGCGTCCCGGTGCTCTACAAGGGCAACCGGTCGGGCGTCGCGATCCCCAACGCCGCCAACCTCATCGGCACCGGCCACAAGGTCGTCTTCGTGACCAAGCAGCACGCGCCGGCCGTCGACGGCAAGGACATGTTCGAGACCCTCATCGAGCAGCGCTTCGCCGAGGTCGGCACCGAGATCCAGTGGGTCGAGGACTACCGCTACGCGCACCCCAGCGGTGAGATCCACTGCACCACCAACGTGCTGCGCGACCACACCGGCGGCACCCCGTGGTGGACCGAGGGCAGCAGCACGACCGCCCCGGCCCCGAAGCCCACGCTGCAGCCGATCGTCCAGCTGACGAAGCCGCGCGTCACCGGCACCTTCCGTGTGGGACGCCAGATCAAGCTGCACATCGGCAAGCTCAACCCGAAGCCGGCGAAGGTGAAGGTCCAGTGGTACGCCGGCAACACGCCGATCAAGGGCGCGACCACGCTGAAGCTCAAGCTGACCAAGAAGCTGGCCGGCAAGCGGATCAAGGTCTCCATCACCGCCAGCAAGCCGGGCCACCAGACCCTGACGACCGTCACCACCGTCGGGAAGAAGAGGCTGCGCAAGTGACGCGCTGACCTGCGACACCAACGAATTGCGACATCTGGCACCACCGGAGCGCCTCCGGTGGTGCCAGATGTCGCATTGCGCGCTCAGTCGAGCACGACGACCGCCGACGAGCGCCCCGTGACCGTGCCGTCGCCGACGCCGGGGACGCCGAGGGGGAGCTCGAAGGGCGCGCGCAGCTCGACCACCACCGCATCACCGTCGGACCGCACGGTCCAGCTCAGGCCGGGATGCTCACGCCAGGCGTCGGTCGCGGTGAGGTGGGCGGCGACGTACGACCGGGCGGCGTGGGGGTCGATGTCGACGCGGGAGTCGCGGCCCGGCCGCGGGAGCCCGCGCTCATAGACCTGCTCCCCTTGGACACCGTCGGCCGCGGCGATCGCGGCGCTGTCGGCGAGGGCGGTGAGGCGCTGGCGCTCGAGGTAGGCGGCCGAGGCGTCGACCACGACCGCGACCAGGGTGAGCGCGACGATGAAGAACCCGATGACCAGCACCGCGACGCTGCCGGCGTCGTCGCGCCGGCTCACCGGTCCTCCCGGAAGGTGCCGTAGGGCAGCCGGTGCTCGGCGTCCACCGCGATCGTCGGGGTGACGGGGCCGAGCACATCGGGCATGAGCGGCAGGTCGACGGAGGCGTCGACCAGCACGGTGATGACCGAGCCCGGCGCGAGGCAGTTGCGCGGGTCCGGAGCGCAGCTGATCGTGACCTGCTCGGGCGCGGCGTCGACCCCGTGGTCGGTGAGCGCAACGGCGGCTGCCGCCCGGGCGCGCTGCCCGGCGGTGCCCTCGTCGGGGGCAAGGGTGAACGCACGGCCCGCTGCCTCTGCTGCAGCGGAGACGCCGTACGCCGCGCGCTGGACGGTGAAGACCGCAAGGACGACGTAGACGAGCGGGACCAGCAGCAGGATCGAGAGCCAGACCGCCTCGATGAGGGCCGAGCCGGCCTCGTCGCGCCGGCCGTGGCGACTCACGGCGGGTCCTCCGCGATCGCGTGCCCGCTCACCTCGAGCCGCATGGCCGGCCCCCACAGCCCGAGCGGAGGGACCTCGGCGCGCACGGTGACGCGTACGCCGGGCGCCCCTGCCACCACCGTGGGCTCGGCACGTACGTCGTCGGCGAAGCGGCCCGAGATGGCTCCGGCGATCCGCTCGCGGGTGCGGGAGACCGCGTCCGCCGGGCCGCGGTCGAGTGCCGCCGCGTGGCGCGCGCCCTCGGAGGCCGCGTTGGTGAGGGTGTTGCGCACGTGCAGCACCAGCCCGAGCTGGACGACTCCGAGCAGCAGCGGGACGAGCACGACCATCGCGAGGACGAAGTCGACGACGGCCGACCCGCGCTCGTCGGTGCGGTCAGGCTGAGACGGAACGAAGCGCATCGCGCAGGATCCGGGCGAGCTCCTCTCCGGCGACACCCCAGATCAGGACGACGAGGCCCGCGCTCATGATGGTGAGGGGTGCTTGAAGGCTGGTTCTCCCCCGGCGGTGTCGGTGGCGGGTGGCACCGTGCGCGGCATGACGGAGCTGACCGAGACCGATGTGAAGATGCTGGCGTTCGAGCGCCAGTGGTGGAAGTACGCGGGCGCGAAAGAGCAGGCGATCCGCGAGGAGTTCGGGGTGTCCGCCACGCGCTACTACCAGCTGCAGAACGCGTTGATCGACAAGCCGGCCGCGATGGCTGCTGACCCGCTCCTCGTCCGCCGCCTGATCCGCCTGCGTGACGCCCGTCGTCGAGCTCGGCCAGCGCGGCGGGAGGGCTGGGGGTGAAATGCACGGACGCCCCGGCAACTGTTGAGTCTGAGACTCAGGTCACCGAGGCGTCCGGCTGGATGCCAAGCCGCGCCCTAGGTTGCGCGACCCCGCGTTAGATAACCGGCCCTTCACGTCCCCTGGACGTCAGCGGGGCGCGGTGTTCATGGGTCCAGGATACTCGCAGCGCTCGGCTTTCCAGTGACCTTCAAGTAGGCGTCCGCCATCATCATGATGATGAACATGATCCCCGAGGGCGGCCCCCAGCACGTGTGGGTGACAAAGCGGTCGACGTACGACGACGGCGAGCGGCTGCCCGGGCTGCTACTCGAGTGGCGGCAACGCGAGGACGGCTCCTGGGAGGGCTGGTGCGTGTACGTCGCGCTGGGCCACCCGGAAGGCTCGGGCCCGCAGCAGTGGCAGGGGTGGATCCCGTCGGAGCGGATCGAGCGCGTCCGCTCCGACGGGTAGCCGCCTCCTCACATCGCGCCGGCCACGAACGCCGCCAGCGAGTGGTTGGCGTGGCGGTCCATGTCGAGGCGGGCGACGTCGTAGCGCATCGTGGTGTCGAGCTTCGCGTGCCGCGCGCCGCGCTGGACCTCCCGCGGCGGGACACCGGCGTCGAGGGCGAGGGTGACGTAGGTGCGGCGCAGCGCGTGCGGCGTCACCGGCTTGTCGATCCCGGCGACGACACCGAGGCGCTTGACCCACCGGTGTGCGGTGCGCCGGTCGAGGCGTTCGCCGTCGTGGCGCACCAGCAGTGGCCCGGAGGTGCGGTCGCCGCGGGCTTCCTCGAGCGCGCGGAGCACCGGGACGGGGATGGGTGCGGTGGCGGGCTTGGAGCCCTTCCCGACGAACGACAGCACCTGGTGGCCGCGTTCGACGCGCTGGTGGAACGACTCGACGTCGATCGAGCAGGCTTCGGTGACGCGCAACCCCATCAGGCCGAGCAGCGCGACGAGTGCCCACCGGTCGGGTGAGTGGTGGCGGGCGGCGGTGAGGATGGCGCCGAACTCGCGGCGGTCCAGGCCGATCATCCGGGCGGGGTCGGTGTGGACGCGGGGCACGCGCAGGAGCCGGGCGGGGTTGCGGTCGAGGAGCTCGTCGTCGACGGCGACCTCGTAGAAGGACCGGACGACGCCGAGGCGGTGCGCGACGGTGGCGGTGGAGTTGCGGCGCTCGAGGGTGAGGTAGCGGGAGAACGCTTCGAGCTGGGGCCGGCGGATCGCGAGTGGGTCGATGCCGTGGGTGCGGCACCAGGTGAGGAAGATCCGTAGGTCGATCTCGTAGAGCTCGCGGGTCGAGGGGTTGTCATAGCGGTCGAGGAATCCGTCGACGGCGAGCTTGGTCGCGGGGTCGAGAACGGGGGCACCGTTCGGGGTAGCGTGCAGCACTGGGCCTGCCTCCTGGCTGAATCAGGTGGTGGGTCAAGAGGTCCCGGTCCGGTGTTGGCGCACCTGGCCGGGGCCCGCTTCGTTTCTGTGGCCGTGGAGCATAACCGTCGAAACGGACATACCCCACGAACGCGAAGAACCGCCCCACCCGGCCGGAGCCAGGTGGGGCGGTGAAGGGCTTGCACCCCCTCACGGAATCGAACCGATCACAGGCATCCGCACGACGCTGGATCACGGCGATCAACCCGTGTCCGTCTGCGCCTCCCAAGCGGCGCCCGTTGTCGCCTACCAAGGCGGGGGCAAGTTCTGCGCTTCACTCGAACCGAGTGAAGAGTGCTGCTTATTGGTCAGTGGCATGGATGCGGGCCGGTCTAGAGACACCGCGGTGCTACCGCGGCTAGCATGGGCGACATGTTGGCCGCGACGATCACTCTGCTCCTAGTGGCAGGGTGCGCCCTAGCGCTCGTGCGGGGCGGGCAACTGCTTGTCTCGGCCAGCGACCTGCCGAGCGAACCCCGTGAGGCTCACAAGTCAGGGGTTCTGCTCGGCGCTTCGATCGCGCTGGGTTGCGTCACTCTGATCAGTGTCGCTCTCCGGCATCTCTAGTTCGCCGGCTTCCTGCTGTTCAACAAGGCGGTCGAGGATCTCGACCAGTGCTGGGTCGGGGCCGCCTTGCGACTCGATGGCATAGAGCGTGAGCAGCTGTGCAGCACCAAAGACAACCTGGGCCAGCAGGACGCGGCCTTCATGGGTCTTGGGGAACCGTGACCGAAGTCGCCGCAGTGGCTTCGGTCCTGTCTCCAGGTGGTCGAGCAGTTCACGCGGATCGTCGCCCTTGATCACACCGGCGGCCAGTTCACCCATCCGCTGGATCGCAGCAAGGTTCATGTCGTGGAGGCTGTATCTCCGGGGGTCCTCGGCTTCCAGCGTGAGCAGGCGACGTCCATCGTGAGTCTGGTAATGGGTGAGCTTAGGGAAAGCAGCATTGTCGCCGCATTTCTCACAGCGCCTGAATCCCGTGAGCATCGTCGGAGGGTCATCGAACTCGACCTTCTGCCCGGACCCCTGGCCGTGGTTGCACCGCACGCAGATCATCGGTGCGTACACCCAGGTCGCACCTGGAGCCACTGTGACGATCGACTCGTCAAGGTTGGCGACCATGAACGCTTCCCGCTCCTCCATCCGCTGGACGGTACCGCGCGGCGTGTGGATGTGTCCTGCATTCGTGGGTTCACCGCCAACGCGAGAAACCGCCGCCCAGCCACGTCGGCCAGGTGGGGCGGTTTCGTTCTGCGCTTCACTCGGCGGGAGTGAAGCCGGGCGGTGGGGTGCTGCTTATTGGTCAGTCAGTCCGGGACCGAGCAGCTCAGAGTTCGAGCACGGTTAGGCTCCGGTCGCTGAACAGCGAGCGGACCTGCACCCCGTTGCTGGTTGACCTCCAATGGAGCTCGAAAGTCTGGTCCACGAGGTTCAATGGATCCACGATCGCCCACCACACCATCGGGAAGTAGTCGGTGGTCGTCGGCTTGATCGTCCACGTATTGCCGGGGACCACCGAACCGTTGCGATACAGGGTGAAGCGGCCCTCCACGTTGGCAGCGGACATGGACACGGTCGCCTTGATGAGCACGAGCATTGGCCGCATGCGGGAGAGCACCTTGACTCGCATCTCTGGCATGAGCGCTTCCGTGAGCCCAGCGTAGACCGGCGACGAGGTCGTAATCACAGAGCGGTGCAGCGTGCGCGGTGTACCCGAAAACGCCTGAGGGGTGGCCTGGGGGCTGGGCACGAACCGCGCGCCGCCCTGTCGGACATGGCCGAACACAGAGGCGTAGGAGGATGCCCCCGGTCCCGTGAAGTCCACCTGGTTGACCGTGAAGGCCACCAGGCCGTCAGAGGCGCGCACGTGAAGGTTTCGCAGCGCCGTGAAGTCAACGACGGCGTCGGGGACTCGCTCGGCGGCGTACAGCTCATGAACCTTGTCGTCCGGCGTGACAGCCCACAGACGCACGGCACGGTCCTCCTCGTCACCGAAGTTCACCTCTACGACGCCGCCAATGAGGATCGTTCCGTCCGCCATGTGCGCCGTGTACCAGCCTCCGATGGGGAGGTCTCCAGCGACCTCGATCACGGTCCCTGCGAGGTCGCTGGGGTGAGCCTTGAAGATCGCAGGCTTCCGGGCGGGCGCTCCGCCCGCACCGTCCTGAATCCAGTAGAGCCACCCATTTCGCTCAGTGAGCCCCACGGCCCGCCAGATTTGCGCGTCCGGGTCGGGAACGGCGGGCGACTTCCGCACCCAAGCGCCGGACTCCCAGCGCCAGAATCCACACTGGAGGTGATTGTCCCCGGTGTAGAGCCACAGCCCGGAGGGCAGCGACTTGATGCCGTGAATGTGTCGGATGGTCGGCTGCGGGTCACCTGCGTCAGAGGTGGCGAAGGTTGAATGGACCGTCCACGTAACGCCGTCATCGGTAGAGGCGTAGACCTTGTTCCCCCCGCCGCCGTAGCGGGCGGCATAGAGCGTTCCACCCGCGTCCTGCGTGAGGCCCTCTTGAAGGATGCCCACTCCGGGGTCGAGTCCGCTGACCTGAGCCCATGTAGCGCCGGCGTCAGTTGAGCGGTACAGCCTCCCGCCGTTGGAAGAGCACAGCCACGCACCTGCTGCGGTGTACCACAAGTGGCCGGGACTGTTGGCGGGGTCAACAACACCGATGGTGGTCCACGTCTTGCCCGAGTCGGTTGAGCGCGCGATGGAGGACCCGGCCGCCGAGCCGAGCACGGCGGCGATCATGTTCCCCGACCCCGGCTCAAAGTTGAGGAAGGCGTAGCCCTTGATCGTGTCGACGTGGGCGAACCCCAGCGGCGGCGCGAACTGGGCCGACGCGGGGGCGGCGGTGCGCGCCACCGGGGCGGCGTCGATGCCTGCCACGATCTCGCCCGTAAGTTCACGTGCGAACTCGGACTCCTTGTCGCGCGCGACCGACGTCATGATCCCGTCGTTCGTCGCCTGCACAGCCTCGACAGCGGCCTTGTGCGCCTCCGCGGCGCTGGCTGCGAGCTCGGCCGCCTCCCGCTCGGCGACCGTCTGGGCGCGCACACCCTCAGTGTCGGTGAGCACCTGCACCGCCGAGCTCGCGGCGCCCTCCGCGGCGTCCTTCGCGGCCAACGCCGCCGGCGTCACGTCCCCGATGTCGCCCTTCTTCCCCGGGTCACCCTGACGGCCGAACACCTGCGTCGCGATGATCTTCCTAGGCACTCTGCGTCCCCTCCTCGTGCACGATGACCACACCAACAGCGAGCACGAACGGCTCACCGTCCTCGGGGTCGACCAACTCGATCTCGATGCCGTACCGACCCGGCACCACCGGCGCCGCCATCACCGCGGCAGTCACCTCACCCACCAGCCGGCCCGGCTCGAACCGGAACGACCCCTGACCCGCGGACGGGGCGGAGTGCAACGTCAACACCGGCTCGCCGCCGGTCTGCGGCACCAGGTCCGCCCGCGCCACCCACTCACCAGCCGGATCCTCGGTCGGGTCGAACGGCCGACCCTCGAGGTACAACCCGACGTGGAACGCCCCGGAGTTCCCCATCCAGAAGTGGATCGGGGTCACCTCGACAACGTCGCCGTAGACCGCCTGGGCCGTCACCTCACGCCTCCCGTGGGTGGTAGTGCAACCAGGCGCAGCCACCGGCGCACGTCAGGGTCGCGATCACCCAGAGGCCGATCGCGATGACGGACGCGCGGTAGATGCGGATCACGACTCGTCCTCCTCACCGGTGATACGCGCCTGCGTGATGGAGTCGGCGCGCAGCTTCCCGGTGTAGATCAGGCCGCGGGTGATCAGGGTGCCGTCCTGGTGGATCCGGTAGCCACCGATGCGGATGTGCCCGGTCTCGTCAGGTCGGTGGTCGTCCGGGTCCGCGGCGAGCCACGGCACGAAACGCCGCAGGAACGCCTCGACCTGCGGGAGCGCAGAGACGCGCGCGACCGCTCCGGCGACTGCGAGAACGCCGACGAGCCACGGCAGGGACTCGGGGTCGAGCCCGGTCGCCTCCACGAGGATCGGGGCCATGACGGCCAGCGCGATGAGTGCCTGGACGATGGTGCGGACGGTGGTGCGCCACGGGCGGGCGACCTGGGTGGGTGTGCTCATGACTCCTCCTGCGGGGTGAGAGCGGCGGCGAGTTCCGCCTCGAGCTCGGTGATGCGCTGCTGCGCGGCGACGAGCGCGACCGCTGCCAGCCGGGCCTCGTCCTGGGCGGCGCCCTGGCGTTCGATGGAACGCTCGAGCGCGGCTGCGATGCGGTCGTACTCGGCGCGGGGAACGGTCTGCTCGGGTTCGCCCGTGGTCTCGTCGGCCATCACTTCACCTCGAGCTTCCGCAGCGCGCGGTACGACGCGGCGCGCGCCTTGGCCCACTTCTGTGCCTTGGCGTCGCGGTTGAGCCACCGCTTCGCGTGCCGACGGATCGCGGCGGTGTCGCCGTTCTTCGCCAGGCCGTCGGCGAGTTTGCGCCGCTGCTTGAGCGTCCTGGCATTGAGGAACCGGGTGACGCCGGGGGTGGGGTCCGGCGGCAGCGACTTGGGGACCGTCACGCGCGGCCCGTCGTCGGGGCCGTTGCTGGCGAGCCCGTTGCGGCCCTGCTCCCACGCGCGGACCTGGTTGGCAGCCGACGGGTGCAGGTCGGGGTTGCCGTAGTCGATGGCGTGGATGTGCGGGTCGAACCCTTGCGCCTTGGTGCGGTACCAGGCGATCAGCCCGGCCTCGCGGAGCGCCTTGACTGCGGCCTGCGGGGTGATGCTGGCTGGCAGGTCGTAGGTGCGGAGGTCGATCACGCCCGCGCGGTCGTGCGTGCCTGCCGATGCCTTCGCCCCAGCCCCGCCACGGTAGGAGCCCTGGACGATGACGAACTTGTGGCCGAGCCGGCGCTCGGCCGCGCGGAGCTTGGCGAGGGTGCGGGAGTCGACGTCGAGCGGGCGGCCAGAGGTGTCCCGGCCGAGACTGATGCGCTTCATCGCTCGCCCCACTCCTTCGCCCACTGCCGCTTCTCGATCGCCCGCGCCTGGTGACGCTCTCGCGGTCCGGGCTTCATGTGGAGCGCAGTGCCGCGCGCGCAGTGATCGCAGCAGCCGTGCCACTTGGTGGCTTTCTTGCGGAGCATGTTGGCCATTAGTCGTCGCCTCTCTCGTCGTGAAGCAGCTCGATGGGTGGCGCGGCCCAGGTGCCAGCGACGACGACGTGGCCGCAGTCGCGACAGGCGGTGGGTGCGGCGTATCCGGTGACGCGGCTTTCACGGTCAAGCACGACGGCTTGGACGGTGAACCACGCGCCGTCGCACTCGGGGCAGGTGAGGCCGTCGTAGGACACGGAGCCCGCGCCTCCGCTGCTGGTGAATTCGATGACGTTGGCCACGGTTGCCTCCTGGCAAGGGTGAGCGGCCCACGTGATGGCGCGGGCGAGACGGATGCGGGTACGGGCGGCGAGGCGGTGGGTCAGGGCGCGGAGTAGCGCTTGCGGAGTCGGTGGAGCATCTCGATCAGCGCGGCCCACACGCCCACGCAGACGAGAGCCATCCCGCCGATGCGGATGGCGTTGCGCCCCCAGTAGTCCGACCCGAGCAGGAAATACAGGCACCCGACGGTGACCATGAGACCTACGCCGAGCGCCTTGACGAACAGCGCCCGCCCGGTGCGCGAGCGCCAGAACGGCGCCGACACGATGTAGATCACCGGGTACGCGACCGCCGCGGGCCAGGTGATGAAGAACAGCGCCTGGTAGATGCCATCCGCGGTCATCGACCCTCCCAAAGCATCTCGACGGTCTCGGCCCAGTGGTTGCGGCGCTTGCGTCGCTCGAGGGAAGGCACCACGCGGTTGGCGCGCCGCTCGAGGTCGGCCAGCTTCTCCTCGGCCTGCTTGATGCGCTGGTCGACCTCGCCCTCCTCCTGCGTCCGCCCGAGAATCCGCCGCCAGAGGGTCATCGCCTCTTCCCCCTGCCGCTGCCAGGGTCGGGGAGCTGCTCGATGACCTTGTGTGCGACCTCGGCGCCGACGGTGGTTCGCTCGGCGACACCGAGGGCGGAGAGCAGCATCTCCTCGAGCTTCTCGACGCGCTTCTCGGCGCGCTTGAGCCGGGTGTGCCACACGAGCTTGTCGGTGATCACCAGCAGCGCGATCACCGCGAGCACCGCCGGCGTGGACAGTTGGGCCACCGAGGAGATGCCTGCCCACTCCATCAGCCCTCCGCCTGGTGCTGGGCCTGCTCCTGCGCCGCGATCAGCATGTCCCGCTCGGCGAGGAGCTGGTCGCGCTCGGCGGTCACCGCGGTGAGCTGGGTACGGAGCATCGCCAGCCCCACAGCCTGCTGAGCGACCTGCTGGGCGAGGTCGTTGACGACCGCCTGGGGGTCGACCTGCGTGGGCTCGGGCTGCTGCTGGGTCACGATGCCTCCAGGGCTTCGACTCGGGTGATCAGGTCACGCACGAACGGAATCCACGCCACGCCGATGCGGTCGTACAACACGCTGCGCGGGGTGCCTTCGCGGTTGTCGTAGTCGACGAACAGCGTGGCGCCGGCGTCGTACACTTCCTCGGCGATCAGCCCAGGCCAGCGGCGAAGTGGCTCGAACACTTCGATGGCCGAGCCGTCTCCCGCGCAGTCACTGGGGTCGTCCGGTCCGCCCCCGAAATACGCGGCCAGGGCTTCTGCCGGCGCTCGGTCGAACCACGTCTGTACGTCCAGGTCGAGCAGCGCCTGGAGTTGGTCGTTCCGTGCCGGCTCGATGGCGACCTTGATGGCCCGGCGGGACTCGGTGTTGGCGAACACGGCAGATGACGCGTCGGTGTTGATGCGGACGTTCGGGGACCCACCTGAAGCGAAGTTGGTCGTCCGAGGAGATCGGAGATACCCGCCAGCGGTATCGATCGCGAACCCGTTAGACCCCTGCACCTTGAGCACACCCGCGAGGACATCGAGGTTGCCCTGCACGAGAGCGGGCGCGTTGATCTGAACACGACCACTCTGCTCAATGTCGATGGACGACGAGCCGGACGCGAGCCGGATGCCGACGCTGCTGCCGACGACCGCACCCGACGTCCCATAGGTGCTGTTCGAGAAGACCAAACTGCCGGCCGAGAGGGCTGCGGAAGCTCCGCCCGAGGCGCTCGTGAAAGTGCCGAGGCCGGTGTTGCCGTTAACCTCGAAGCGCAGGTTGCCGAAGGCGTCCCATGCCCGCAGCGTGTTGGTCCAGCCGTCGAGTTTGATGCCCCGGTTGGCCTGGCTCATCGTCTGGATCTTCGGGCCGGTGATCGTCTCCGCAGTCAGGTCGACCGCCCGCAGCGCACCGATCCAGGCGTCGTTGGCCAGCAGCGCCGCGGTGGTCAGGTAGTTCGTCGCGAGGTTGCCGGTCTGGATCTCGTTCGGCCCGATCATCGTCCCGGTGATCTTCGCCCGCGCCGTGCCGGCGACCCACCCCGACGGGATAGCTGCACCCACCGCGTTGATCGCGATCGTCGCGAAGTAGTACGTCACCCCAGACGCGAGCGGCAGCCCGTCGGGGCGCTTCGTCGCGAAGAACGTCCCGGTCTGGGTCTCACCGATCAGCGTCGCCGGGTTCCCCGGGGTCGGGGCGGGTGCGGACGCCGACGTCGCGAGGTGGATCTCGAACATGATCGGACCGCGGTACCCCGGACCCGGGTCGATCCCCGGGACCGTCACGAGAGCGGCCTCGATGGACGCCTCCACAGTCGGCAGTGGGGAGTACGGCGGCGGTGACGTGTCCCCGGTCTCCGGTGCCTCCGTCGGCGGCGGCTCCGGGGTCTCCTCGGGGATCTCGATGATCGGCGCACCAGGTGCCGGCAGGTCACCGCGGAAGATCGCCAGCACCCGCTCCGCATCGCTCATGGGTGGCTGGCCCATCGTCAGCGTCGCCGTCACCCCGTCCGGGGCAGCTGAGGCGGTCACGGTGGTGATCTGCAGAACCTCGCCGGTGACGTCGACGTGCGCGAGGTAACCGGGCCGGATCTCCCACGGCTCCACCTCGAGACCCGTGACCCGGTCGAACACCAGCCGCGACACCTCCGCGGTCGCCGATCGGGCACGTGCGCGGAGCCGCTCGAGCTCGTCACGACCGGCCTCGTATGCCTCCTCCTCGGTGGCGTCGTCGCCGGGGACGGTGATCGGATCAGCGACCCGGACCCGCGCGCCCTCGTCAGCAGAGGGGTCGTCGATGGTGACCTGCAGGCGGTGCAGCCCGCCGTCCTGACGCCAGAACACCGTGATGCGGGAGGGCGGGGTGTCGCTGGACCCGGGCCAGGCGAGGTCGTCGAGGTCGTCGATCAGGTCGTACCGCGGCTCGTTGGTCGGCCAGGCGCGCCAGGAGAACCGGCCGCCGGCGTCGTAGGACCACAGCATGTTGGTGTCGGCGTCGCGGAGCCGCTGGAGGAGCTGGTCGATGCGGATCCCGGTCGGCCAGGCGGCGTCCTCGATCGGGATGCTGGAGTCCTCGACGATCGCGAGCGCCGGGTCGATGGGTCCGAGGAGTCCGCGGCCGAGGAGGTCGTCGATGATCTGCGCCGACGTCACGACCGGGGTGGCGGTGACGGGAGTGCCGTACCGGTCGACGCGGGACCCGGCGACGGTCAGGCCGGTGATCTGGACCAGGGCGTTGCCGGTGAGGACGTTCGTGGCGCCGCCGGTGCGGACCAGGGAGATCCGGACGACGTCAGCGTTGGCACCGAGCTCGGGCGGGCCGTAGCTGTAGGTCGTGGGGCCGGTGGCGAGGGGCTGGTCGATGGTGGTCAGCACGGTGTTCCCCGCAAGGCCCTGCACCCGGAGCGCGAACCCCGGCTCCGGGGTGACCGGGCCGGTGGCGGTGAACGTCACCGACCCGACGTTCTGCGCCGCGTGCTGCAGCAGCCGGTACTCCATGCCCGCGGCGGCGCCGGTGCCGAGCACGTAGCCCTGAGGGTGGGCGAGCTGCCAGCCGTCTTCGACCTGGTCGACGCGGGCGGACTGCACCGACGCAGCGGACCGTTGCCACGACCCTAGGTCGGCGTCGCTGTAGACGAGCGCCTCGACAGCGTCCGCGGCGAGCGCCATGGTGCCGACGAGCTCGGACTCGAACCGTTCCCCTTCGCCGTCGGAGCGGGCGTCGGGGAGCCCGAAGAACCCCTCCCACACCGGCTCACCGCGCGTCGAGGTGACGTACATGCGCGAGGAGTCGCCGAGGGTGGGGAACGTGTCGAGCGGCAAGGTGATCGTGACGCGGCCGGTCGCGCACCCGCCGACGGCCTCCCACGTCAGCGACGGCGACCCTTGGACGTGGTCGGTGACGTCGAGGTCGACGGTGCCGTCGACGACCCGGTACGACAGCCCACCGTGGCCCATCTCAGACCCCCCACAGGTAGCGCGGCTGGTAGGACACCCGGACCGTCGTGGTGGATGCGGCGTCGTCGTTGCGGCCGGCGAGGCCCAGCGGGTCGACGTTCTGCGCGACCAACAGGTGGTTGTCGCGTCCGGGGTGCAGGTGCGGCCACCCACCGGACGCGGCCGGCGGCGGTACGGCGGCGTCGGCGATGACGGCGCGGGCCCGGCGGGCGTCGGCGTTGACCGCGAGCCGCGTCGGGCCGGTGCCGCCGTCGCGGGCGGTGAGCTTCAACAGGTCGGCGTCCCACGCCCCGTCGACCAACAGGAGCCGGTCGTCGAGCCGCAGCTCCCCACCGGGCCGCGCGCGACGCGCGGCGATCACGACCGGGACCGCGGGGGCTGCGCCGAGGCCGTCGTCGTCGGGCATCGGGTAGGGCAGCGACCCGAGGTCGACCCACCGGACCTGGTCGGTGCACTGCACCAGCACCGGCGGCATCGCCAACCCACCGACCACGGCCCGCAGGAGCACCGCACCAGCACCCGGAGTGGCCCCGACCCGCAGGAGCGCGCGTCGGCGACCCTGCGGCAGCACACCGGGCTCCCACGTGCCGACCACGGCCCAGTCCGCCAGTCCGCCGGAGGTGGGCCGGTACGACCCCGCCAGGTACCCCGCAGCGGTGACCGCCGACCCGACCGCCGGGCCCCACGATCCCGCGGCGTGCACGGTGGCCGCCTCGTTGGTGACCGCGACCAGGGGCCCCAGCATCCCGCCCGCCGCGGCCTTCTCGACCACCACCAGCGCCGGCGCCGGGACCTCCCCGAGCACCGGCGGCAGCTTCACCTGCATCGGGTGCGTCCCCGCGATGGGCGAGTTCGTGACCGTCACCGGGTCCATGTCGACCCGGGGGCCGAGCGCGAACGGGTCAGCCGGCACCGACAACGTCGTACGCCATGTGTCGCTCTCGGCGTCCCAGTAGACCTGGTTCAACGACACCTGGTCGGCGGACGCCGCGTAGGTGTGCAGCCACCGCGGCTCCGTGCTCGGGCTCAGCTGCACCCGCAGCCAGTTCTCCTGACGCGTGAGCTCCCTCGCGAGCAGACCGAGCAGCGCCAGCGCGGCAGCCTTGCTGCCGGTCACCTTCCACGGCAACGACTGCGTACGGACACCCCACGCGCGGCCCCGCGCGCCCGGCTCCCCGTCGAGCTCGGGCATCCCGAACCCGAACCCGTCGACGAGCACCCGCGAGTCTGCCAGCTCGATGCCCTCGGCGTTGAGATCGAGGCGCACCTCGGCGTCAGCGGACGGGCCGGCGGTGAACTGGAACCGTGGCCACGTCATCAGGACCGTCCCTTACTTCTGGCGGCCTGGGCCTTGTTCGTCTGGATGATCCCCGCGGCGACACCGGCCTTCGCGCCGGCCTGGGTGCCGCGCTGGACGGCCTTCTCGGACTTCGTGATCTGCTGCTGCGCCCGCGCCTCCGCGCGCGCCTCGAGACGCTCCATCCGAGCGGTCTGGCTATCCAGAGTGCGCTCGAGTTTCGCGATGGTCGCCTCGTACTTGGCGATGTCGTTGGCGGTCACGGCGCCGGCTGCCCACCCTCCGGCGGCGCCCTGAGCGGTACGCATGTCCTGCATGAGCTGCGCGAACGCCCGGACCTCCGCGGCGGTGTCGAGGTCGCGCAGGGTCTGGATGTCGGCCTGGGTGGCGAGCAGCTCGATGACGTCGGTCGAGAGTCCCGGGACGAGCCCGACCACCGACTGCAGGAGCCGGTCGCGTTCGCGGGTGTCATTGAGGTTGGCCTGCATCTGCAGCATCGCCGCGGCGAGCCCGCCGCCCTCGGCGCCGAAGGGGTTGGCGTCGAAGATGCCACCGACGGCCGACGAGATCCGCTGCGCACGCTCGCGGAGCTGCTCGAGCGCTTCCTCGTTGGCCTTGAGCTTCTCGGTGTTCGTCTCGAAGCGCCGGGCGAGCAGCACGGACTGCCGCTGCAGATGTGCGAACTGCTTCGGGACCTGCACGCCGGCCTCGCGGAGGCCCTTGCGGAAGGTCGCGAAGGTCTGCCGGATGTCGACGGGGCTCATGCCGGTCTGCAGGTCGAACGACGACACCGCTTCGCGTCCGTCGCGACGAATCTCGCGTGCCCGCTCCCGCGCCTCGCGAATCGGTGCCCGGAGGGCGGCACGCCGGTCGCGCTGCGCCTCACGCACCATGAGCTCGATCAGCTGCCGCTCAGGGCCGACGATGCGGTCCTTGCCGGTCGCGGCGAGCTGCTTGTTGAGGTCGCGCAAGGTCTTCTCGAGCCGCACGATCTCGATCTGCTGGTCGAGGGTGTAGCGGACGGCGGTGCCGCCGCGGGCGAGCCCGACAGTGCCGCCGTCGGCGAGACGGCCGGCGTTGATCGCCTTGAGGAAGGGGCGCCACTGGTCGGCTTGGCCGTTGCGGTTGCTGATGACCTCCTCGCCGGGGGCGAGCAGGTACGGGTAGCGGTCGACGTACGGGCCGCCGTGCGGGACGGTGGACCCGTCAGCGGAGCCGGTGCCGGTGAAGTTCCTCGGGTCGATGCCGGGCTGGGGCACCTGGACGACCGAGCGGCGCACGGTCACCGTCGGCGACACATGCGTTGCGCCGATGAGGCGCAGCGAGGTGAGGATGTCATCGGCTGCGCTCTGCGCGCTGGCCATGAGGCGGGTCGAGACCGTCGGCTCGACCTTGATCCGGTCGGTCTCCCGCAGCTTCTCAGCGAGGCGCAAGATGGCGCGCTCTGCCTCGACGTTCCCCATCAGCGCGACGAGGGTCTCGATGTCGCGCGGGGTCAGGCCGTACTTCTCGTTCAGCGCGACAATGTCGCCCTCGGTCTGCGGGATCCCCTCGGCGCGGATCTCGGTTTGCACATCTGTGGGGAGCTTCGCGAACGACCGCGCCAGGTCCTCGAGAGTGGGACCGACCCCACCGAAGGCGTCGATCGTGCTGCCGACCTGACGCTCCCACGCCTCGAAGTCCTCGACGATCCCGCGGATCTCGGTCTTCGACGAGTTGGCCAGCTCCGCCATCCGGGCAGCGCCTTCCGGGCCGGCCGCCTTCAGCTCGGCGATCAGACCCTCGGACAGACCCTTGCGCGCGGCCTCCGCAGCGTTGACCTCGAAGTCGCGCAGCGCCGCGGTCTGCTCGCGCAGCGACTCCCGCCACTCCGCCATCGACACGTCGGTGTCGAGCAACGCCTTGCGCCAGTCATCCCCGAACGACTGGGCCACGTCCCGGGCAGCGTCGCGGGACTCCTCGAGCGCCTCGCGCATCTGCTCGTGCTGCTTGATCGACGCCTCGATGCTGTCCGCGGTGACACCCTGGCTCGCCGCGAGCTCCTCGCTGGCACCGGCGGCGTCACGGTTGGCGTTCTCCACCCCGACGATCGCGTCGAGGTACCCCGGGACGAGGTTCTCGATCTCCTTCAGCGTGTAGCCAGCGTCCCGCGCGGTCTGGCGGAACAGGTCGTAGCCGGCCGCGGCCTCCTCGATCTGGCCTTCCTGGACCATCGAGGCCAGCGTGGCGTCGAACTGAGCGAACGACTCCGCGGCGAGATCCCAGCTCTGGGTCGCGCCGGGCACCCAGGAGGTGAGCTTCTCGAACCCGCTGGTCTGCATCGCCTCGAGCGCGCTGGCGAGCCCGTCGATCTGGGCGGTGATCTTCAGCGGCCCGGAGAAGGTGCGGGCGTCGCGGGTGAAGATCTCGTCGAGCTTGGGCGCGCCCTTGACGGTGTCGGCGAGGTCGAGGACCGCGGCGCGGGTGCGCTCGAGGCCGGGGGCGGGGTCCTTGTCGCTGTCGATCTGCGCGGCGATGTAGAACGCGGCGGCGAGGCTGGTGGCGAAGCCGAAGGCCTTCCCGAGGCCCATGACCGCCGAACCGGTGGCCCGCGCAGCAGCGGTGGCACGGGGCATGTCCTTCGCGAGCGTCGCCATCGCAGCGCGGGTCTCGATGATGCGAGGAGCGGCGAGGAGGAACGCCCCGGCGGCGAGCGCCCCAGCACCGGACAGGCCCGTCAGCGCGGCGATCGCGAGCTGCACCGGCGCGGGCAGCGACTCGATCATGCGGAGCGCGTCCGCGGTCTCGTTGGCCAGGTCGACCAGGAACCCGCCGCCCTGCGGTCCGACCAGCGGGGTGGTGACAGTGGAGGCGAGGTCGCGCCACGCGGCCTTCACCCGGTCGATCGCGCCGGCGTAGGTCTGCTTGACGTTGTCCGCCGCGCCACCGAACCGCTCCTGCATACCGGCGGCGAGCGCGTCGAGAGCCATGCCGGCGTCGAGCGACCCGGCAGTGATCGCCTCACGGACCTGCGCCCCGGTCATCCCCATCTGGGAGCCGATGAGCTCGGCGGCGTTGATACCGCGCTGACCGAGCTGCATCAGGTCGACCGCGGTGATCTTCGACGCGGCCGAGATCTGACTCATGATGTAGGAGATCTCGGCGATCTGCTGGTTGCTGCCGCCCATCGCGGCGACCGACTGCTGCACGGCGTCGAGGTACGGCAGGACCTTCTGGGTCTCGATGCCGAAGCCGATCATCTGCTGCTGGGCAGAGATGAAGACCTGCTTGGCGAACGGGCTGTTGCGCGCGAACGCGTCGAGCTGGTCCATCTGGGCGTTGGCCTGCTCGGCGCCGCCCAGGAGCGTGGTCATCGCTGCGCGGGAGGTCTGCTGCAGCTGGTTGTATGACACCCCGGTCTTCAGGACCAGTGCGGCGAGACCGGTGATCGCGAGGCCGTACCCGGTGGCGGCCTTGCCGGCGGTGTTCCACGCGTCGGCGTTGTTCTTCGCGGAGGCGGTGACCTCGCGGCCGAGCTGCTGCGCGCTGGTCGCGACACCACGCAGGCCGCCCGTCTGGCGCGCTGTTGAGCGCTCCATCCGGGCGGCCATGTCGTCGGTTGCCTTGCCGACCCGCAGGGCTTCCTGCAGGTACTGCGACGCCGACATCGAGAGGCGTACGACGACCGACCGGGACTCAGCGGACAACGCACACCTCCCTCACGTCAGCGCGGTTTCTTCTCCGGCGGTTCCGGCCGGGCGGTGGTGACGCCGATCTCGAAGGGCTTCAAGGGGCCCTTCGAGTCGGGTCGGGTGTTCACGACCTGCGGACCGACGCGGTACGACACCTGCTCGCCCTTGATGGCAGTGCAGGACTGGCACACGACCTCGGCGTCGTCGGGCTTCGCGAAGAAACCCGACATCCCGGCATGCCACGCGAGCTCCACCGGCACGTGACAGCCCGGGCACTCCATCGCCTCGGCCTGCTCGAGCGCCTCGATGAGCCGGTAGTCGTCGCGCACCCACTCCGGCGACGACACCGCGCGGGTGATGCGGTTCGGGTACTCGGGGTCGTCGTAGAAGTAGTGGGTCTGCCGGACCCGGTCGCCGAGGTAAAGCGTGGGCGGGATCCCCAGCGACCGGGCCTGGATCAGCGTTCGTCGGAGCCCTGCTCCAGCAGGGTCTGCGAGAAGCCGGGCAGTTTTGGGACATCCACCCCGTCCTGGGTGCACGCCGACTGCGCTGCGTTGGCGAGCGCACCAATCTGACCGTCGGCCAGCTTCCCGCGCAGCTGGCGCACCTGGTCCTCGGTGAGCTCGGGCTCGACCGCGCACGCGGCGATCAGCTTGTCGCTGTACGCCGTCCAGCCGGCGCGGTCGTCGGACTTCTTCGGCTGGTGGCGTCGCACGAACGCGGCGTACGCGTCAGAGTCCAGCCCGCGCAGCTTCACGCGCCACGCGTCCTTCCGACGCGCGGCGGCGATCTGGCGCAGACGCTCGGCGACCGCGACCGCGCGGCCCTGCTCAGCGACGGAAGCCTCGGCGTTGACCTCGCCCTTGTAGTTCACCAGCGTGGTGAGCTCCTCGAGCAGTGCCCGCTCCTCGCCGGCGAGGTCGCCGCGGAGGTCGATGGTGACGACCCGCTCGGGGCGCCGCAGGACCCTCAGGACGTCCTCGAACGAGAACGTGCCGGCGGTCTCGGTGAACTCGGGGGTCTCGGGGCGCTGGAACGGGTTGGGCGGGGTGGCGGTGCCAGCGTCAGTGGGGTCGGTGGTGTCGCCGACAGAACGGTCAGACATGGGTGCTCCTGGTGTCGAGGTGTGTCGAGGTGTCGAGGTGTCGAGGTGGTGGCGCTGAGAGGGGGAGGCGGGCGCCTCGACGTCGCCCGCCACCCCCGTTCGAGGAGGCGGCGCTAGGTGCCGCCGTGGGTCACGGCCCAGCAGCGGGCGCGACCGTGATGAAGTCCCACGCCTCCTTGACCTGGGCGGGGACCCGCATCTTGATGTAGCCGCCGGTCGGGCCCGGGCGCCGCGGCGTGTCGGTCTCGATCCGGGCGCCGAGGCGGATCTCGTCGCCGGCCTCCCACGGGTCGTCGGAGTCCTTGCCGGTGAGCCGGGAGTAGACCCACACCGTGGTGAGCTTGACCTTGAGCGCCGCGAACAGCGCGTCGAGGGTCGGGTCCGGGTCGCCGGTCTCGTCGAACTCGCGGAAGATCGTGGCGCCGAACTCGTAGTTCCCGGCGCCGTACGTCGGGGAGTTGTTCTTCTCCCCGACGGCGCGCTCCGCGAACGTCTCGGAGTCGACCGCGCCGAAGGCCCAATCCTCGGCGAGGATGCCCTTCGCGGCCTGGATGCCGGCGGCGAGCTCGGTCACCGTGGGCGAGGACGGGTCCTCCGGCTTGGTGGTGAGGATGGCGATCTTCTCGTGGCCGTCGGCCAGTGAACGCATGACTTACTCCTGGTTCCCCGCGGCGGCCGCGGACTTGGTGCTCGACGGGGTCGTCGAGCTGCTGGTGGTCTTCGCCCCGCTGGTGGGGGTCGAAGTCGTGGCGCCGGCGGTGCCGGCGGTGGTGGCGTCGGGGCCACTGGTCGCGGTGCCCTCGCCGGTGCCTGGGTCGGGGTCGACCGGGGACGGGCGCAGGTCGTCGAGCGGCTCCGAGCCGTCGACGCGGCGGATGCCCTCGCCGAGCACGGGGTGGTCGATGTAGTGGGCGGGGACGCGCTGCGTCTCGCCGGTCGCCTCGACGACGACGGTGACGAACTTCTTCTCGGCCATGGCCGGGTTCCTCTCGGTGGGTGTCACTGGTGGGCGGTGAGCTGGTACTGCAGGGGCGTCCAGAGCCGGGCCGGCTTGACCGTGGTGTCGGGGAAGTACGGGCCGGGGTTGAACCCGGGCGGGGGGCGCAGCGGGCCGCACTTCGCGCCGTCGAGCTGTGGGCGCCACCGGTAGAGGAGGCCGTCGATCCGGTCGACGAGCGCGTCGAGGTCCTCGGCGTCAGCGGCAACCGCGGTGACCTGGATCAGGTGATCGAGCGACACGAACGAGTCGGCGACGTCGCGCTCCCCGGATGCGCCGTCGACACCGGGGGTCCCCGGGGAGGGGTAGAGCACGAAGTACGGCGCGACCGCCGGGTCGCCGGGGCCCCGGGTGGGAGGCCGCTCGTCGGTGGTGCCGTCGAAGCGGCGTCCAACCTGGCCGTAGTAGCCGGTGGCGTGCTCGACGCCGGTGAGGCGATCACGGAGCGCGGCGTTGAGGGCGCGGCGCGAGATCCCTGACATGAAGCGACCTCCGATGTTCCGAACTCGCGGTAGAATCAGGACATGTCGGCTGCGAAGAGGTCCCGCCCGAACCCAGCCGAACTCCGCGAGCTGTACGTCGACCAGGGGCTCAGCGCCGCCGCGATCGGTGCCCGGTACGGCGTCGAGAAGATCACCGCGCTTCGATGGCTCCGAGCCGCAGGGGTGGAGCGCCGGTTCGCCGGCCGGGGGCTTGCGCACAGGGGCGTCGCCGCGCCCTCAGCAGACGACCTGCGTCGCCTCATCCACGAGGAGAACATCGGGCTCATCGGTGTCGCTGAGAAGTACGGCGTCGACTACACCGCGGTCGGTCACTGGCTCGACCGCCACGGCATTGAACGCCCGACCATCTGGCAGACCCGGCGCCGCGGGCAGGTTGTTGTCGAACCGACCGAGGCTGAGCTGCGGGATGGAATCACCCGCGGGGAGACGATCACTGCGATCGCTGAGCAATTCGGGGTGAGCCGCAGGTTGATCCGCGACCGGTGCGTGCGTTACGGCATCGAGGTTGGGCGTGACGGCTGGCATGGCGGCAGGCGTTTCACGTGCGTGGATGGACACCTTGCCCGGTCAACCTATGAGCAGCGAGTCGACGACTGGCTCACCGAGCACGGCCTCGACCACGAGGTCGAACCCGCCTACCCATGGGACCGGCGCTACCGCGCCGACTTCCTAGTCGGTAGCACCTACATCGAGGTCTGGGGCGTCACCAACAACCCGGCGTACGCCGCACGCAAGGCCATGAAGATCGAACGGTGCGCCCAGGAGGGCCTGACGCTCATCCAGGTCAACCACGGACAGTTTGCCAACGGTCGACGCTGGTGGAAGCCGCTAGAGGTTCTCAGTAGCTAGCTGAGCCAGCGCCTCAGTGAACGTCGGTGCTCGACGATCGAAGGCGGGCCCGAGATACGGCTGACCGGGTTGAACACTGGTCCCCCACTCCACGTAGATGCCGTAGTCCACGGTGGGGCCGATCTCGGCTTCGGTGTGCCCGTACCGGCCGTCTCCGGTGGTGGTGGAGGAGATGGACCCGCGGAGCGCTCCGGTGTCGACGGGGGCTAGGACCTTGGCGTCGGCCTCGATGTCGCGGACGGTCTTGCGGAACGCAGCGGCCGCCTTCGCGCCGACGCGCTCGGGTGCCTGGCCGACACGGGCGCCCAGCGCCCGGACCTGGGAGGCGTCGAACTCGATAGTCACGGCGGCCTCCCGGGCGGGTCAGGTGGTGGCGGGCGGTGCTGGGGGTGGGGCGACCAGGGAGCAGAAGAGGTCGCGCTCGAACCGGTGAGATGCGGCGACGACTTCGTGCACGTGGAGGTCGCGGCCGGTGAGCGCGGGGTCGCCGGTGGTGAGGGTGACGATGTGGCCGACCTGCACCTGGTCCGCGGCGGTGTGGCCGAGGGGCAGCGTGACGAGGTAGCCGGCGACGGTGACCTGCTCTTGGCCGGTCTCGACGTCGCGGGCGCGGGAGGTGAGCGCCTGCGCGCGGCACGGGACCTGGGTGGCGTACGGCGTACGCGGGGTCGCGACGTTCCGCTTGAGGGTGTCGCTCCACTGCTGGGTCGTGCCGGGGACGCGGATGCTGCACGCGTCGGGCATGGTCTTCGCGGCGACCGGGGCGTGAGCGGTGTTCCAGTCCTCGGGGAACACGCGGGTGCCGGGGCGGCCCTGGGCGTGACGCGGGCGGGGCATCTCAGAGCACCGGGTACTGGGTGCGCTCGGGGTGCAGCGACCCCTCAAGGTTGACGACGCCGAAGAAGAAAGAGTCCTCGTCGTCGGCGGTCTCGTCCGCAGCCTGGGCGCGCAGTGCGGCGGCGCGGCGGCGCATCGAGTCGGCAAGCTTCGCGCCGTCGGTGGTCACGTCCTGCGTACGCAGCACCTTCGACGCCAGCAGCTGATCGTCGGCGTTCGTGTCGATCGCCTGCGCCGCTGCGAGCTTGACGTTGTCGCCCTCCATGTCGAGGAACGCTTCGATCTCGTCGTCGCTGAACACCCACGGTGCGGCAACGTCGTTGAGGAGGAGGCGGACCTTCCCGGCCGGCTCGCCCAGGTTGTACGTGCTGGCTTCGGACACGGTCCGCCTCCTCTCAACTAGTGGTGAAGGTCAGCTCTGCGGCTGGCCGTACTTCGCGCGGAGCTCGTCGCGACCCAGGGGCTCGCCCTTGTCGTCGACGAGGTCCTTCTCCTCGGCGCCCTGGGTGACGGCGTACGCCGCCCAGTCCTCGCGCGAGGCGTTGCCGGCGGGCTCACCCGACGGCGTGGACGGGGTCTGCTGGCGCTGCCCGCCACCGGTCGGCGTGCTCGTCGACGACGAACGCGAGGACCGGCCCTTCTTCTTCGTGCCCGGGGGCAGCTGGTCGTCGCGCCAGTGCTTGGGCACCGACCCGACAACCTCGTCGGCCTCGTCGACCAGGTCGACGAAGTCCTTCCCCGCGAGCACGTGCGTGCCGTTGCTGTTCTCAGCCATGTGTCCGCCCTCCTCAGGCGCCGGTGTTGTCGGAGCCGTAGGTGAGCACGGGGTCGCCGTGGGCGACGCCCATGATGTGGCGGCCGCGGTACCAGATGGTGTCGTCGTCGAACGACCCACCGGTGACCACGATGTCGCCACCGCCGACCGCGCGGCCCTGGTCCGCCTTGTAGCGGAAGTCGGGCTGCTCGTAGCCGCGGAGCTTCGCGAAGTAGAACGGGGCGCGGCGCGCGGTGCCGGGCTTCGGCATCACGATCCACGACTCACCGAGCTGCTTCTCGTTGACGACGAGGTCGACCTTGCCGCGCAGCGGGTTCGGTGCGTAGGTGAAGCCGCCGTTGCCGTCGGCCATCTGGACCCGGTCGACGTTGAGGATCCGCTCGGCGAGTGTCTCCAGGGCGTATCCGACGACGAGCTGCAGGCGACCAGCCGGGATGATCGTGCCGGTCTTCGGGTCGCGCTTCGTGCGAAGAGAGTTGAGGACCAGCTCGAGGTTCGCTGCGGTCAGCTTCAGCGTGCCGAAGTTGCCGTTGCCGCCGTTGAAGAACCCGGTGTTGAGCGACCCGGTTTCGAGGTTGATCATGAGCCGCAGCCCACGGTCGTCCTCGGTGTCGCGGGCCATCTGCGGGAACGCCTGCGGCACCATCTGGAGCTGCTCGAGGTCGTCGTTCACCTGGGCCTCGAACGACCAGCCGTACAGCAGGCCGGTCTTCTTCGCCTGGATGAACTTCTCGTCCAGCTCGGGGCCCTTGGCGACCGGGTACGCGGTGCGCTCCGGGACGTCCTTGAAGACCTGCGCGCCGAGCTCGAGGGTGGCCAGGGACTTCGGCTTGAAGTCCTTCACCGTGGTCGGGGTGAGGAACTTCCCCCACTGCGTGGGGAGAGCGTCGTAGTTCTGCAGCATCTCGCGGTCGATGAGCATCCCGGAGGCGAACCGTGCGAGGTCGCTGGTGGTCAGCGCCTCGTTCAGCTCCAGTGCCGCGCGAGCCGATCCCTCGCGGTAGTGCGCGATGAGACGGGCCATACCGAGCGCGGCCTCCATGAGGCCGGGCGTCTGCTGCATCCGGCGCCGGTGGGCGGCCGGGGTGGGGCCAGAGGTCTCGGCCGCGATCTGGTCCGCGATCTCGAGAAGGGTGTTCGTCATGGTGGGTCTCCTCAGATCCGGGCGATGCGGACGTTGACCCGGCCCACGGCGCCGCCGGAGTCGGCGGACTTCGTGGCACCGGACGCGACGCCGCGGTCGATGACGGGGACGGTGTGACCGAACAGGGTGTTGTCGGTCGCGGTGGTGGTGAGCGTGTTGTCGCTCTTGATGTAGATCGCGGTGCCGGCCGCGGAGACGGCCTCGGGCACCGGCAGCGAGTAGGTGCCGTCGGGGGCGACCGGGGCGTAGCCCTCGGGGTGGCCCACGGCGCCGTACTTCACGCCGTTGACGGTCTCGGTGCGGTCTCCGTCGACGACGCCGACGATGCCGCCGACCTTGACGGGGTCACCGGAGCGGGTGCCGGCCGGGACGGGCAGGCTGATGGCCGGGGAGTCGCCGGCGAACACGAGGTTCTTCGACATGGCTCAGGCCTCCTTTCCGAGGCCGAGGGCCTCGTCGATGTCGGTGAGGCTGACGGCGCTGCCTCCGGTGGTAGTGGTGCCGCCCATGCCGATGACGCGGCCGGTGCCCTCGGCGACCTTCCGCTTCGCGGCGTGCTCGTCGACGGTGGTGGCGAACGTCTCCTCGTCGAGCTCGCCGGCCTCGGTGAGGGGGAGCTGCGCGAGCAGCCCGACGATCTGCAGGTCGTCGAACTCGACGCCTGCCTCGGTCGCGCGCTCGGTGACGATCTCGCCGGCACGGACGGTGCGGCGCAGCGAGTCGCGCTCGCTCCGGGCCTCGTCGCGCTCACGGATGGCGGTGTCGCGCTCGCTCTCGAGCACGTCCACCCGGCCGGCCCGCTCGACGATGCGGTTGTGCTCCGCCTCGTCGATCTGGATGTTGCCCATGGTGACCTCCTGGTCATCCTCGGTGGTGGTTGTGGTGCTGTCCGACCGGGTGGCCGGGACGTACTTGGTGACGGGCCGGACCTCGGTCCGGTCGCCGGTCAGGGACACCGACAGGTCGTCGTCGGCGACGGTGTAGGTCTGCTGCCAGGTCTTGGAGGGCTCGTCTTCGGCGGAGGCCTCGAACCAGACGGTGGACTCGTCGAAGTCGCGCACCCAGGCGTAGCGGCGGCCGTTGCCGTGCTCGGTGCGTACGGCGTCGGAGAGCTGCTGGCGGCGTTCGTCGGCGGTGGCTTCCTCGACGCCGCGGGCGATCGCGCGGTCGGTGACGGCTTCGGACTCCAGGACGCCCAGGACGTGGCCGCCGCGGCCGGCGCGGGTCACGAAGTCCACGGAGGTGATCGCGGCCAGGCTCTCGACGATCTTGCCGGTGCGGCCCTCGGCTTCGCCGTCGACGAGGTCGGTGGCGGAGCCGCGGATGGACAGGCCGATGTTGGCGGCGAAGTCCTCGTCGAGGAGGAGGTCGCGGTAGGGCGCGAACGGCTTGACCTTGCCGCGGACGCCGCCGATGTCGGGGTCGTAAGTGCCGGCCTCTTTGATGACGGCGCAGAGGTCGCGCACGGATCGGCCGGGGCGGGAGGCGTTCTCGTCGGCGGTGGGGTGGTCGAAGTACATGTGGGTGCCGGCGGGGAACAGTGGGGCGGCGGCTTCGACGACGTCGGGGGAGTAGTAGCCGCTCGAGCCCCAGCCGGGGGTGATGAAGACGACGTCGAGGAGGCCGCTGTCCTGGTCGGCGGTCGCTGTGGTCTCCGAGAGGGTGAAGCTCTCGGCGATCTGCTGGGGCATGGCGGGTCCTCCGTGGGGCGAGTAGCGTGCGGCGGATGGAGCACGAAGAGCCGATCCCGCTGTGTCCGGAGTGCGGCCTGGAGATGTCGACTGAGGTGCTCGGTGAACGGGTCGCCGAGCCAGGTCCTCACGGCTCCCTGGCCGGCGAGATCGAGATCAGGTGGGTCTGTAAGGAACCCGGGTGCAGGTCCAACCAGCCCGGGTCGCTCGGCGGGGACAACGGTGGGGGCTGACGACGCCCGTTGTGAGGCAGCACCCGACGGCCTTCACAAGCTCGTTCTCACCGAGCTAGCTCCCGGCAGCAAGGGCGGATTGGCGATGGTTGACGAGTGCGTCTACTGCGGTGCCCAGGCCTACGAAGCCAGCGTCAGCGACCGAGCCGGCGCGAACCCGGCTGGCGCCGACGCCATCACGTAGGAGTCACGCCACCCCGACGTCGTACGACGCTCAGCCCACGCCGACATCGGGAACGCACCAGCGCGCCACGCCTCGAACCGGGCCGCCCCGAGCACCCGACGCTGCTCGTCCTCACCCAACGCGGCGAAGAGCGCGTTGCCATCCGGCAACAGCGACGGCGGGTCGTCGATGTCGAACCCCAACGCACGCCACGACCGGGTGACCGGCACCCGTGCGCAGCGGCACTGCTGGTGGCCGAGCGGCCCTGGCTCGCTGGTGGGGAGCTGCCGGCCGTGCATCGACCAGCACGCCGGGCAGGTGTCGGCGTCGAGTTCAGCGGTCCACACCCAGCCGGCCAGCACGTCTGTGTCGGCCTCGTGCGCCGCCTGCGCAGCGGCTCGATAGGCGTCCAGGGTCTCGGTCCGGGCGATGACGAGCGCCCGGTGCAACCCGCCGTTGAATCGCTTCTCCGCCCGCCGGACCATGCGTCGGGCTGTCACTCGGGGGTTCGCGCCGGCGGCCACACCGCGGATCAGTTCACGGCGTACGGCGGCGTAGGCCTCCGGTGCCAGCGGGACGGCGAGCGAGGTGATCTGCTCGGTGGAGCGGCGCACGATCGCTTCGAGCTGTCCAGGGTCGACCCGTGACCACTGGTCGACGCCGAGCAGGGCCTTCGCGTTCGGCGGCAGCTGAGAGTCGATGATCGAAGCCTGAGCGCCGAGAGTGGTGTCGATGACGCCCTGCAGGTCAGCGGTGATGCGTACGCCGGCGTCCGCGGCGAGCTCGGCGAGACGGTCCGCGATGTACTCCAACGACCGGGCGAGGCGCGTCGAGCGCATCAGCTGGGCACGGGTGACGCGGTCGCCAGCGACGAGCTGCTCGAGGAGCGCGTCGTGGAGCTCGGTGGCGACCTCGTCCCACGCGGTAGCCCACGCCCGGACGAGGTCGCGGGTCTGGGCGTCGGTGACGCGCTGCAGCTCGCGCCGCAGACCCTGCTCGACCCGCATGGTGCGATCGGTGAGGGCCACGGTCAGGCCTCGTCCTCGTCGTCGACCTCTTCACGGTCGACCACCCGGGCCGGGTCGTCCCCGCGACGGAACGCCTGCACCGCGGCGTCGCCGGCGTTGGCGTCGGGGTCGATCCAGTTGCCCTCGTCGTCGGTGAGCGCATCGACAATCTCGTCGACGTCCTTCTCGCCGAGCGCCTTCAACAGGGCCTTGAGCAGCCACGGCTTCGGGAGCACCTCGGTGCCGGAGGCCTCGACGAGCGCGGTGACCAGCTTCAGCGGGTCCATCTTGTCGATCGGCGGCCAGTCCACCTCGAGGGTCCGCTCGACGTCCCCGGCGAGGGTGACGACCTCGCGGCGGGTGAAGGTGTCCAGCACCACGGTGCCCCGCAGAGCGCCGCGAGGTGCTCGCACGGACTGGTCGACGACGTAGTCGAGCACCGTGCTGATGACCGCGCCCCACAGCGTGCGGCGGGCGTTCATCTCCTGGATCAGGGGCCGGTCGAGTGTCTCCGCGACTGCACGGGCCCCGGTGGTGCCCGGGTCGGCGAGCAGCATCGTGACGGGCAGACCGAGGCCAGCGGCGGCCATCGCGGCCAGGGGGCGACCGGAGTCGGAGTCGATGGTCGCGCCGGTCTTCGGGATCGCCTCGAGCGAGGCACCCGGGCCGTACGCCGCGACCTGGCCAGCGTCCGAGGCGGTCCCGGGCAGACCGGCGGCCGACGGCAGCGCCGCGGCGAGGGTCTGCGCAGCGCGCCGGGCCTTCGATGCTCGGTCCCCGGTGAGGCGCCACGCGAACTTCGACAGCGCCTTGACCAGCTGTGCCCAGTCGGTGAGGAACCCCTCGTAGGCCCGCGCCCATGGCAGCGCGGCGTACACGTCGGGGACCCCGAACTTCATGCCGTCGAGCCGGTTGACCGCGACGTGCAGGATCGGCTGGTCCCACTGGACCGGGACACCGTCGATGGTCTTCGGTCGCAACTTGGGCCGGAACCCGACCGCGGGGTGCAGGACCCGGCGGGTCTCCCTGCGCAACCGGGTCGACCCGGGCGCGTAGCCGGGTTCGGCGATCTGCGCGGAGTAGGTCCGCAGGTAGAACCACGGGTCGTCGCGGTCCTCGGGGTTCAGGATGACGTCGCGGACCTCAGCGAACGGCACCGACCGGACGGTGGTCGCTCCGTTGAGAGGGTTGGGGAAGAACGCCAGGAAGAAGTTCCCGTCGACGCCGAGCGCCCGCTCGTTCTCCTCCTGGGCCTGGGCGGAGGTGAACGCGGCCTGGTTCGCCGGGTCGTCCCAGAACGCCTTGACGACGGCGTTGACGTCCTGGGGTGCGGACTCGCCGGCGCGGGCAGCGACCTCGACGCCCTGGCCCCAGATGTAGCCGATGCGCAGCAACAAGCCGCGCTTGATGATCGGGGAGGCGATGGCCATGACGGCGCAATTGCGGGTGATCGCGTCGAGCCCGTCACGGGAGAACTCGCGGTCGAGCTCCGTCGACATCGTGCGCCAGCCGCGGTCCTCGGCGGAGAGACCGAGGTCGGCGAAGTCCTCCTGGAGGAGCGCGATCATCGACTCGGCGGCGGCGAGCTGCTGCTCGGTGGTGACGGGGGTGGCCTCGATGGTCACGGGTCACACCCCCTCAATCCTGGTCGGGTTCGTGCAATCGGCGGGGTTCAGTACGGCGTGATGCGGAAGCGCGCGAGTTCGTCGTCGAGGTCTTCCTCGGTGAACGTCTCGCCGGCGAGCAGCGGCTGCACGATGAGGCGGTTGAGGGCCTGGGACATGGCGTCGACGTCGTCGTCGTGCTTGCCGGTGGGGAACGCGGCGGCTTCCTCGATGACCTCGTCCACCCACGGGCACAGCTCAGGCGCGGGGAGCCACACGTTGTGGGCTTCGACGAGCGGGGAGACGGCGGTGGCACGGGCGACCTTGCCGCCGTCGGGCTCGATCGGGACGAGCCCGGGGATGCTGCGGGTGAGCATCGCGATGACCGCGGTGCCGTTGGCCTTGTCCTCCACGAGCTTGAGCAGCGCCTGTGGCCACCGGGCGGCGAGGCGGCGTACGGCGAGCAGGGTGGCGGGGAAGTCGAGGCGGCCGTGGATGCGGTCGAGGAGGTAGGCGTCGGCGCCGCGGCGCATCCACACGTGGCCGGCGACGTAGTCGGAGCCGGCGGTGCTCTTGAACGCCATGTCCCAGGAGATGAGCAGGTCGTCGTACTGGGTGAGGATCCGGGCGCCGTCTTCGCGTTCGATCCACAGCGGCTGGTCGTAGAACTGCCAGTGCTCGCGCTTGAAGATCGTGCCCTCGGCCGAGGACGGGCGACCCTGGTAGAGCGCGGACCAGGTCCGGGACCCCACGCGGGTCTTGATCGCTTCCCACTGGGCGCGGGTGCGGCCACGTGCGGATTCGAGGTACTCGCCGACGGCCCGGTCGAGCGCGTCGGTCTCGCCCTTCGCGGGGTCGTGGTCGGCCTGGGCGGGGATGTTCACCACCCGCCACAGGTGGCCGTCCTCGGCAGCCAGGAGCCGGCCGGCGAGGTCGTCGTCGTGCCACCGGGTCAGGATCAGCACGACCTGCGCGCCGGGAGCGAGTCGGGTGGAAGCGACGTCGGTCCACCAGTCCCACACGGACTGCCGGTAGACCTCGGAGTCGGCTTCCTTCCGGTCCTTGATCGGGTCGTCGATGATCATCAGGTCCGCGGGGCGGCCGGTGAGGCCGGCGCCGATACCGACGGACACGAGCCCGCCGTCCTGGCCGGCGAGCTGCCACTCGGAAGCGGAGCCGTTGTCGGCGGCGATGGACATGCCGAGCTCGGGGTTGGAAGCGATGAGGTTGCGGATCGCGCGACCGTTGCGGTTCGCGAGGCCCTGGCCGTAGGAGGCGCCGACGATGCGGGTCCAGGGCCGGTGCTTGAGGACCCAGGTGGGGAAGTCCTTGGCGACCCTCGTGGACTTGCCCTCTTGCGGGGGCATCGTGATGATGAGCCGGCCGTCGGGGGTGTCCATGAGGCGCTGCAGCTCGTCGTCGACGAGGGCAAGCGCGGGGGTCTGGACGGTGGAGCGGGTGAGCCGGGCGGCGAGGGTGCCGGGGGTGCGCCAGGAGTCGACGTCGGCTTGCTCGAGGACGGGGTTGGGGGCGCGGAGCTCGAAGGCGCGCGCTGCCTGTTCCCACACGTTGAGGGGGTCGGGGAGGACGGAGGTCATCTCGTCACCGCCCTCCTGCTCTGGACGTGCGAAGACCCCGCTCCACCGGGTTTTGGGTAGGCGAGGTCTGCCAGGAAGGATGCCACAAAACGCGATGATCGGCGACACGATCGCCCGAAACGCGTGTCGCTCACGCCGCGTCGACCTCCCATTCCTCGAGCAGCCGCCGCACCCGAGCCGGGTGGATCCCCAGCCGCCGACCGGCCTCCTCACCGTCCTCGCCCGCGTCGATCGCGGCACGCAACGCCGTAGCCTCCCGCTCGAACCTGGCCCGCTCGAGCGCGGCGAGCTCGGCCTTCCGGACGGTCTCCGCAGCACGCTCGGCCACCGACGGCCAGTGCACGAGCAGCATCCCCCACCGCTCGCCGGCGACCCACCGGCACGTGACCGCGACCTGCAGCCGCTCCGCCCACCGGCGCACGGTGCGCGGCGGGAACGAGTGCCCGGTCATTGTGGTCGCCGCCTCCGCGGCCATCGCGATGTGGGTCCAGCCGTCACCGGCCGGTCCGCCTTCGAGGAGGGAGCGGCGTACGGCGTGGGCGTACTCGCCGGGGGTGTAGGTCTTGCGGCAGCGCATGCACTCCCAGGACTGGCCGACGGCGGGGTCGACGATGCCGCCCTGGCCGTGCCGGGAGGTGGTGCAGCGGTTGCAGGGATGGCGGGCTGCGGAGATCTCGGCGTCGGTGGGGACGCGGCGCGCGGCCGCGAGCTGCTCCGGTGTCGGGGTGCGGCCGGCGGCTCGTGTCTCGCGGACCAGCTGCACGGCGGCCGTGTGCGCGGCCCGCAGCTGCACCAGGTGCCGGCGCGCGGCCGTGTCGTGCTCGCACGGCCGCGGGTCGCCGAACCGGCGCACCAGGTCCTCGCCGCACTCGTCGCACGGCACACCGAACTCGTGGTGGCGTTCGTCGTGGACGATCTGCTCGAGCTGGCGGCGGATCGCGGCCAGGTCGTCGGCCATCCGCGGCCAGTCCGGGCCGTCGTTGGTCTGCGCGAGCTGGGTGAGGTGCTCGGCGAGGTAGTGGCAGGCGCCGCCGACGGTGGGTCGGGCGGGGGCGGTGTGGCCGAGCCAGGCGGCTACCTGCTCGACCCATGCGAGGAGCGGGAGGAGGACGGGGACGGGGTCGCCGGGGAGGTGGTCGTCGTTGAGGTGGGGTGACCAGAGGAGGTCGGGGCCGTCGGGGCCGGTGCGGACGTAGGTGACGAGGGCGTCGCCGCCGGGGATGGGGGCGGCGGCGAGGAGGCGGCCGTTGTTGCCGCCGTGGATGGCGTGGAGGCGGATGGCGCGGTCGAGGTGGCGGATGTCGGTGAGGTCGTCGCGGGTGGTGCCGATGCACTTGGGGCAGGTGTGTGGGTGGGCGTTGTCGAGGTGGCGCCAGCCGCAGAGGGTGCAGTGGGGTGCGGTGCAGGGGGCGCAGCCGCGGCACCGACCCGGGTTGTCGGCGTGGGTGCAGGGGTCGCGGTGTTCGCCGGTGATGGCGCGGCTGGTGTCGGTGTCGGGTGCGTGGTGGCAGCGGGCGGGGACGGTCATGGGTGGGTGTCTCCCTCGTGCGGCTCGGCGGGGCGGAGGGGGCTGATGCAGTTGGTGTGCGGGTGGAAGACCACGGGAACGACGGTGACCGCGAGCTCCGCAATCCGCTGCTCCGTTGCGCGCCGGGCCTCGGCACGCATGGTGGCGAGCAGCCGGTGAGCATCGTCGGAGCCGGCGTACGACGGCGGACCGACGGGAGGCCTGTGCTCGCCGCACACCCAGCACGGGGCGATGCCCGCCCACGACACCTCGCAGTCGCGGCAGCGCATGATGGACTCGCGCCAACTGTGGTCGTCGAGGAGCTGGATCATCGGCCGCACGATCTGCGCGTCACGGTCGTCGTCGAGGCTCCGGGGGTCCTCGAACAGCGGATCGCCCGGCACCCACGCCTCCGGTTGGGCTTCCCAGTCGGCGACGGTGGCGTCGATGCGGGACAGGATGTCGGTCACGCTGCTCGCCCCCACGGCCAGCCCTTCGGCATCGGCCCACCCCAACGCCGGCAGACCGAGCACACCCGGTCCTTGTGCCGGGTCCAGCCGCGCTTGGCGGGGAACTTCACGCCGGTCTGGTCGGCGTAGTGGCCGTGGCACTTCCGGCAGCGCTGCAGGCGGCGCGTCATGCGACCACCGCCACGGCGACGATGAGTACGGCCTGGGTGACGAGCATGCACACCGTCGCGATCGTCAGCGACCGGCACCACCGCTGCAGTCGGTTGATGCGCGTGGTCTCCCAGGCGAGGCGGTCGTGGGCGTCGTAGCGGTCGCGGTGCCGGCTCCGCATCTCGTTGCGCAGCATCTCCCGGACGGCGGTGAGCTGCTGTTGGACCTCGGTGAGGGTCGTGGCATCCGGTGATGGCCCGTGGTGCGGGAACGCTGGTCGGTGTACGAGCTCGCGGAGGGAGCGGGCGACGGCGTCGCGTTCGGCGAGGAGCGCCTCGAACCGCCGGAGCTCCGAGGGGCAGCAGACGATGTGGGTGTCGGCGGTGCAGTCGTCGCGGCCGGTGCAGGTGGGCGGGGTGCTCGTCGAGCCGCCCCGAGCCGCCGGCCGAACGTCGGGCACAACGGGATCCGGCAGCGGCTCGTACTTCGGCCGGGGTGGCGGCGTGGAATCGTCGGACATGTCGTGGTTCTCGCTCACGGTGTCTCCTGGGTGTCGAGGTCGTTGGCGTGCATCGGACACACCCCGTCGAGGGCGTGCAGGCGGATCCCGTCGCAGCGGGTGAGGTCGAAGCGGGTGCAGCCGCAGCCCAGCCGGGTGCGGCGAGTCGGGGTGAAGGTGCCGATGTGGCCGTCAGGGTGGCCCGAGCAGGTGTGGAACAGGGTCAGCGGCATCAGCTGCTCACCGACCCGTCGTCGCCGTAGTCGGTGTGGTCCAACACCCACCACTCGTCGGTCGCGGTGTCCCACACGGTGTCGAGTTGGCAGTGGTGGCAGCGGAAGGCGTGCAACTCGATCCACCAGTACCGGGGCATCTTGCCCTTGACGCGGAACGGCAGCCGGGCGCGCGCTTCCTCCTCGGCGCGGTAGTCGTCGTGCGTGAGACGCGCCGAGTCAGCGCGCAATCCCTTGTTCGTTGACCAGCAGGGGAAGCCGCGCTCCATCGTCGGCATCCCGCAGCCTTCGCAGACGTCCGGCCGCATGTGCAGGTGAAGGGTGGTGATGGGCGCGTACTCCCAGCCCTCCCAGACGACCGCGCGGCCGTCCCAGCGGGGTGGGAGGTCGTGCTCGCGCAGCAACGTCAACAGGTCGGTCACGACTCCTCCGGGGTGTCGAATAGGCCGCCGACGACACGGTCGGCTCGGTACGTCAGAGGCGGCTGCCAGACGAGGAGGCAGCAGCCGAAGGGGGGGCGGTTGTTCGGCCCCACCGCGGTCTGGCCGGGCTTGAGAAACCGCATCCGACCCGGCAGGAACTCGACCGTCAGCGGGGAGCGTGGACGGTCGCGGTAGGGCTCGACGAGCTGCTGCCACCACTGCTGCTCGGTCCGGTTCGCCGGGAGCAGCATCACGATGCCGAGCGTCGACGCCCAGCACTCCCACGCCTTCCGGATCCACGGCGCGATGTCGGAGTACGGCGGGTTGCACCACACCCGCTCACCGGACCAGTCCTGCGCCAGCCCGTCGGTCTCCCTGGTCCAGTACCGCTCACAGCGCGCGTTATGCGGGGCTGCCGCCGCGTCGACGGTGAAGGGGCCGAAGCGGTCGTCGAAGTCCGCGAAGTCCAGCGGGTGCACCGCCCGGTCGTCCACGCCGTCGACCTCGTCGAGCGAGCGCCGGCCCACCTGCTGCGGGTGCGCGTTGGCTTTGAAGCGTGAGAGAGCCATCAGCCCTTCACCCCACCCTCTTCGCTGCCGCCGGCGAGCCGACGCAGCTCGTCCGGGACGATCTCCAACGCGAACTGCGACCACAAGACCGTCAGTGCGATCTCAGTCGCCCGCTCGGCACCGATCGCCTCGACCAGCGCCGCGAGCATCCGGTCCAGCACGTTCCGCAGCACCGCAGCGAGCTGCTGACCAGCCGACTCCGCCAGCCGCACACGCCGCTCCTCGATCCCCGCATCGAGACACGTCTTCGCGACCTTCACCAGCCGGTCACGCTCCGACTGCCACAACGCCACGAACGCATTCGGCCCGGCCTGATAGGTGACGCCGTTGTCGGTGCCCTTCTCGAGCTGCGTCCCGTGGGTCTCCTTCACCCGACCCCACGCCACCTCCGAGCGATCCATGTCCGCGACGATCGCGCCCAGCCACTGCACCGCCCCCGCGCACCGATGGAGCTCCTCGAGCAACGCGGTGTGCGGGTCGACCTCGCGCGGCAGCCCGAACGCCTCGACGGCGAGCAGCGCCCGGCGTTCCGTACGCCGTGCCTCGGCGGCTGCGAGCGCGCGCGGTGAGGAGCCGCCGTGCATGCGGCAGACGGTCTGGTCGGCCATGGGGCGTTGGGTGCAGGGGTTGCCGGCGCGGGTGTGGGCGGAGCACCTGGTGTGGGGTTGTCCGCAGCGGCTGCACGGCATGAGGTCGTCGGTCATCGCGCACCGTCCGGCTGCCAACGGGTGTCGGTGACGTACACCTCAGCGTCCTTGCCGAAGCGGCGGAGCTTGTCGGCGTACTGGTGGGCGTCGTGTCCGCGAGTGAAGTGCTTGTGCCGGACGTCGGGGCGGTTGCCTTGGCGGATCCAGCGGACGGTGTAGAGCTTGCCGTCGCGGGGTGTGAGGCGGGGGTCTCTGGTGGTCATCGGGCACCGCCGTGAGAGGGGTGCCGGGACACGCTTCGGGGACACGGTCGCGCGGGCTCGCTGACTGTGTCCCTAATCGAAGATATAGGGACCACGGGACACAGTCGTCTCGCGTCTGCCCGGACCCCCTCTTGGGACACGGTCGGGACACGGTCGGGGACACGGTCAGTCGGTGGGGTTGAGGTGGTCATCCTCGGCCTCCCGGTAGTGGGCGATGGAGTGGTGGAGTTTGGATCCCCGGGGGCCGTCGATGCGGGAGACGAACCCCTCGGAGACGAGGAGGTTGATGGCGTCGCGCAGGACCTTGTCCTTGGCGGTGACGGAGTCCTTGACGGTGCGGAAGCTGCAGAGGTCGTTCTCCTCGATGAACCGCGAGACCTTCTCCATCACGACGGTGGGGCGGAAGGTGCCGTCGTCGTTCTTGGGGGCGGCGTCGCGGGTGATTTCCCACTTTGTGGTGGGTGTGCCGTCGGGGAGGGTGTGGGTGGAGTCGATGACGAATTCGCCGGCGTAGCCGCCGCCGGAGGTCTTGCGGAGTTCGCCGGTGCGGTCCTTCTCGATGCGCAGGGTGACGCGGCCGATGCCGCCGGGGGCGGGCTTGACCTTGGCTTCGGCGCGGAGGTAGGCGCCGTCCATGGCTCGTTTCTTGGCGGTGCCGCCGATGGCGTAGCCGGTGACGCGGGCTTCGGCGGACTTGGGGAGGTGGTCGACGGAGATGACGCAGGAGCCGGCTTTGGCGGGGGGCATGGCGATGTCGCGGAGGGCGGCGGTGATCTCGTCGTTGTCGACGCTCTTGACGCCGAGCATGGGGAGGACTTCGCCGAGGGAGTCGATGACGACGATGGTGGGGGCGAGTCGGGTGATGTCGGCGACGGCTGCGCGGAGTTGGTCGGCGTCTTCGGGTTCGTAGTAGCGGAAGCGGTCTTGGTCGGCGATGAGGTGCCAGGGGGCGCCGAGGAGGGCGAGGCGGGCGGCGGTGTGGTCGGCGCCGTTGTGGTCGACGTCGATCATGGCGAAGGTGTGGCCGGCGCGGAGGGCTTCGACGCCGGCGGCTTGGGCGAGCCAGGTGTTGTGGGTGGGTACGTGGCCGTTGGTGAGGTAGAGGTGGTCGGGGTTGGATACGGCGATGCAGCGCATGGGGACGTAGCGGCCGGTGGGTGTGATGGACCGGATGGTTCGGCTGGGGGCGGTGCGTGTGGTGTGTGCGGCGTACGCCGTGGCCTTGCGGGTGAGGCGGAATGGGTTCATGCCGAGGGGCAGTCGGACGGCGATGCGGTAGTGGTCGCGGTGGCGGGTGCCGTTGAGCATGGAGGGCGCCGTGTGGGTGGCGGCGGTGCCTCCGAGGCTCTGGACGAGGCGTTGCAGGTCGGTCGCGAGCTGCAGAGAGACGGTGGTGAAGGTGGCCTGTCGGTTCTCGATGCAGCCGTCGGTGTCCATGAGGCCGCGGAGCAGCTCGAGGCGTTGGCCGGCGGATGCGGTGAGGTAGCAGCTGGGGATGTGCTTGCTCTCGCTGCGGGTGTGGGCGAGGTCGAGCTCGCGGAGGATGGTCTGCAGGGGGTTGGCGTGGCCGCGACGGTAGGCCAGGGCGTAGCTGCAACGGCCGTCGTGCACGGGGGTCATCCCGGGCGGGAGCTGGTTGACGATGGCCTCGAGGATCTCGGGGTCTTCGGTGGAGATGCGGATGTCGCGCCCGAGGTGGCCGTCGCCGAGTAGCGCTCCGAGGGTGTAGGGGTCGAGCGGGAGTGCGGCCTCTGGGTGCTCGGCGGGCTCGGGGTTGGGCAGGTGCCAGCGTGGTCGGCCGTGGGGTTGGCGCACGCCGGCCTCGGCGATCTCGCGGGCGGTGAGAGTGCGCCAGCCACGGCTGCGGCGGCGGTCGTTGTGGTCTTGGACGGTCCAGAGGTGCTCGTCGCAGCATTCGATGGTGATGCCGTCGCTGGTGGTGACTTCCCAGACCTCCCGCAGGCCGCGCTCGTGGATCGCCTGGACCGTCTGGGGTCGGCCGTCGATGCCGAGGATGGTGTCGCCGACGTTGAGGCTGCCCATGGTGCGTGGGCCGGTGGGTGTCTGGATTTCGGCGGTGTAGGGCTGCGCCTTGCCGCTTTCGGGGTCTCCGAAGACGCCGTTGTGGCGGCCGGCGTAGAAGAGGGCGTGGCCGTCGGTGCGGGTGCACCAGGTGGGTGGTGTGGCGGTGGGTGGGGTGCCGTTGAGGACCCAGGTGAGGTCGGTGAGGCCGGTGGCGGTGGTGGTGTCGCGGGGGCCGAGGCGGAGGACGGTTTCGTCGAGGCGTTGGAGGCTCTCGGCGAGGACGTGGTCGAGGCGGTCGATGTGGGCGTCGGTGGCGAGGTTGGTGAGTTCGCGTGCGGTGTCGGCGACGACGCGGAGGCGGGCGTTGTCGCGGACGATGCGGACGTATTGGGGGGCGAGGGCTGGGGTGGTGGTGATGGTGGCGAGGTCGGGGAGGAGGCGGGTGGCTTCGCGGTCGCCGGTGGTGGTGATGGCGTTGGCGAGGGTGACGGCGTCGGGGGGTACGCCGTCGCGGTGGTTGAGGGTGTGCCAGGTGCGCCAGATGGTGGTGTGGGCGGGCCAGTAGAAGTCGTCGTGGTCGAGCTCGTGCTCGAGGGTGGTGGCGGGGTGGTGGCCGTCGTGGGTGGGTGGGGTGAGGAGGAGGGCGAGGAGGGCGTGTTCGGCTGCGCGGTCGGCCGCGGGTGGTCGGTTGTTGGGTGGGGTGTCGTAGTCGGGGTCGAAGGGTGGTTCGGCCAGCCGGAGTGGTGGTCGGTCGTCCCTGTCGGTCACGTGGTGCCTCGGTCCTCGTGTGGTGGGTGGGGGTGCTGGGGGGCGCAGGGTCACCGGGCCCGTGGAAGTGGCTGTCCGGGCGGCCGTTGGGCGGGCCTGTGTGGGGGTGTCCTTCGCCGGTGCTTCGGTTGGCCCGGGGTTTCCGGCGTTGACGCCCCTCCAGCTGGTTCGGGTGGGCCTGGGGGTTAGGCGCCTGGGTTGAAGGGGTCGGGGATGGCGCGGCGGCCGTGGTCTTCGTCGGGTTCGGCGTCGGGGTCCTGGTCTTCGTCTTGGTCCTCGTCGACGTCGTCCGGGTCGGCGTCGGGGTGGCGGCCGTCCCACAGGCCGATGACCTCGCCGGACTCGTCGTGTTCGACGAGCGCGGCGCCGTGGCCGCGGACCTGCTCGACGGTGGGTTCGTCGCCGCCGTCGAGGGGCAGCTGGTCGCCGTTGTCGTCGACCTTGCGGTTGTAGAACAGGGCGCGCTGGAACTCGCGGAGGTGGTCTTCGGCGAGGGTGGTGGTGGCGGGTTCGATGTGCGTGATGACGAGGTCGACGGCGCGGTCGCCGGAGGTGACGTTCTTGGAGACGGCGGCGACTTCGAGTTCGACGACGGCGATGAGGTGGCCGGATTCTTGGTCGGCGAAGCGGGTGGCCATGTCGTCGGTGATGCCGGTGGCGTTGAGGCCCTTGGCGCGGATCTTGGCGGTGGTGTCGCTCATGTGGTGGTGTCTCCTGTCGGGTGGGTGGGGTGCTGCGGTCAGATGAGGGAGGCCTGCAGCGGGGGTGCTGCGGCGGCTTGGGGTGTGGTCTGGTCGGCGATGTAGACGGCGAGGGCGTAGGCCTGCCAGACGTCGGCGCGGAAGCCGTAGAACCAGCCCGGCGCGGCCTTGGTGCCCTTGCCGTGGTTGGGCTGGCCGGGTGCGAAGCGGTCGACGAGGGCCTGGCGGATGTTGGAGTCCTTGGCCCGAGCGGAGTGGCAGTGGTGGAGCTTGATGTCGCGGCGGTAGATCAGCTCGGGGCCGGTCTGGGTGGCGACGCCGGTGGCGGCTTCGAGGTAGCGGCCGATCCACACGCAGGTCTCGAAGACCTCTTTGCCGACGGCCATGCCGTAGGAGGCGACCATCTCGATCGCGGCGGTGTCCCATTCGAGGTCTCCCCAGCAGTGGCCGAGGACCTGGGGGTTGGGGGACTTGCCGAACTGCAGTGGTTGGCGGGTGTGGGCGTTGATGATGACCCAGCCGGTGTGGGTGTTGCCGGGGTCGATGGCGAGGATGCGGTGGGTCATGCGGCGGTCTCCGTTCGGCGGGTGGGTCGGGTTGGTCGGTGTACGCCGCCGCGGAGGACCCAGTCGCCGTCGTAGCGGGCTTCGTCTTCGGTGATGCGGCCTTCCTTGTTGCAGGGGATGCAGATGTCGGTGGAGTGGGCGCCGATGCGGCCTCGTGCGCGTTCGCGTTGGCGGGCGAGGGGGTCGAGGCGGTCCCATGCGCGTTGGCCGATGAGTTGGCGGTCGCAGTGCTTGCAGACGCGGGGGCAGGTGGTGTGTTGCCAGCCGGTGTCGGTGGGGCGGGCGTAGATGTCGCCGGTGAAGGGCTGGTCGCAGCGGGGGCAGCGCAGGACGATCACGCCGGCACCCCCTGGTAGATGTCGTCGTCGTCGAGCGCCAGCGGTGGGAGCCAGCCGCGCTCGCGCGCGAGGCGCCGCGAGCGTGTCGCGGCGATGCGTTCGCGCTGGTTGGTCTCGGGCGGGAGCGTCATGCACAGCTCGGCGTACAGCTTCTCGATCGCGTCGACCGTGGCCCGGGTGAGGACACGGTCCCCGGAGACGACCGGCGCCATGTTCGTCGGTTGGATGCCGAGGCGGGCGCCGAGCTTGCTCATCGACCAGCCGAGCGCGACGAGTGCGCGCAGGTGGGTGCGTGCGGTCGGTGTGCCGGCGTGGTCGCGTGCCCCGGGTGCGAGAGGGAGCGGGCCGGGGGTCCAGGCGGGGTCGAGGGCGTAGAGCTTCTCAGCGGTCTCGCGGAGCACCCGCCGTGAGGGCTGCTGGGTGCCGTCGGCCTGGCGCTTGCCGTACATCAGCTTCCACAGCGCACCTTGGGAGACACCAGAGACCGCGACGATGCGTTTGAGGCCCATCCCGGCGTCCATGAGGTCACGGACGTGGGCCCGGACGTGCTCGGCTGGGACGTATTTGGTGTAGCGGCCGTAGGCCTTCTGGCGGCGGCGCCAGTCGTCCTGGGCGGCTCGTGCGGCGCTGCAGGGGTAGCAGCGGCACTTGTCGAGGACGTAGGCGGCGTTCGTTCCGTGCTGGTGGTTGGCTTCCTTGTGGTGGCAGGGCTTGGGGGTGCGGTCGATGGCGGCTTCGCGTTCCTCGGCGAGGGCGGCGCGGAGCATGGCTTGTTCGTGCTTCGCGCAGGAGTGCTTCTTCTTGGCGTGGTTGGCCTTGGCTGCGGTGTCGTAGGTGCCTTCCCAGAAGCAGCGGGCGCAGCGGCGGTGGTAGGTGCCGCGGCGGACGCGTTTGGTGCGCTGGCAGACGTGGCGGCGGGCGTTGAACTCTGCGTGGCTGCGGGTGGGGTAGGTCTTGGTCCATCCGCAGCGGCAGGTGACGCGGGCGGCCATCACGCGGGCCCCAGGGTGCGGTAGTCCTTGGTGACGCCGGCTGCGCGGAGGGTGGGGCACGGCCAGGCGACCTCAGCGAACCCGGAAACTCCGCTGAGGCAGTGGCTGCAGGGGGTGTAGCGATGCAGGGTGAAGTCGCGGCCGTATTGGTCGCGCTCGACGTGCTGGCCGCCGCAGCCGATGTGGCAGTCGTGGCCTTCGGGGACGCTCAGTGCGTCGATCAGGTTGCCGGGGGTGTGCAGCTCGACCAGCGGGGACAACGAGGATGGTGCGGCGACGCGGACGAGCATTGCGTCCCCGGCGGGGCGGGTTTCGATGGCGGCGCGCGACCAGTCGAGCACGACGCCGTACGCGGCGGCCTGGGTCTCGGTGTAGTCGGAGGCCAGCGCGACGGCGCTCAGCACGTCTGCGCGAGAGTCGATGTCGGGGTAGGTGCTGCGGGTGGTGATGATCGGGGTACGTGGCTCGGCCATCACTCACCTCCCTGCTCGCGGAGACGGGCGGCACGGAGCACCTCGCGGAGGAACTTGCCAGGCAGGTCATCAGGGACTGGCCAGTCGTCACCGCTGGCTCGCCACCACAGGTCCATCGCTGCCTGATCCCGCTCGGTCAGCGACTCGATGTAGGCGGCGAGGTGGGCGTCCGGGGCGCGGGAGGCGAGGAAGCCGTCGATGAAGCCGCGGTGGTAGTAGCCGCCCCGGTCGCGATGCGTGCGACCGGCCTCCTGCTCGCGCCAGAACGCAGCTTCAGCCGCCCCTCGCTCGTCCTCCCGCTCGTCCGCGTCGGGCTCGGCCGGGGTGCCGGAGGGGCATCCTCGACGGCACGTTGCGGACCCCGCGCCGCAGATGCAGCAGTCACCCCGGTGGTCAGCCACCAGGGTGCAGCCACGGGTGTGCTCCCGCTCGTCCGCGTCGGGCCTCCTCTCGGCGCTCATGGGGTGGCCTCGCCGTCGAGGGCGCGGCGGAGATCAGCGGCGTGATCGGCGTCGATGAACTTCGACACCTCGTTGCTGTGCGCCATCCACTCGTCAGCCAGCGCCCGCACGGCCGCGAGGCGGGCCTCGGCAGCCTCTGCGCGGGCGATCGCGCGCTCGGCGTCCAGGATGTAGCGGTGCCACTGGCGCTCGGCTTCTGCGAGTCGCGCCTCCACGCTCGCCACGTGCCCGAACCCGGCATCGGCGAGGGCTTGGGCTTGCTCTTGGGCAGGCGCGAGGTAGAGCCCCTCCGCGCCGCTCGGGTCGTCGGCCTTGTAGTCCTCCCACGACAGGCCGCCCGGCATCGAGAAGTGGGAGTCGTACTCCTCGTAGTGCCAGCGGGCCAGCACCTCGGCCATGCTCGGCGCGGTCACACCAGCGGCGGCATTCTTCCGTTCGTCGATGCGCTTGCGCGCGTCCGTGGTCGTCATGCGATCCACTCCTTCGGGAGGTCAGCGGTGGTGCGCAGCGCCACGAGGTCAGCCGGCGCCCAGCACAGGTGCCGGCCGTGCTCGGGGCAGCGGCGCAGCCACCACACGTAGGTGTCGTCCGGGATGACGCCGGCCGCGACGTAGACGGCGAGGAGCTGCGCGACGTGGTGTCGGGTCTGCTCGTCGATGTCGGCGACGGGGATGACGCCGTGGGGGTCGACGCGGTCGGTCGTGCGTCGGGCTCGGCGCTCGATCCACCAGATGTAGAGGCGGGCGGCGTGGTCGCCGGCGCGGCGGGCTCCGCAGGTGGCCCAGTAGGCGAGGCCGCCGAGGATGAAGAGGGTGCCGACGATCTCGTCCGGGTTCATCGAGCCACCCCCAGCACGCGCGCGGCTTGCTCGACCTGGTCCCACAGGGTGCGGTCCCCGCCGTGGCGGTCGGGGTGAGCTTCGGCGCGGGCCGAACGGTGCGCTGACCTGGCCAGCGCTTCAGACGCCAGCATGCGAGGGATCGCGTCGTCATCGGGCTCCGCGTCGGGACCGATCGCGACACGGTCAAGCAGACGTGCCGCTTCCTCGCGGGTCATGTTGCTGGCGGGCATCGCGTTGCCGACCGGCAGCGCCTTGAACCCGGCGTACTGCTGCCCGGTGTCGGTCGCGCCGTACCGGTCGACCGCACGCAGCGCCTCGAGGGTCTTGGCGACCGCGCGCACGTTGTGCTGCCACGACGGGCCCTGGTCGGCGTACGCCGCTACGTAGCGGTCGCACCGGTACTGCATCGGGCCGTGGTCGCGGGTGTCGAAGGCGACGACGACGGCGGGGTGTTCGGGGGTGCGGGCGTTGGCGCGCAGCTGGCCGTCGTTGCGGATGTCCTGCTCGCGGACGTCGACCTCGATGACGACATTCGACCCGCCGAGCGCGGTGATCTCGCGGTGCAGCAGCGTGAGCGTCATGGTCCAGGTGGAGTCGAAGCGGGACCGCTCGCGTGCCGAGGCGGGCCGCAGCCAGGTGCGGTCGGAGAGGGGCCGGGTCGTGTATCTCACTGGCCACCGCCTGAGCTCGGCCAGATGAGGTCGTTCCAGTCGCGACCGAGGTCGGCGGGGCCGTGAGCAGCGATCTGCTCGATGGTCGCCGCGGCCAGGGCGAGGGTGGCGTGCACCTGGGCAGCCGCGAGGTACTCCGGGGTCAGGCGCGACCCCTCCGGCTCCTGCTCGACCAGATGCAGCAACCCCTCGGCGGCTCGGTAGTTCTCGGGGCCGTTCACGCCGACCACCCATCGAACTCGCAGTCGTCGTCCTCATCCACCGGCAGAAACCGCGGCGTCGGCCGATGCCCCAACGCCCGCAGAGCCTCAGCCCACACATCGAGCTCCGGCCCATGCGCAACACCGGTGTCCACAGCAACCTCGATCAGCTCACGCCGCAACGCCGCCTGCTGCCCGACCGTCCCAGCCTCAGCAGCCAGCAGCGCCGTGAACTGCTCCTCGATCAACAACCGCGCCTGCAACGGCAGACCACGAGCCGCGAGGATCGCCGCCGCACGGTGCGTCACCCGCGTCATCGAGTCGACCTGCACGGCCGTCGCCCCGGGGATCATGCCGACACCGCCACAGGGGCACAGCACCCCTGGTGCACCGGCCACGACCCACAGCAGCCGTCGTGCGCCTTGCCGGTCCGGTCGAAGTACGCCCGGAGTCCGTCCATCTGCTTGCGGCGCCACGACACCTGCGTCGAGTGCAGCGTCGACAGCGACATGTTCTGCAGCTCCGGATAGGCCTGCACCTGACGTCGCACCACCCGGTACGCCGCGATCGCGTCAGCGTCGGCGGCGTGCGCGTCGCCGAGCAGCACTCCGTAGTGGGCGCACTGGTCGGTGAGCTTCCGCGACCCGCGGCGCTTCGAGAACGCCTTGTCGATCACGAACGGGTCGACGCACCCGGCCCATGGCGATGGCCGGACGCTGATGGGGTCGATGCCGTGGCGGGCGGCCTCGGCGTCGATGAGGGTGGCGTCGTAGGAGAGGTTGAACGCGACCAGCGGCACCTTGGCGTGGAGCGCGATCGCGAGCTTCATGATGATGTTGTCGATCGCGGCGACCCGGGTCATCGGCGTACGCCGACCGTTCACGGTGAGCGCGGCTTCAGCGCCCTGCAGGTGTGCGGCGATGCGGTCGTTGGTCCAGCCGTGGACGTCTGAGGCGCCGGTCGGGATCTCGATGCCGGGGTCGATGACCCAGGTGAGGGTCTGGGGCTTCTCACCGGGGGTGAAGAACACGACGGCGGCGGTGACGATGCGGTCGTTGTGGGCGTCGATGCCGGTGGTCTCGAAGTCGAAAGCGACGGCGCGACCGGCGTACCAGGGCGCCTGCTTCTCGGCGGCGCTCATGCCGCGTCCCGGTCAATGCCCTCGACGCGCAGCACCTCGAGGTAGGCACGCAGCTCACCCGCGGACGCCTCCGACGGGGCGAGGGCGTAGCGCTGCTCGAAGTCGTGGGTGACCTGCGGCAGGGTCGCGCCGAGCTCGCCGGCGGTGGCGAGGATCTGCTGCCACACCACACCCGGGTCGTCGCCACCCGCCGGTGCGGCGTCCTCGACGACCTCAGCGTCGTAGGTGCCGTCCGGATTCGCCTGCGGCTCGGCGGTCTGCGGTGCCGGCTGCTGCGTGGCCTCTGCCGCACGGAGCACCTCGACGCGTGCGACGATCCGCGCACCCGGTCCGTCGTCGTCGCCGAGCAGATTGTGCTCCTGCAGGTACGACCACATCCGCTTCAAGGTGTCCATGTCCGCCGCGTCGATCTCCGCGTCGGTGGGGACCCGCGGCGCCTCGACCTCCGGCTGCTGCGGCGCTTCGATCGCACGAGCACCAGCACCGCTGCCGGCGGAGAGCTCCGTGCCCGACGACACCTCCGCGACGATCTCCTTCAGCCGCGCGGTCCCGATCTGCAGGTCGAGCACCGGCACCACGAACCGCGACGTCTTCCCGTCCTTGATCGCACGCCGCTCCACCAGGTGCAGGTGCGCCGGGACTAGGTCGCCGACGTACTGCGCGAGCTCGGCGACTGCGGGGATCTCGGCGGCTGCGTTCCAGCCGTGCGACTCCATCCGCCACACACCGATCGCTTCGAGCTCCGGCAGCATGACCGACAGGCGGGTGGTCGGTCGGGCCTCGGCGTGCGGGTTGATGACCTTCTTCCCGACCTGCACCTGCTCCTCGAGGTCGCACGGCTCACCGGTCAGGACGTTCATCTCGCCGTCGCAGCGGTGCATGCAGCCGCCGCCGGCCCAGAACTCCATCCACTGCGTGAGGCCGCCTTTGACGGCGATCACCGGGATGCTCTGCGCGGTCGTGAAGACCTCCCATCCCTTGATGCCGTTGTTGTCCCACGGGCGGGGCTCGCCGCCGTAGAGCTCGGCGAGGTCGCGGATGTACCGCTCGGAGTGGCTGGTGAACCGGAACGACTCGAGCTTCATGGGGCGGCCCTTGCCGCCCTCCTTAGCGCCGAGGCGGATGCGGCCGAGCTCGGCGTGGCGCTGTTGCAGGACGATCGGCTTGATGGGCATGTCAGGACGCCTTCTCTGAGGACGGAATGCGGTGGTAGTTGGAGGCCGGGACCGGGTCGGTCACCAGCGAGCCGATGCGCAGGCGGATGAACTCGCCCTCGACCGACTCGACCGGGCGTGCGTCGAGCTGGTTGTTGACGTGGAGAGCCATGTCTCCGGGCTGGAAGTCGTTGGGCATGTCAGGACTCCTGGGTGATGGCGAAGGTGACGACACGGCCGGCCTGCTGAATCGCCCCGCGCTCCGACCCGATGTGGGCGTGGAACGCGACGTTGGGGGCCAGCTGGCGGTGTCGGGTGAGGTAGACGGCGATCTGCTCGCCGAGGTCGACGTGGTCGGTTGCGGTGAATCGAGCCGCCGGGGTGCGGGCGTCCTTGGTCTGGACGAGAAACGTGGCGCGCGACAACTCAGGCCACCGCCTTCGCCGACGAGGTCGGCACAACGAGGGGCTTCCCGATGACCGGGTCGTCAGCGTTGGCCGACGCGATGCGCGACGACCACTCGTCGACCATCTGCGCGTGCCGGAAGTACGCGTACTCCGCGTCCCCACACCGCACCGGGTAAAGCCGGTAACCCTCCGGGCGCAGGTGCAGCACCACACCGACTTCAGCGGTCGGCGGCATCGGGACCCGCTCACCGTTACGCAGCCACCCGATCGAGGCACGCCGGTAGGCCGACATCTGCAGCCCGGCCTCGGGGTAGACCCCGTGCACGTGACCAGCCGACGTGACACGGTCCCACTCGCCGCCGGTCTTGGTGTCGCCCATGATGTCGCCGGCCGGGTCCACGGTGTAGCCCGCTGCACGCAGTGCCTCACCGATCCGGCCGGACGCCGCGATCATGTAGTCCAACGTCCCGGCGTACCCGTGGTCGGGGTTCGCCACGACCATCTCCGAGGCGGTGAACTCCGGGGCCCACTCCTCCTCGAACCGCAGCAGCTGCTGCAGGTACGGCGCGAGCTCCGGACCGTCGATGGCCCACTCCGTCTCGCCCACGGCGATGCTCGAGGGCAGCGGGGTGTTGAGGATGCGGGACTCGATGACGCCGTGGACCAGCGACCCGATCTCGGCGCGCTCGTCCTTCTTCCGGGTGTGGGCCCGCGTGATCCATGCACGCAGCTCGGCGAGCCGCTCGGGGAACCGCGACGCAGCGACGAGAGCGGGGAGCGCCTCGATTGCGGCGTCGGTGCACATGTTCCCGGCCCAGTAGACGAGGCCGTCCTTGGGGACACCGCCGCTGAGGATGGTGGTGACCGAACGGAGCCGGTCGCCGGTGACGTGGTCGGCGTAGTAGCCGTTCCCCTGGCGCTTCGGGATCGGGCCCTTGTCCTTCTTCTTCGGCTGCCGACGGTGGTCCATGGGCCGCTGGGTGGGCTCGGGGACGTCGGGACTGTCGATGAGGAGGGGGCCGGTCTGCTCGTGGTCGGTCATCGCAGGTCTGCCTTCGCTTCGATGCCGCAGTCGCGGCAGTAGGACGGGGCGCAGTCGGAGCACACGACGTGGCCGTGGTCGCAGCCGAAGTCGCCGATCCCGCAGGAGCTCTCCGGGCACAGCGCGGTGTCGCACGAGTCGCAGGTGTCGTGCTCGTCGCACATCTCGGTGATGTGCTCGACGAGCTGCCGGGCCACAGCCAGCGGGAGCACCACGACCGTGTCTGTGGACGGTGCGGCGGCGAGTCGGGTGACCTCGTCGTGGAGCGTGCTGACGGCGTTCATGCCGGCACCGCCCGGGGAGACATCGCGGTGACGTACACGCCGGTGCCCGGGGCGGGGCCGCTGCGCTGGAACGCGCCCTCCCAGGTGCCCGGGGTGATCCCGAGGTGCTGCGTCCACGCGTGCACGTGCTGCGGGGCGACGTGGACGTGGGCGGGGATGCCGGGGCTGGCGACGCGGACCTCGAGGGGCTCGGGGAGGCCGGCGTCGATGGCGTCGGCGACGAGGCGGAGGAACGCGGCGGTCTTCATGCGGTCACCGCCGGGGGTGCGATGCGGCCGGCGAGCTCGTGCATGTGCCGTTCGATGGAGCCCATCTCGACGCCGGTGATGTCGTTGCCGAGATACCGCAGCGCCATACCGTTGGTGAGGTGCCCGTCCAGGCGCTCGACGGCCTCGGCGATTATGTAGAGCAGGCCACGCAGCTCGTCAGCGGTCCGGTCGGTGACGGGGCCGTGGAGGTGGGCGCGGACGGCGTTGTAGGCCGCATCGAGGGGCGCCGCCGTCGTCATGCCGCACCCCCAGCGGTCCAGGCGTCGAGCTGCGCGGCGAGGTGGGCGTCGGAGAACAGCGGCCCGTACGTCGACGGCCCGTCGGTGAACTCGACCGCGGGCTGCTCGCCGGGCGTCGCGGTCTCGGTGACGTCGGAGACGAGCTCCTCGGCCGGGCCGCGGTACTCGACGCCGTGCACGACGGTGACGAGCTCGTTGCGTGCCGTGTCGTACTCGACGCGGCCGTTGTGGTTGAACGCCAGCTGCTCGACGTGGTCGGCGGTGGTGGTGATGCTCTTCCTCATGGGGGACAATCCCTTCGTTGGGTCCCCGGCTTCTCCGTTGGCTGCCAGGCGGTGGAGAACCGGGGATCTTCTGTTGAGTGGTGCTGGTACCGGCGACGCCGCGGCCTGGTGTGCGAGACGTGCAGTCCTCGCGCCTGACGACGCCGCCGGCGGCCTAGGACGCCTCGCGGTCGGTGAGCCCGCGTTCGGCGCGGATCTGCGCCTCGAGCTCGTCGACGGTGTAGGGCGACGTGGGGGTCCAGGCGGCCTCGGCCTGCTCCCGCGGCGTCATCAATGCGCACGCGAGGCGGGCATCGGCGATGCGGCGGCCAGCGGCCTTGATCGCTTCGGACCGGGGGCGCCTGTTCATGCCGCCGGCTCCGTCGTGCTCGTAGTGCCGGCGTCGGGGTGGCGGATGGCCAGGGGGCGGCAGTTCAGGACCTTGCACGCCTTGGCGAGGAGTCGGTTGGTCAGCGGTTTGCGGCCTGCCTCGATGTTCGAGAGGTAGGCGTAGGAGATGTCGAGCTCGGAGGCGAAGTCGCCGAGTAGCCAGCCCTCGCGCTCGCGAATCTCACGCAGGGTCGCGCCGACACGCTCGCGTTCGCGCTGCTCGTCGATGCTGATGGTCTTCGGGGGCATGTCGAAGATCGTAGGGAACATCAGGGAACATCGCAAGGGAAACCTCGGAGAACGCCCGGAAGATCGCATCCCTGCAGGTCATCCCGTCTCACATCTTCGTGATTACACGGCGGTATTCCCGTCGTTCTGCCTTGTTGTACAGATTTGTCGCTCTTGATGTTCCCTCGTGTTTCCGGAAACAGTTCCGGGCATGAGACGAGGACCCAATGCCGCAGACGAACAACCAGAAGCGCGCCTCCGACGCCGTCGCGTCCTGGCTCGCCCTGCACGACAAGAACCCCGCCTGGCTGGTCGACGCCACCGGCGCCGACCCGGGAACGATCAGCACCTTCCTCAACCAAGAGCGATGGCCCAAACTCAGCACCCAGGGCAAGATCGAAAAAGCACTTGGCTGGCCACCCGGCACCATCCGCCAGATCGGCAACGGCGCAGACGTCCCACCCGACCTCCTCACACCCCCCGGCGAACCCGCCGAAACCACCCCTGTCGGTGCCGGCGTAGATCCTGAACTCCTCGCCGAGCTCGCGCACGCATCACCCGACGCGATCGAAGCGGTCCGAGCAGTCCTGCGAGCAGCCAAGGGAGGGTGAACACCGATCGGTTACAACCCCTGGGACGACCTCGCGTCCCGCCCCCACCTCACCTACGTCCGCACCCGACTCCCCCTGGCCGACGCCTGGTACCTCCCCGACATCCCCGGCATCGCCATCGACGACCGACTCACCCGCGTCGAACGACGCTGCGCCCTGGCACACGAGCTGGCCCACATCGACCTCGGGCACCACGAACAGCTCGCCGGCTGCGGACGCGGCACAGCCCGCCTCGCCCGACGACGCGAGGTCCAAGCTGACGGCCTCGCCGCCCGACGACTCGTCCGCCTCGACGACCTCATCGCTGCTCGGCGCGCCTACGACTGTCCGTGGCTCGTCGCCGAGCACCTTGATGTCACCGAGCACATGCTCCGCGTCCGCATCGATCAGATGTACGGCGGCGAGATCGCCGTCGTACGCCGCGGCCTAGCCGAACAGGAGACACACGCATGAAGGATCAGACCCGCTCCGGCATCCAACTCCTGTGTTGGGCTGCAGTCTCCGGAGTTCTCCTACTACTCGGCTGGGCCGTAGGCGGCGAATTCGGGCAGACGCTCGCCGTCTTCGCCATGATGGGCTGCCTGGTCTTCGGACTCTTCGGACTCGGCCGCATCTCCATGGGCCTCGCCAACCGAAGCGCGGCCCCGGCACCCAAGTCGGCCTCTGATCTCGCCCCGGGCTGGCACACCGGCGACGACGGCGTACGCCGCTACTGGACGGGCACCGTCTGGAGCGACGTCCCCTCCGATTCCGACCCGCGGAGCTGATCTCGCATGTCCGCGGACCTCCGGCCGGTGCCCGAGACCCCACCGAGGGTCCTCGGTCTCGTGCGCGTCTCCAAGGAACGCGACGGCATGGTGACCCCGGAGATCCAACGCACCGCCATCACCGACTACTGCCGCGCCCGCGGCTACGACCTCGTGGACTGGCTCGAAGGGATCGACGAGTCCGGATCCCGCTCCCGCTCCGCGTGGTGGCCACGCCTCGACCAGGCCGTCGCCGCCGTCGAGACCGGCGACTACGACGCGATCGTCGTGTGGAAGTTCTCCCGCACCGCCCGACACCGCCTCAGGTGGGCTGTCGCCATCGACCGCGTCGAGCAAGCCGGCGGCCGCCTCGAATCAGCGACCGAGCAGGTCGACGTCACCACCTCCACCGGCAGGTTCACGCGCGGCATGCTCGCCGAACTCAGCGCGTTCGAGGCCGAGCGCATCGCCGAGGGCTGGCGCGAGGCTCACCAGCGGCGCGTGCGCGCCGGGCTCCCCCCGACGGGGAAGCCGAAGTGGGGCTACATCTACGACGGCGAGGAGAAGATCCACCGACCCGACCCCGAGACCGGGCCCGTGCTCGCGACGCTCTACCGCCGTTACGTCGCCGGCGAGTCCGTCTACCAGCTGGTGCGGTGGCTCAACAGCCACGGATGGCGCACGCTCGAGCAGAACCTGTGGAGCGACCGCACTCTGCGGCGCGTGCTGGACTCCGGGTTCGCCTCCGGTCGCTTCCTCTACCGCGGCGAGTTGCACGACGGCATCCACGAGCCGCTCATCGACAACGACCTGTGGCAGGCCTACCTCGACGCACGTCAGGAACGGCGTGCCCAGCCCGCCCGACGAACGCGGTCGCAGTACCTGCTCTCAGGGCTGGTGCGGTGTGCGCGATGCGGCGGCACGATGACAGCCGGGCAGTTCGGTGCCGGTCGGGCCCCGAAGTACCGGTGCAAGACGAGCAAGGAGCAGGGTCCGGAGGCGTGTGCCGGCGGATATGTGACGGCGTCGTACGTGGAGCGGGCGGTGTTCGAGGAGCTTGAGGAGCTGGCGCGGGACATCGATCGTGAAGCGGACCGGGCCGCGGCAGCGGAGGGGCGGCGTGCGTCGCTGCGGTCAGAGGCAGGTCGTCTCGCACGCGAGCTGGGGAAGGTTGACGGGGCGCTACAGCGGTTGATGCTGCAGCGGGTGCAGTCTCCGGAGGTGCCTGGGTCGGTGTTCGATGCGGCGGAGGCTGACCTGCTCGAGCAGCGGCGTGGGCTCGCTGAGGCGCATGAGGTGGCGGCGCGGGAGGTGCGGCGTGCGGTTGCGGATCCGGTCGCGGTGGCTGCGTCGCTGGTGGAGCAGTGGCACCGGCTGCCGGTGGAGCATCGGCGGATGAGTCTGCGTGATCTGTTCTTGGAGGTGCGGGTGACGACGGGGCGGCCGCGTGCGGTGGTTGAGGTCATCCCGGTCGTGTGACGCTTGGCGTTGTTGGGTTCGGCCAGGGTGGTTTCACGCCACGGTCACGATGGTGACCATGACCCAGCCGGGCACGTCGCCGCGCTCGTCACGGGGAAGGTCGGGATCGAGCATCCGCATCAGCAGCGCAGTCATCAGCTGGAACGACATCGGTCGCTCTCCTTTCATCGGGTGGAGGGATCACGGGCGGGTCAGGGTGCGAAGAGCCGCAGCCCGACGACGCCTGGGAAGAAGACGAAGAACACGACCGTCGGGAGGACGAGGAACACCACCGGCGCCATCATCAGGACCTCGCGCCGAGCGCCGGACTCGATGAGCGCGCGGCGACGGGCCTCGCGGACATCGGCGGCCTGAGCGTGCAGGACGTCGGTGAGTGGCGTGCCGCGCTCGATCGCCACCGCCATCCCCTCCGCGAACCTGGCCAGCACGGGCAGTCCGGTGCGTGCGGCGAGGTCGTCGAGGGCCCGAGTGACGGGTGTGCCCGTGCGGACGGCAGCCAGGACCCGCTCCAGCTCGCGCGCCAGCTCGCCGTTGGTCCGCCCGGCGACGCGGGCGGTGGCCTGCACCGGCCCCTCCCCGGCCGCGACGGCGAGGGCCAGGAGCTCGGCGACGGTCGGGAACTCCGCCAGCATCCGCTCCTCGCGCTGACGCACCTGGGCGGTGAGCCGGTTCTCGCGCAGCAGCACGCCGATCGCGAAGGCCAGCACGCAGGCGATCAGCATCGGCACCGCACGGTCCGGGGACCGCAGCGACACCAGCAGTGCGACGGCAGCAGTGCCGGCGAACGCGACCAGTCCCCACATCACCTGGGAGACGCGGAAGTCGTGGACGGTCATGTCCGATCCGGCACGGTCGAGACGACGGCGCACCGAGTCAGCGCCGCCCAGCACGCGCTCGACCAGGTCGGCGGCGTGCGTGAGCGACGGCCCGAAGACGGCGCGGGCGGCCGAGATCGGCCGGTCGGTGCCAGACGCGATGACCGTGTCGCGGGCGGGCAGATCCCGCAGGTAGGGAAGCACCCGTTGCTCGAGGCGTGGTCGGCCGAGGGCGGCCACCCGGTCGAGCACGACGAGCAGTGCTCCTCCGGCCACCGCGCCGAGGAGCGCCCCCCACACGGCCGGACTCACGCGAGCACCCGGCGTTCCTCGGGCAGGCGGCCGACCCGCAGCATCAGCCGATAGGCGGTCACGCACGCCACTCCGCCGCCGATGAGCACGACCACCCCGGCGGGCGAGGCGTAGCGCGCGACGACCTCACGCTGGAACGACAACAGCAGCAACACCAGCCAGGGCGCGGCGACGGCGAGCCGCGCGCCGTTGACCGCCCACGCCTGGCGGGCCTCGAGCTCGGAACGGGTGCGGGCGTCCTCACGCAGGTAGGCCGACAGCGTGCGCAGAAGGCGACCGAGGTCGCTGCCCCCCACCTCGCGCGCGAGCCGCAGTGACTCGATCACCCGGTCGCCCACCGGGTCCGAGAGGCGCTCCTTCAACCGGTCCAGGCACTCCGAGAACCGCCCGGTGAGCTGGTAGTCGGCGGCGAAGTCGGCGAACGCCGGACGCAGTGCCTCAGGTCCGCGGTCGGCCAGGCCGGCCAGGGCATCCGGCAGCGACATGCCCGCCCGCACCGCCGAGGAGAGGTTGTCGACCGCCTCGGGCCAGACTTCGGCCAGCTCGCGCCGACGCCGACGTGCACGGCCGAGCACGACGGCGACCGGGAGGTACGCCGCGATCGCGCCGAACGCGAGCGCGACCGGCACGGTGCGCGAGACGACCTGCATCAGCACCGCTGCCACCAGTCCGCACGCTGCGGACAGGGCGGTCATCGAACCCGTGCCGACCCGGTGCAGACCGGCGGCGTCCAGGGTCCGGCGTACGGCGCTCGGGCGGGGGTGCGGCCGCGGCGCAGCGCGCGGGGTGAGGAAGGCACTGCCGATCAGCAGCAACCCCACACCGATCCCGAGCCCGACGACGACACCCATCAGCCGTCCTCCGCGAGCAGGGCGTGGACATCGATGCCACGCGCGGCGTAGCGGTCGGTGCGCGGAGGTACGCCGCCCGCTCGCCGCAGCTCGTGCCCCTCGCGCACGAAGACGGGCTCGGTCTCGATGACGTCGCCCTCGACCCGGCCGGGGACCGCGACGATCTCGCGGACGCACCGCAGCCCGTCGGGCTCGACTCCGAGGTGGACGACGAGGTCGACGGACGCGGCGACGGTGGGGACGACGAACTGTGACCCGACGTTCTCACCCGCGAGCAGCGGCAAGGTGCACATCTTCACCAGCGCCTCGCGAGCACTGTTGGCGTGGAGGCTCGCGAGCCCGGGAAGCCCACTGTTGAGGGCGAGCAGCAGGTCGAGGCACTCCTCGGCACGCACCTCCCCGACGATGATCCGGTTGGGTCGCATCCGCAGCGACTCCTTGACCAGGTCACGCAGCACGACCTCGCCGGTGCCCTCGAGACCACCGTGGCGGGTCTGGAGTGCGACCCAGTCGGGATGCGGGAAGCGCAGCTCGAAGACCTCTTCCGCGCTGATCACCCGTTCGGTGCCCGGGATCGCAGCGGCGAGGCAGTTGAGCATCGTCGTCTTGCCCGCCTGCGTGGATCCGGCGACGATGATGTTCAGCCCGGCGCGCACGCTGGCCGCCAGGAAGCGCGCGGCGTGTGCCGACAGCGACCCCAGCTCGACCAGCTCGTCGAGGCGCGCGGCCTTCACGACGAACTTGCGGATGTTGACGGCGGTGAAGTTCCTCGAGATCCCCGACAGCACGACGTGGAGCCGGTGTCCGCCCGGCAGCAGCGCATCCACGAACGGCCGGCTCATGTCGAGGCGGCGCCCGCTGGTCTTCAGCATCCGCTCCACCAGGTCGTCGACCTCGGCAGCGGTGAGGACCGTGTTGGTGAGCTCGTGTCGGCCGTCGCGGGCGATGAACACCCGCGACGGGTCGTTCACCCAGATCTCCTCGACCGTGTCGTCGTCGAGGTAGCGCTGCAGCGGACCGAAGCCGGCAAGCCGAGCGACCAGCTCCCCCACCACGCCGGCCGGGTCTGCGACCGGCAGCACCGCACCGGTGAGGCTGCGCGCGTCGTGCTCCGCGACGAGCTGCTCGGCCATCCGGCGTACGACGTCGGGCGCGGACTGGGGATCGACACCGGCGGAGCGGACCGCAGCGCGCAGGCGCTCGTCGAGGTCGCGCACGACGTCGTCGGCAACACCTGACGTCGCGACAGCTCGACCCGATTCGAGCACGCTCACCAGCGATCACATCCCCCGAGATAGGACTGCGAAGGCCAGCAGTCTCGCCCGACTCACGGCGATCCCGCCACCCTCGGCGGGGGCTGTGGACAAGTCTTTACTGAACGGGTCGGCCCCGGAACGCCGAAGAGCGGGGGGATCTGGTGTCAGCACGCGGCACCAGATCCCCCCGCTCTTGCAGGGGCTCGACTCGGGTCAGGCGGGGACGCTCTCCCCGTCGCGCGCGGCGAGCAGGTCGAGCGCGATGTCGATGATCATGTCCTCCTGGCCACCGACGAGGCGACGCTTGCCGACCTCCATGAGCAGGTCGCGGGTGTCGACGCCGTACTGCTTCGAGGCGTTCTCCGCGTGCCGCAGGAACGAGGAGTAGACCCCGGCGTACCCGAGAGTGAGGGTCTCGCGGTCGACGCGCACGGGCCGGTCCTGGAGCGGGCGGACCAGGTCGTCGGCGGCGTCCTGCAGCTTGAAGACGTCGCAGCGGTGCTTCCAGCCGTAGATGTCGGCGACCGCGACGAACGGCTCGATTGGGCAGTTGCCCGCACCGGCGCCCTGCCCGGCGAGCGAGGCGTCGACGCGGTAGGCGCCAGCCTCGACGGCGGTGACCGAGTTGGCGACCGACAGCGAGAGGTTCTCGTGGGCGTGGATGCCGATCTGGGTGCTCTCGTCGAGCACGTCGCGGTAGGCACGCACCCGCTCGTCGACGCCCGGCATCGTGAGCCGGCCACCGGAGTCGGTGACATAGACGCAGTGGGCGCCGTACGACTCCATCAGCTTGGCCTGCTGCGCGAGCGAGGCGGCGTCGGACATGTGCGACATCATCAGGAAGCCCGAGACGTCCATGCCGATCTCGCGGGCGGTCTCGATGTGCTGCTTGGCGACGTCGGCCTCGGTGCAGTGGGTCGCGATCCGGACCGAGCGGACGCCGAGCGAGTAGGCGCGCTTGAGGTCCTCGACGGTCCCGACGCCGGGCAGCAGGAGCGAGGTGAGGACGGCGTTCTCGATGACGGACGCAGCCGCCTCGATCCACTCCCAGTCGGTGTGGGAGCCCGGGCCGTAGTTGACCGAGCCGCCAGTGAGCCCGTCGCCGTGGGTGACCTCGATGGCGTCGACGCCGGCCTCGTCGAGGGCCTTGACGATCTTCTTCAGGTCCTCGGGGTCGATGCGGTGCCGGATGGCGTGCATGCCGTCCCGCAGGGTGACGTCCTGGATGTAGAGCTCGGTCATGCGAGCGCTCCTTCGGTGGTGGCGGCGCGCAGGCTCTCGGCGATCTTCTCGCCGGTCCGCAGCGCAGCGGAGGTCATGATGTCGAGGTTGCCGGCGTAGGCCGGGAGGTAGTGCGCGGCGCCCTCGACCTCGAGGAAGACCGCGACCTTGTGGGTCACCGCGATGTCACCGGAGCTCTTGCCGACCATGGTGTGCACCGGCTCGTCGGCGGGCACGGCGGTGAACTGCACCTGCTGCTTGAGGCGGTAGCCAGGGACGTACTCCGCCACCTTGGCCACCATCTCGTTGACGGCTGCGCGGATCGCGTCCTGGTGCTCCTCGGCCGGGTCGTTGATCAGGCAGAAGACGGTGTCGCGCATGATCAGCGGCGGCTCGGCCGGGTTAAGGATGATGATCGCCTTGCCCACCTGGGCGCCGCCCACGGCCTCGATGGCGTGCGAGGTGGTCTCGGTGAACTCGTCGATGTTGGCGCGCGTGCCGGGACCAGCCGACTTCGACGCGATCGACGCCACGATCTCGGCGTACGGCACCTCGGTGACGCTGGAGACCGCCGCGACGATCGGGATCGTCGCCTGGCCACCGCAGGTCACCATGTTGAGGTTGTCGAGACCGATGTGCTCGTCGATGTTGACCGGGGGTACGACGTAGGGGCCGATCGCCGCGGGGGTGAGGTCGACGAGCTTCTTGCCGTACGGCGCGAGCTTGGCCGCGTTGGCGCGGTGGGCACCGGCGCTGGTGGCGTCGAAGACGATCGCGATCTCGTCGAAGTCGTCCATCGCCATGAGGCCGTCGACGCCCTCGGCGGTGATCGGGACGCCGAACCGCTCGGCGCGGGCGAGCCCGTCGGACTCGGGGTCGATGCCGACCATCGCGCCCATCTCGAGCGTCTCGCTGACGCGCATCACCTTGATCATCAGGTCGGTGCCGATGTTGCCCGACCCGATGATGGCGACCTTGGTGCCGCCGGATCCTGCCTTGGCCATGGGTTTACTCCTTGGTGGATGAGAACGTGGCGGTGACCGAGCCGAGGCCCGAGACCGTGGCGGTGACGACGTCACCGGGGGCGGCAGCGACCATGGGGCCGAGCGCGCCGGACAGCACGAGCTGGCCCGCGCGCAGCGGGTCGCCGAACTCGCGTGCCTTGTTGGCCAGCCACACGACGGCGTTGAGCGGGTCGCCCAGGCAGGCCGCGCCGTTGCCCTGCGAGACCTGCTCGCCGTTGCGGGTCATGGTCATCTCGACGCCGACCGGCTCGACCCCGTCGAGGGAGAACCGCTCCTCGCTGAGCACGTAGAGCGCGCTGGAGCCGTTGTCGGCGACGGTGTCGCCGAAGGTGATGTCCCAGTCGGCGATGCGGCTGTCGACGATCTCGATCGCGGCGCAGATGTAGTCCACCGCGTCCCGGATCTGCGCGACGTCCAGCGGGCCCTCGACGAGGTCGTCCTTCAGCACGAAGGCGATCTCCGCCTCGGCCTTGGGCTGCAGCAGCCGACTCATCGGGATCACGTCGGACTCGGCGTAGCCCATGTCGTCGAAGAGGTAGCCCAGGTCGGGCTGGTCGACGCCGATCTGCTTCTGCACCGCCTCCGACGTCAGGCCGACCTTGCGGCCGACCACCGTGGCGCCGGTGGCGAGCTTCGCCGCGGTGCCGCGTGCTTGGACGGCGTACGCCTTGTCGATGTCGGTGCTGCCGATCAGGTCGCGCACGGGGGCACAGGGGACGCCCTCGGCGGCTGCGGTCAGCAGCCGCTCGGAGGCCTCGATGACCTCGGGGGTCTCGGTCAGGTTCTCTGGCATGGCTTCATCGTGCGGGCCTGGGGCCGCCGGACGAAGCCGAGAGTTCCGATGAGTGGAACTATGCTCGCAGGCATGGCCCTCGACCCCGCCAGCGTCCTCGCCAAGGTGATGCGCGTGCTGCACGCCTTCGGCGCCGACGACCACGGCCTGGGGTTCGCCGAGCTGCAGCGCCGCACCGGCCTGCCGAAGGCGACGGTGCACCGGGTGGCCAACGACCTGGTCGAGGCGGGACTGCTCGACCGGGTCGACGGCGCCTTCCACCTCGGGTCGCATCTTTTCGAGCTCGGGATGCGCGCCTCCGTCGAGCGCACGCTGCTCGAGGTCGCCACCCCGTTCCTCGAGGACCTCTACGAGCGCACCCACGAGGTCGTCCACCTCGCGCTGCGCGAGGGCTCGGAGGTCGTGTACGTCGCCAAGGTGGCCGGGCACCGCGCGATCCGCACGCCGTCGCGCATCGGTGGCCGGATGCCGGTCAACGCCACCGCGCTGGGCAAGGCGCTGCTCGCCCACGCCGGCGAGGAGGAGCGGATCGCCGTGCTCCGCGGTCCCCTGGAGCGGCGTACGGCGCGCACCATCACCGCCCCGGGACGCTTGCGCCAACAGCTCGACAAGGTGGTGGAGACCGGGGTCGCCTACGAGTTCGAGGAGGGCGCGCCCGGCCTGGTCTGCGTGGCCGCGCCCGTGCTGGACCCCCAGGATCGCCCGGTAGCCGCGATCAGCATCTCCGGCGCCACACCCCGCTTCCGCCCCACAGACCATGCCGCCTCCGTCCATGCGGCCGCCGCGGGCATCGGCGCCACGCTGGCCCGGCGCGCGGCGCTCGCCGAGGAGGGGCTCACCTAGGCTGCGCGGATGAGCCAGTCAGACCTGTCGACGGCATTCGCCGCCGAGCCCCCTCCCCTGGTCAACGCCCGCGGCGCGAAGCTCAACAAGCGCGGACGCGAGACCCGCGCCCGGGTCATCAGCACGGCGATCGAGATGCTCGCCGAGACCGAGCACGGCGGCGCCAGCGCGAACCTGATCGCCAAGACCGCCGGCGTCACGTGGGGCACCGTCCAGCACCAGTTCGGTGACGTCGACGGGCTGTGGGCGGCGGTGCTCGACGAGCTGCAGCACCGGCGCGCGATGCTGCCAGGCGACAGGGAGCCGGCCGACTCGGTCGCGGGCCGGATCCGGCAGATCGTCGACGGCCTGTGGGACGGGATGCAGACGCCCGAGGCGCGGGCGGTGTCGGCCATCCGCAACACGCTGCCGCCCGACACCGACGAGCTGGCCGCGGCGTACCCCCTCACCGCGGAGCGCTTCGCCGCCTGGGACCGACACTGGCGCAAGATCTATGCCCGGTCCTTCCACGGCCTGAGCGTCGACCAGCGCCGACTCGAGCGGGTGCGCGAGTTGTTGCCACCGGCAGTGCGTGGCCTGCGCCACGAGCGCAACCTCAGCACCTGGACCGACATCGACGAGGCGCGCGAGGGTCTGATCGAGGCGACCGCGCTCTACCTCGAGACCCCGTAGTCAGTCGGCGCTCGCCGGAGGATCGGGGAAGACGTCGTACGCCGGGTCGTCGGGTCCGCGGCTGCCGGCCGGTTCGAAGAGCCGGGTGCTCGCCGTCCAGAGCTCGTCGAGGGAGTGCAGGTAGCGACGGTGCGCGATCCGCCAGATCGCGTCCCGCCGCTCCCACCGGTCGACGTAGCGCCCGTGGGAGACCGTCTCGTGTGCGGTGCCGTCGGCGCCGATCGTGCGCGCCCGCATGATCACGTAGCACTCGCTCCCGGCGACATCGCCGTCGACGGTGACGGCGATGTTGGACAGGTGGTGGGTGTGTGTCTGCATCGGCGGGTGCACCTCGGCGATGAAGTCGGCGAACCCGTAGCCCGTCCCGGAGTACATCGCGCCGTAGTCGGCGATGGCGTCGGGGTGGAAGACCGAGCGGATGAGGGGTACGTCGATGCGGTCCACCGCGCGGGCGTAGGCCAGCAGCTGCTCGGTGATCTCGTCCTTGGCGACCAGGCGGGCCAGCAGAGCGTCGATCTCGTCCTCCTGGAGGGCGTCAGTCGTCGATGGCGGCGAGGCCGGCGGTCGCGAACGACGCGATCGCCTCGACGAAGTCCGGATCGAGTCCGTCCTCGGTCATGGGGTGGCCGTAGCCGCGCCGGTCGGCACCGGCCAGTGCGTTGAGCATGCCGAAGACCGCGATGCCGGTGCGGCGACGGATCTCGGGGTTGCGGGTGCGCCCGAGTGCTCGCTCGAGAGCGGCCACGAAGAGGCTGTCGATGCTCGGCGCGACCTCGATCGCCGAGTGGAAGGGCGAGATGTCGGTCGTCGCCGCCCAGGCCACCACCTTGGCCCAGTTGAGCCCACCCTCCGGGTCGGCGTTGATCTCGGCGACCATCGGCATGAGCACCGCCTCGACCACGTCGCGGACGCTGACCTCCGCGCGCTCGGCCAGCGCCGCCAGGTCCTGGCGGGTCTGGCGTCCGACCGTGCGTCCGCGGCGTGCGACCACCGCGCCGACCAGGTCGTCCTTCGTCGGGTAGTGGTAGAAGACCGCGGCCGGCGCCACCCCGGCCGCGCGCGCCACTGCCCGCAGCGACACCGACTCGACGCTCGCCTCACCGAACATCCGCTCGGCGGCCTCGACGAGCGCCACCGGGACGTCGAGATCCGACCGCTTCCCGGGGCGGCGCGCTGGATCGGTCACGGCCACCGAGTCTAGGCCCCGGCCGCGGCGACGGCGGGCCGGAAGCCCTGGAGACTGCGCACCAGCGGCAGCGACTCCGCGGTCGCGAACCCCGGCGCTGCGGCGCAGACGGCAGGGATCGCGTTGACCACCTGCATCGCCGTCGCCGCGCTCGCCGCCCGCACGTGGTCGGCCAGCGAACGCGGCTCCGCGAAGCTGGCCAGGGTCGTCAGGTGAGCCTGCACCGACGGTTCCCCCTCGAGCTGGACGGTCCATCCGTGCTGGGCGCGCGGCCAGTCGGCGGGTGCGGCACCGATGGACCACAGGCAGTCGACGACCACCTTCGCCGTACCCCGTGCCCGGCCGGTCCAGGTCCAGCGTTGGGCGTTGACCGTGCCCGGCGCGATCGTCCGGTCGAAGACCGGGATCGGCTCCGTCGCCGTCCCGACGCTGTGCTCGGTGACGACCTCGTCGAGCTCCGCGCCGAGCGCGTCGCCGATCAGCCAGACCTGCTGGCGGAAGAGGTCGGCGTTGAACGCCAGGAACTCGCTCGCCCCCTCGTCGACCTGTGCCGGCGGCGCGCCGAAGCGCATGTTGTCGAAGGTGATCCGGGTGCTCTCATAGGCGCTCCAGTCGGCGCGCTCCACCAGGGACACCGTGCGCAGCTCGCGCACGAGTCCCGACAGGGCGAGCGGCACCGCCATGCCGAAGTTGCCCGGGTTCAGGCCGCTGCCGTGCAGCGTCGCCCCACCGGCGTACGCCGCCTGCTCCAGCACCGCGCGGTCGGCCGCGGACATCCGCGCGGGGTGGAAGCAGAAGGCCGTGGTCACCACGTCGACCCCCGCCCGCAGGAGGTCGGCGACCTCGGCGACGTGGGCGACGCGCGGGGTGTAGACGACGCAGTCCGGCGCGGCGGCCAGGAGCTCGGCGAGGTCCTGCGTCGTGCGGACTCCCAACGGCGGCAGCCCCACGAGCTCGCCCGCGTCCACGCCGACCTTGTCGCTGCCGTGGACCTTCACCGCGACGAGCTCCAGGCCCGGCGCCCCGAGCACCCCGAGCACCGCCTCCCGTCCGACCGCACCGGTCGCCCACTGCGCGACGCGCAGGGTCATCGTGCACTCGCCCCCGGGGCGACGTCGGTCTCCTCGCCCAGGTAGGCGCGGCGCACGGCAGCGTCCTGCCGGATCTCCGGTGGTGCGCCCTCGGCGATCTTCTGACCGAAGTCGAGGACGACCACCCGGTCGGCGCAGCCGAGGACGAGCTCGACGTCGTGCTCGATCAACAGCACGCCCATCCCCCACTCGTCGGCGAGCCGGCGCACGAGCCTGCCCAGCTCCGCCCGCTCGGCCTCGCCGAGGCCGGCCGCCGGCTCGTCGAGCAGCAGGACCGACGGTTGCGTCGCCACAGCTCGGGCGATGGCGACCAGCCGGCGCGCGCCGTACGACAGGTCTTCTGCGACCTCGTCGATGACGTCGGCGAGGTTGAGCTCGTCGATCGCGGCCTCGAGCACCTCGGGCAGCGCGGCGCGTCCCGGCCGGACGAGGTCGGTGAGGTACGCCGTGCGGTCACGGGCGTCACAGGCCGCCAGCAGGTTCTCCCGGACGGTGAGGTCGTCGAAGAGCTCCAGGGACTGGAACGACCGCGCAAGCCCGGCGCGGGCCCGGCGGTGCGGTGACCACCGGCTGATGTCCTGGCCGTCGATCACGACCTGCCCGGCGGTGAGCTTGTTGTAGCCGCTCACGCAGTCGATCAGCGTCGTCTTGCCGGCACCGTTGGGCCCCAGCAACCCGAGCACCTCACCCGGCTCCACCCGGAGGTCGACGCCCTCCAGCGCGGTGAACCCGCCGAACCGCTGGGTGAGTCCGTGCACCTCGAGCGTGCGGGGCTGCACGGTCACCGCGGCGCGGCCGGCGCGCTCCGCCCGCGCCTCCCGCTCGGCCGCAACCGACCCGCGCCGTCCGGCCGAGCCGAACCGCGCACGCAGCTTGCCGCCGACTTTGTGGTCGATCTCCTCCGCCACGCCGTTCTGGTTGGCCAGCAGAGTGACGAGGAGGACCAGCGCCATGATCACCGGGATCCACTGCGAGAAGCCGCCGTCGGCGGACAGTCCCTCCTGCGTGTGACTCGGGAGCAGGAGGTGGACGATGCCGCCCTCGGCGCCCACGGCCATCACGACCGGTCCGAGGACGAACCCGACGCCGCCGATGACGGTGAGCACCAGGATCAGGATCGAGTCGCCGACGTCGTAGAGCACCCCGAAGCTGATCGTGCCGTAGCTGAAGCCGAGCAGCACACCGCCGAGGCCGGCGATGCCGGCCGCGAGCGTGAAGGCGTAGAGCTTCGTCTCGAAGACGTCGACGCCGATCGCAGAGGCGGCGCGCTCGTTGGTGCGTACGGCGAGCATCCGGCGTCCGACCCGGCCGCGCCGGACGTTGGCGACCATCAGGCAGACGAGCACCAGGGCCGCCAGGCACAGCAGGGCGTAGCGGTCCGGGTGCCGGATCGGGTCGACGTCGAGCCCGAACAACGAGACCTCGCTGGGCGCGACCGTCCCCCACTTCGGGTTGTTGAAGAAGATCGAGTGGACGGCGAAGCCGAGTCCGTAGGTCACCACTGCGAGGTTGATGCCGCGCGTGCGCAGCGCCGGCAGCCCGAGCAGGAACCCGATCAGGCCCGCCGCGAACACACCGGCGAGGAGTGCCAGCTCGAACGGCCAGCCCGCGAGCGCTGACAGGCGTCCGGCCACGAAGGCACCCGCGCCGGCCATCGCGAACTGCGCCAGCGAGAGCTGCCCGGCGTACCCCGTCAGCAGGACGACCGACAGCCCGACCATGGCGGCGGTCGTGCTCATCACCAACGCGACCTGCCACGAGGCCGAGGCCAGCACGAAGACGACCATCATGGCGACGACGAGGGGGACGACGACCTTGGCGCGGATCCGGCCGGTGCCGACCTTCGGCAGCCGGTCCGTGGCGCTGCCGCGCAGCGGCAGTCCCCGTCCGTTGACGACCATCAGCACGATGATCACCATGAACGGGACCGAGTCGGCGATGCCCGGGGAGTCGATGAAGCCCATCGACACCGTCTGCAGCGCGCCGACGGCGATGCCACCCAGGCAGGCCATCGGGTAGGACTTGAACTCCGCGAGCAGGGCCGCGGCGAGGGCGCCGATGATCAGCGGGGCGAACTGGGTCGGCGACATGAACCCGAACGAGATCGCCGGCACCAGCGATCCGGCGAACGCGGCGAGCCCGCCGCCCAGTGCCCAGGTGGCGGCTGCGAGGGCATCGGGCGACCAGCCGAGGGCCGCGGCCGCGCGCGGGTTCTCGGCGGACGCAGAGATGGCGTGGCCGAAGCGGGTCCGTGCCATCGTCACCGTGGCGACCGCGGTCAGCAGCACCGCGATGCCGGCGAGCCAGAAGGCGTACTGGCCGATCTGGATGCCCTCGACGAGCCTGACCGGCGTGGTCGGCACGAACGGCGCGCTCATCAGCTGACCCGCGCCATGGGTCCGCAGCACACCCTCCATGATCAGCGTGAGTACGCCGAGGGTCGCGATCACGCGCGCGAGCGGACTGGCGCGGCGCAACGGTCGCAGGACCAGGACCTGCATGGCCAGACCGACCAGGCACCCGAGCAGGACGGCCAGCACCAGCGCCACCGGCGTGCTGAGGCCGTGGTCCGCGCGCAGCGTGTAGACGGTGTAGGCGCCGATCAGGGCGAAGCCCGAGTGGGCGAAGTTCACGACCCCGGAGCCGCGGTAGATCATCACCATGCCCACACCGAGCATGGCGTAGATGCCGCCGAGACCCAGGCCGACGAACGCGTAGCGCAGCAGGTCGCTCACGCCGCCTCCCCCCGTCCGACGTACAGGTCGGTGATTTGCTCCGGGTTGTCGCGCAGCTCGGCGGCGGGCGCGGTGAGCACCTGGCGGCCGCGGCGCATGACGTGAACGGTGTCGGCGACGCGCAGTGCCTGGCGCACGTGCTGCTCGACCAGGACGACCGCGACCCCTGTGTCGGCGGCCCGGCGGACCGCCTCGAGCAGGCGCTGCACGATCAGGGGCGCCAGACCCAGCGACAGCTCGTCGGCCAGCAGCACCTGGGGCTTGGCTGCGAGCACGCGGGCGAGTGCGAGCATCTGCTGCTGTCCGCCCGAGAGCAGACCGGCTTGCTTGCCGAGGTGCGGCTCCAGCTCGGGGAAGTACGCCAGCGCGTCGCTGGGCGCGCCCCGGCCGAGCTTGAGGTTCTGCCAGCCGGTGAGCTGCATGAAGACGCACCGCTCCTCGGTCAACAGTCCCAGGCCGGCACGCGAGCGCTGGTGCAGCCGGCGGTTGCGGTCGTCGCCCAGGACCTCGACGTGGCCGGCGGTGGGGCTCAGCTCCCCGGCGAGGGTCAGGAGCGTGGTGGTCTTCCCGGCACCGTTGGCGCCGAGCAGGGCGACCACCTCGCCGGCGCGCACCTCGAGCTCGATGTCGGAGACGACCGCGCCGCCGCCGTACCCGGCTGCGAGCCCGCGAGCCGCGAGGACGATCTCCTCGCGACTCGCAGGTGCCTCGGTTGTCGCAGTCACGCGGGCCTCACTGCCCCATGGAGGCGAAGGCCTCGCCGAGGTCGGAGATCTCGTCGCTGTCCGGGACCAGCTTGCCGTCCTCGACGGTCACCCACTGCGCCTTCATGTTGAACGCGCGGGCGAAGTCGGGGATGAAGAACGACTTGGTGAAGTCGATCGGCTCGGTGAAGCCGAGGGTGTCGAAGGCCGTCTCCGCCTGCAGGCCCGCCAGCACGCTCTGCGAGCTCACCTCGTCCAGCGACGCGGCGAAGTTGGCGAAGGACACCACCGACACCCAGGCGTTCTGGTTGATCAGCGAGACCCAGCCGGCCTCGCCGCCGTCGGTGACCGACGGGGCGGCCGCCTTGGCGTCGTCCCAGATCGGGTCCTCGGCCACGGGGAAGGTGCTCCACGTGCGGATGCCCTCGAGCACGGGTCCGGCGGCGTCGAGGATGTCCTGGGAGATGGACGCGCCCATCACATACATCTTGGTGGTGCCGCCCAGGCTGGCGTTGGCCGCAGCGAAGCCCGCGATGACGTTGCCGGCGGCAGCCATGACCACGCAGTCGACGCCCTGCGCCTGCTGCGCGATGCCGCTGTAGTCGGAGACGTTCGGGGGCATCCGGATCGTCTCGACCTCCTTGACGCCACCCGCCTGCGCACCGGCGCCGATCAGGAGGCCCAGACCCGTGGACGCCGTCCCGGTCTCGGTCGAGGGAGCGGCCACTGTCTTGCAGCCGTCCTTGGCGGCCTGCAGCCCGAGGCCGGCCAGCCCGGCCGCGCCGGCCGAGAGCGGGAAGGACACGGCGCTGGTGAGCTCACCGGCGCTGATGAGCGGGGTGCCGAGCCAGGGGATGCCGGCCTCCTCCAGGATCGGGAGGATGACGTCGCCGTTGCCGGCGAACCCCCCGACCACCGCGGCGACGTCGCGGTTGACGGCCTCGCGGGCGCAGTCGGCGGCCATGTTGGGGTCGAAGCCCTCGTTGCAGGTCACGAGCTTCAGCTCGCTGCCGTTGATGCCGCCGTCGGCGTTGACCTTCTTCACGGCCGCCTCGACGACCTCGAGGATCTCCTTGCGGTCGAGGATGGGGTTGTCGTACGGCGCCATCGACAAGATCGTGACCGGGTCACCGGTGAAAGTGACGTCCGAGCCGGCGTCCGGCCCATCGGGTTCGGCGGTGGACTCACCCCCGCACGCGGCAAGGCCCAGAAGTGAGCTGACTGCCAGGACGGACAGAAGGCGACGCGAGCGAGACATGGGACCTCCGCAGATTCTGGACAACTGTCCAATATGACGTGGATCACTCTGCGGACTCTTTGATCACCTGTCCAGCACATTGGCGATTTTCGTAGAGGATTCACCAATGCATCGGAGAGTCGCATGCGCATCAGGCTGCGGACCCGTTCGGACGATCTGACGTAGCCCGTTCGGACTATGCCCGGCTCGTCCCCTCAGGGGCGTCACCTCCCTCGGAGGGGGTCGTTGTCCTGATTGATGACGAACTTCCTGGTGTCGGGTGCCTCTCCACGGCGGGGCGCCAACGACCACACCCCGCTCGTGACCTCTGCCGTGGCAGCCACCGCGACCCTCGCTTCGGAGCTGGTGAAGGTCTCGCTGGGACGGTCCGCGATCACACCCGACCCCCGCGACCGGCGCTTTCAGGACCCCGCCTGGGCGACGAGCCCGGTCTACCGCCGCCTCGGCCAGTCCTACCTCGCTGCCTGTGCGGCGGTGGAGCACGTCGCCGAGGAGCTCGACGACGCCGGCCAGCGCGAGGCCGCCGAGCGGGCCCGCCTGCTGGGCAGCCTCGTGACGAGCGCGCTCGCGCCGACCAACACGCTCGCGGGCAACCCGGCCGCGCTCAAGCGCGCGATCGACACCGGCGGCGCCAGCGTGGTGCGCGGGTCGCTGAACGCGCTCGAGGACCTGCGCCGCAACGGCGGGATGCCGTCCCAGGTGCGGCGCGACTCCCTTCAGGTCGGCCGCGACCTCGCCGTCACGCCGGGCGCGGTGATCCAGCGCGACGAGCACGGCGAGGTGCTGCGCTATGCCCCGACCACCGAGCAGGTGCGCGAACGCCCGGTGCTCATCATCCCGCCACCGATCGGCCGCTTCTACTTCCTCGACCTCAGCCCGGGCCGCAGCTTCGTCGAGCACGCGCTCGGCCACGGGCTGCAGACCTTCCTGCTCAGCTGGCGCAACCCGACCCCGGAGCACGACGACTGGAGCATCGACGACTACGTCGGGCGGATCCGCTCGGCGGTCGACGCGGTCTGCGCCGAGACCGGCAGCCCCGACGTCAACATCATGGGCTTCTGCGCCGGCGGGATCCTGACGAGCCTGCTCCTCGCCCACGAGGCGGCCACGGGCGAGCGTCGGGTCCACTCCGCGTCGTTCGGGGTGACCATGCTCGACTTCGGCGAGCCGATGGCGCTCACCGCGCTCACGCCCGACTGGATGGCGGGGCTCTCGCGGCGGCTCGCGGAGCGCAAGGGCGTCCGCACGGCGGAGTCGACGGGACGGGCCTTCACCTGGCTGCGCCCCGACGACCTGGTGTGGAACTACTGGGTCAACAACTACCTCATGGGCCAGGACCCGCCCGAGTTCGACATCCTCAGCTGGAACGCCGACGGCACCAACCTCCCAGCCAGGCTCTACGGCCAGTTCATCGAGATGGTGCGCGAGAACCCGCTCCTGCGGCCCAACGGGATGAAGGTGCTCGACACCCCCGTCGACCTCAGCGAGGTCGACGTACCCGCCTTCGTCATGGGTGCCGTCGCCGACCACCTGACCCCGTGGCGCACGACGTACCGCACGACCCAGCTTCTGGGTGGCGACACCGTCTATGCGCTCAGCAGCGCGGGCCACATCGCCAGCCTGGTCAACCCGCCCGGCCGTCCCCGGATGTCCTACACGATTGCTCCGGCGACCCCAGGCGAGTCGGCCGACGACTGGCAGGAGCGTGCGACCACCCACCAGGGATCGTGGTGGGAGGCGTGGGCCGAGTGGCTGCTCGAGCGCTCCGGCGACGAGACGCCCGCGCCGACCTGGTACGACCCCCGCCGTACGCCGCCCCTGGGGCGCGCGCCCGGGCGCTACGTGTTCGAGAAGTCCCGCTCCAAGGTGCGCCGCAAGCGCCAGGACGGCGACCCGGTCACCCACATCAGCCGTGAGGGACTGTCCTACACGGTCGCCGGCTCCGGCCCGCCGCTGCTGTGGATCACCGGCTACAACGCGCCCAGCGAGATCCTGGCGCCGCTCGTCGAGGAGTTCACCGACCGGTTCACCTGCATCACCTACGACCTGCGCGGGTGCGGGCGCACCGAGCTGCCCCCAACCTCGATCAGCACCCGCTCGATGGCCGAGGACGCCCTCGACGTCATCGAGAGCGCGGCGCTGGGACCGGTGCACGTGCTCGGGTTCTCGCTCGGCGGCATGATCGCCCAGGAGCTGGCTCTGCTGGCGCCCGATCGCGTCCGGGCGCTGGTCCTGGCCTCCAGCACCCCGGGCGGCATGAAGACCGAGCACGCCTCCACCCCCACGACGACCGTGATGGAGCTGCTGCGCACCGCCCAGCGGTTCAACCTGTGGCACTTCGCGCCGGTCGTCGGCACCACCCAGGCGTGGGCGGCCGGCACCCACGACGCGGCGGCCCGCCTGCCGCAGGTGCAGGCCCCGACGCTGGTCGTGCACGGCCAGGAGGACCGGCTCCTGCGCGTCGGCCACGCCGAACGCCTGGCTGCGCTCATCCCGGACGCCGAGCTGGTCACGCTCCCCGACGCCGGGCACGTGTTCTTCCTCGACGGACCCGAGGGGATGGACCACATCGCCACGTGGCTCGACGAGCACCGCGACCAGGAGCCGGGCACCCCCGCTCCCCCGGACCCGCCGCGGACCTGGTCGGAGGAGGCCGTGCATCAGCTGCGAGTGCAGGCCATGCCGGGCCTCCGGGTCGGGCAGGCGTTCGCACACCGCGCGGGGCAGCTGGCCTCGCTCGCGCCGCGGGTGCTCCCCCGGCCGCGCCGCGGCAGCTGAGCCCCGCTCACCCCAAGACAGCAAGGAGGGCCGGGACCACCAGGTCCCGGCCCTCCTGTCACGTCGTGGTGCGTGACCTCAGCTGGCGTTGAGGTCCACGTCGCACTCGTCCTTGGCGTGCTCGGAGATGGTGTCCGCCGCCTCCTGGACCTCGTCGCCGCTCAGGTTCTGCAGCTTCTCCCCGAGCTCGGTGAGCTGCTCCTCGGTGACGCCCTCGGGCAGCTGGCCCGTGGAGAGCTCACCCAGGTCGGAGAACTCCAGGCCGGCCTCGTCGAGCGCGTCGTCGATGGCCTCCATCTGCTTGTCGAGGACCTGCCACTCGTCCTTGACCTCGTCGGGCGCGTCGTCGGCGAGGTCGCTGATGGCGTCGAAGGCCTTCTCCATGGAGTCGGCGTCGGTGCCGGTGAGGCTGCCCAGCTCGTCGACGGTCGCCTCGAGGTCGTTGCAGTAGGCGTCGGTGCTGTTGCCGCAGCCGGTGACCAGGCTCGCGGACAGGGCGAGGGCAGCGAGCCCGACAGCCTTCTTGGTGATCTTCATGGGTGTGGTGGCTCCTTGCGATCGCTTCCCCGTGACAAATCCGCGGGCTCCTGCGCCCGCCGGCGCAGTCTTTCACAGCGGGCTACCGCAAGGCCTGCGGTGCCCTTGTGCAAGTTCGCCCCAAGGTGGCCGATCCGGACAGTGGCGTTCCCTACGCTGCTGTCATGACCCGAGGTTCGCGCGCGCGGTTGGCCGTCGTGCCGGCAGTCCTGCTCGCCCTGGTGGCGACCCTGCTCGTCGCCGGGACCGCCACCACGCAGGCAGCACCGGCAGGGAAGATCACCGGCCAGATCCGCGCGGCCGGCTCCGGCCAGGGGGTCAGCAAGCTGCAGGTCTCGCTGTTCGACCGGCACTGGAACTTCATCCGCAAGCGGAAGGCCAACAGCTCCGGGATCTACTCGTTCGGGCCCATGCGTCCGGGCGTCTACTGGATCCAGGTCAACGACCGGCGCCCCAACTACGACGTCTCCAAGGTCGCCACGACGCAGGCCAAGGTGCGGGTCCGGGGCGGCAGGACCACGATCCGCCACATCCGCGTCCGCCGCGGCGCCGCGATCACCGGCACGGTGCGCGCGGGTGGCCGCGCCGCGCCGCACGCCCGGGTCGTCGCGATCAATCAGCACGGCGGGACCTACGAGGTCCGCGCCAACGAGCGCGGCGAGTTCGCCCTCGGGGGCCTCAGCGCCGCCAGCTACTCGGTCTTCGGCTACGACCGCGCAAAGCAGTTCACCGGCGCCAGCACGTGGGTGCCGAAGCTCGAGCCCGGCAGGATCGTCAACACCACGGTCCGGCTCGACACGCGCGCCGGCGGTCTCGTCGTCGATCTGTACGCCGGCCGCGAGCCGCTGCGAGCCCGCGTCTGGGTCACGGCAGTGAACCGTCGCACGGGCCAGTACTGGGTCGCCCGCTCGAACCGCGGCCAGGTCACCCTCGCCGGACTGCATCCCGGCCGCTACCGGATCTCCGTGCCGGGCGCCGGCAACTTCCTCTCGCGCACCGGCAACGTCGGCAAGGTCCACGAGGGCAAGTTCCGCTTCACCAGCTTCCGCCTCAACCGACGCGGCGGCTGGTTCACCGGGACGGCGCTCGACGCGTCCAACGGCACGGGGCTCAAGGGTGTCACCGTCAGCGTCTACGACAGCGCCGGGTCGCTGCGCGCCCAGCGCAAGACCGACAGTCAGGGCGACTTCCGCGTCGGCGGGTCGTTCGGCAACGAGAAGCAGCTGACGGTCGTCCTCGAGGTCCCGTCCGGGGTCAAGGGCCAGAAGTACCGCAAGGTCACGATCAGCGGCATCCGTTCGGTGGCCGGGCGCGGGATCTCCCTCGGGGAGATCCTCATGACGCGCAACGGGAAGTTCTAAAGGCGCCTCAGTCGATCGTGAACAGGTCGCCGTGCTCGTCGATGCGGGCCAGTACCTCGGTGCAGTCCAGCTGCTCGAGGGCCAGCGGGTCCTCCGCACCGTCCTCCACCTCGGCCCACGTGCGCGGGGCCGCGACCATCGGCCGCTCCCGTCCCCGCAGGGAGTACGGCGACACGGTGGTCTTGGCCGGCGCGTTCTGTGACCAGTCGAGGAAGACCTTGCCCGGCCGCTTCGCCTTCGTCATCTGCGCCGTCACCAGGTCCTTGTGGTCGCGCATCAGCCCCTCGGCTACCTGTTTGGCCAGCTCACTGACCTGCTTGCCGTTGCGCTTGCCCCCGCGCCCCGAGCCCGCCTGGGGCAGTCCGGCGTACAGGTGCAGGCCCTTGCTCCCGCTGGTCACCGGCACGCAGGCCAGGCCCAGGTCCTCGAGCCGCTCGCGCACGAGCAGCGCCACCTGCGCGCACTCGGGCAGGCCGGCCGGGTCACCGGGGTCGAGGTCGATGACGAGCCGGTCGGGATTGGTCGGCTGGCCGTTGCGCCCGACGGTCCACTGGTGCACGTGCAGCTCGAGGGACGCGAGATTCACCAGGTAGGTGAGCGACGCCAGCCCGTCGATCACGGGGAAGGTGATCGTGTCGCTGGATCCTCCGCGCGAGCCGCTGGAGGGCACGGTGGCCGAGCGCAGCCAGGTCGGGGCGCCCGAGGGCAGGTTCTTCTCGAAGAACGAGCCCTTGGCGGTGCCGTTGGGCCAGCGGATGCGGGTCACCGCCCGGTCGGCGAGGTGCGGCAGCAGCACGGGCGCGACCTGGGCGTAGTAGTGCAGCACCTCGCCCTTCGTCGTACCGGTGCTGGGATACATGACCTTGTCGAGGTTGCTGATCCGCAGGGTGCGGCCGTCGACCTCGACGTGCACCTCACTGCTCTGCGGACTCATGGTCGATCAGCTCCTCGGGGTCCAGGTCGGGACGCGGACCGACGTACGCCGGCTGTCGCAGCCGCCCGCCCCCGGTCGTCCCCAGCGCCGCGATGTCCACCACCAGGCTCGGACGGCACCACCGCGCGCCCGTTGCGTCCACCCGCGGGACCTCGTCGACGAACGGATTGGTCGCGTCCTCCAAGGGCGCGAGCAGCTCGGCCAGCCGGGCCGCCGCCTTCCCGGCGATGCCGGACCCGACGCGCCCGCGGTAGCGCAGGCCGTGGGCGGTCGGCTCCCCCACCAGCAGCGCGCCCAACCGGTCGCCGACGCCCTTCTCGGGTCGCCACCCGCCCACGACGTAGGACGCCCGGGCGCGGTGGGGGTACTTCAACCAGTCCTTGCTGCGGTGGTCGAAGCGGTAGGTGGAGTCGCGGTGCTTGCTGACGATGCCCTCGAGGCCCTGCGCGCGGGTGGCCTCGAGCAGCATCTGCCCGTCGTCGTACGCCGGAGCCACGTGCACGGACACCCCGGCCTCGTCGAGTGCGAGCTCCTCCAGGTGGGCACGGCGGTCCACCAGCGGCCGCCCGGTGAGGTCGTCGTCCGCCAGTCGGAGCAGGTCGAAGGCCATGAAGGTGACGGGATTGTGCACGGCGAGCCGCTCGGCCCGGGCTGCGTCGCGCACGTGCATCCGGTCGGCCAACCGGGCGAACGAGGGTCTGCCGTCGTCGAACGCCACGACCTCACCGTCGAGCAGGGTGCCGACGGGCAGCACGTCGGCGAGTCCGTGGACCTCCGGATAGGCGGCGGTGATGGCGTTCTCGTTGCGCGAGGTCATGACCAGACCGCGGGCGGTCACCTCGATCAGAGCGCGTACGCCGTCCCACTTGACCTCGTGCAACCACGCGCTGCCGGTCGGCGGCGCGGGAAACACCCGGTCCCCGCGGGTGGCGAGCATGGGGCGCATGGGGCCATCCTGACAGGGGAAGGGTGGCGACGGGCTGGTCTCGACTCCGCTCGACCGTCAACGGGCGGCTCGACACGGAACGAAGGAGTGCAGATGCGGGCGATCTGGAAGGGCGCGGTGTCCTTCGGGCTGGTCAGCGTCCCCGTGAAGCTCTACGCGGCGACGGAGAACAAGGACATCTCCTTCCGCCAGGTGCACGCCAAGGACGGCGGGCGGATCCGCTACCAGCGCGTCTGCAGCCTCGACGGCGAGGAGGTCGCCTACGCCGACATCGCCAAGGGCTACGAGACCGAGGACGGGCAGATGGTCGTCCTCGACGACGACGACCTGGCCGAGCTGCCGTCGGTGAGCAGCCGCGAGATCACGGTCGAGAAGTTCGTGCCCAGCGACCAGATCGACCCGATGCTGTTCGAGAAGTCCTACTACCTCGAGCCCGACAAGGCAGCGGCCAAGCCCTACTCCCTGCTGCGCGAGGCACTCGTCGAGTCCGACCGGATGGCGCTGGTGACCGTCGCGCTGCGCAACCGCACCTCGCTGGCCGTGCTGCGCGTGCGCGACGACGTGATCGTGCTGCAGACCATGATGTGGCCCGACGAGATCCGCGTCCCCGACTTCAGCGTCGACTCCGGCGAGGAGGCCCGGCCGCAGGAGGTCAAGATGGCGACGATGCTGGTCGAGACCCTCGCCGGCGACTTCGACGCGACGGAGTTCGAGGACGACTACCGCGAGGCGGTCGAGGAGCTCGTGCGCGCCAAGGTCGAGGGCGGCGAGGTCAAGCGCTCCCCCGAGGCGCCCAAGAGCGGTGGCGAGGTCGTCGACCTGCTGGCGGCGCTGCAGCGCAGCGTCGACGCGGCCAAGTCCGCCCGCGGGGAGAAGGCGAGCGACGACAGTTCGGGCGACGACTCCGGCGAGGGCTCCGGGAGCGAGAAGCCCGCCAAGAAGACGGCAGCGAAGAAGAGCTCCGCGAAGAAGACCGCGACCAAGAAGGCGCCCGCCAAGAAGAGCGCGACGAAGAAGACCGCCGCCAAGAAGGCGACGGCGAAGAAGGCCAGCTGACCTCTCGATCGACGTCCGGGTGCCATGATGCCCGGCGTGATCGCGATCATCGGTGCCGGCCCGTCCGGACTCGCCGCCGCCCGCAACCTGCAGCGCGCGGGGCTGGCGTGGGAGGGCTTCGAGCTAGCCGCCGACGTCGGCGGGCTGTGGGACATCGACGCCCCGCGCTCGACGGTCTATGAGTCGGCCCACCTCATCTCCTCGCGCACGACCACGGAGTTCACCGAGTTCCCCATGCGCGACTCGGTCGCGGACTACCCGAGCCACCGCGAGCTGCACGCCTACTTCCGCGACTTCGCCGACCACTTCGGCCTGCGGACGGGGTTCCGGTTCGGCACGGAGGTCACCCGGGTGGAGCCGGCCGCGGGTCGTTGGTCGGTGACCCGCGTCGGGCCGGACGGTGAGCGGACCTCGACGTACGACGGGGTGATCGTGGCCAACGGCACCCTGAGTGAGCCGAACATGCCGACGCTGCCGGGCAGCTTCGACGGGGAGCTGATCCACACCTCGGCGTACAAGCACGCGAGCGTCTTCGCCGGCAAGCGAGTGCTGATCGTGGGCGCCGGCAACTCCGGGTGCGACATCGCCGTCGACGCCGTGCACCACGCCGCGTCGGTCGACATCAGCGTGCGGCGCGGCTACCACTTCGTGCCGAAGTACGTCTTCGGCAAGCCCGCAGACACGCTCAACCAGGGGCGTCCGCTGCCCGCGCGCATCAAGCAGGCCATCGACAGCCGCGTCCTGAAGCTCTTCACCGGAGACCCCGTGCGCTATGGGTTCCCGAAGCCGGACCACAAGATCTACGAGTCCCACCCGATCGTGAACTCGATGATCCTCTATCACCTCGGCCACGGGGACCTGCGCGTCATGAAGGACGTGGAGCGGCTCGACGGTGACGGCGTGCGCTTCGTCGACGGCACCCGCGAGACCTACGACCTCGTGGTGCTGGCGACCGGCTACCGGCTGCACTACCCGTTCCTCGACCCTGCCCACCTGAACTGGGACGGCCGCACCGGCGCTCCCGACCTCTACCTCAACATCTTCGGCGCTCCCGGCCTCTTCGTGCTCGGGATGATCGAGGCCAGCGGGATCGGCTGGCAGGGCAGGTACGAGCAGGCCGAGCTGGTGGCGGCGTACCTCCGCGCGCTGGAGGCCGATCCCGCTGCCGCCGCGGCGTTCGAGCAGCGGATGCGCGGGCCGCGACCGGACCTGTCGGGCGGTTATCGCTACCTGGGCCTCGATCGCATGGCCTACTACGTCAAGACGACAGCGAAGGGTCTTCACTGATAGTTGTCAAGGTCGTGACCTCTGTGTAGCGTGACACCTATCAACACATAGGTCTCACTGAGGAGTGTCACGATGCACCAGGCTCTATCGGATGCGATTGACGACTACCAGCGGTGGCGGAAGTCGCAACAGATCAGCAAACAGACCATCGCCAACGAAGCGTCGATCTTGCGACGCTTCCTGTCCGTCAACGGCAACATCCAGTGCCGGCAGATCAGCGAAGTGCATGTCACTAGACACATGGAGGATGCGTCGAAGACGCGATCCACCGACTCGTTGAAGCTGGACCACACGGTGTTGACCACGTTCTTCAAGTGGATGCGCCACACCAAACGGCTTCCCACAGACCGTGACCCGATGTTCGGTCGGCGCACACCGAAGACGATCCGTAAAGAACGCAACCGACTGCACGTCTCTGCGTTCCCGCTGCTGCTGGACACTGCCGAGAAGAAGACGCCACGCAACCGGGCCCTGGTTGCGTTGATGCTCTACACGCTGCTGCGTGACCAAGACATCGCAGACCTGCGGATCAGAGACCTGGACATGAACGCCGGCTACCTCATGTGTCGCATCAAGAAGACGAAGCTGGAAGACAGGATGCCGGTGTCGCTTGAACTGGACACCGAGATGCGGCAGTGGCTCACCGCCTACACCAAGGCGGTCGGTGTGTTGCAGCCGCACTACTACCTGATCCCTCGCCTCGCACCCACGCCTATGCGTGGTGCGGACGGCATGTTCACCGAAGTGTTGCTGACTCCACAGCCGGAGCTTCCGTTGTCGCGGGGAACCCGCGTCATCCAGGGCATCTTGCAGGGGGCGGGGTTCCCGATCACTGACAGTCACGGCAACACAGCCCGGGAAGGGTGCCACACGCTGCGCCGTTCAGGCGCACGCGCTCTGTTCGATCAGCTGGTCGCAGACGGCTACGACGGGGCACTAAGAGTGGTTCAAGCCATGTTGCACCATTCGTCCGTCGAGCAGACCGAGAGGTACATCGGGATCACGGCTGACCGACGCACTAGAGACGACTTATTGAAGGGCAAGCAGATGTATCGTCTCGGCAGCGGGGATGGGGTGGTTTCTCTAGTGAGGTGAGCGTGGTACGAACAGTTGTCCGGGAGGTGGTGACTGTGTGTGACAGTTGCGGCTCCAACGGTGCGGTGACGCGCCGCACGATTGGTTTGGTCGAAGCCAAGCGACGGTTCACTGTCGACTTGTGTAGCGACTGCCACGCCAGCAAACCGCTGGCTGACATCGAGTCCCTAGCCACCGTCGGCCCCAACGGACGGATGGTGGTGAAGAAACCTGTGTTGACCAACGCAGAACTGAAACGACTGCAAAAGAAAACCGCCCCCGAGTAGAGGGCGGTTCTTCTTTGTCCTCTATCTGAGGACTGCCTTGTGGTGCGGGACCACCGCACGCACCCCGGTGTCGATGTCTTCCCATGCCAGTGGCGGTATCCAGCCCTGCCGCCTGGCGTGGCTACGCACCTGGCCCACCTTCGGGCCGGTGGGCACCTTCATGTGCAGCTCGCGGTACACGTCGATGATCCAGCGTGCCTTCGACTTCCACATCACCCCGTCTATCGGGGTGTCCAGTGTCTCCTGGACTGAGGTTTTGGTGCGCCCTGCGTGCGCTGCGATAGCGCGAGTGGACCAGCCAAGGGCCTGGAGGGATTGCAGGCGCCGCACGTACGGTGCGGCGGGGGTGGAGAACTCGTAGCCTCTAGCCCGCAACCCTTGGTAGCGGGCGTTCTTCAGTTTCACTGCTTTTCTGCATGGCGGGCAAGGGCAACCCCACTGCACGTTCCACTTGGGTGGGTGTGTGTCGTGGTCAGTCACTGTCACCCCACCCTGCAAGCCCAGCGCGCAGAGCGGTGGTGGGGTCGGGGAGGGAGCGGAGCCGTCCGACCATCGCGGCGCTCGCGGCCAGGGTGGAGCCGATCAGGAACGCATGGGTCGGCTCCCCGGGCTTCGGCCCAACGTCTTCGCCAAGCCATGCGAGCACGTCGGCCATGCCGTGTCGCACGATGCGGCGGGCGTCGGTCCCGGGGCTGGGGTAGGTCGGCAGGTGCGGGGACTCGATGACGGTGATGCCGAACAGGGCCATCACTCGCCTCCCTGCTCGCGGAGACGGGCGGCACGGGCGCGGAGGAAGTCACGCGTGGCGTTCTCGGCCAGGTGGCACGAGGTCGAGACGCGACCAGCAGGCGACGGGTCGTAGTACGCGCTCAGGTCCACGCTGGCGGCCGCTTCCTCCAGCGCCTCCGCTGCCCCCTCGGCCTTGGCGGCGGCGAGGTGGGCGTCCGGGGTGCGGGAGTAGCCAGCGGCAAGTACGGCATCGGCGGTGCGCTCAACCGGCGCGATGTCGGTGCCGATGTGGTCGGCCATCGGCGTCATCACGAGCACGTCGATCAGCGCCTCCCGCTCGTCCGCGTCGGGCTCGGCCTTCTTCTGCCCGTCCAGTCGCTTCCTTGCGTCGCTCCGCATCACGCAGCCACCACCCGGTCACGCACGCCACGAACAGGCGCGCAACCCACACAGTGGAACGTGCCGTCCACACTCAGGCGACTCGTGGTCGAGTCGTTCGGGTCCAGCTTCTCCCCATGCTTGCAGTGCGACGGGATCGAATGCGGCAGGTATTCGATGATGCGTTGCCGGGGAGTCATCCCGGCACGCACCCCCTCCACCATCAGCGGCATCGTCTCCACTTCTTTAGCGAGCTGGAGGCAACGGTCCATCACCGGGCAGCCGGCGCACAGGGCGGCTGCGTCTGTTTCGGACAAGTCTCGGCGGTCGAACAGTGCCCACTTGCCGACACACTTCGCTTTCGCCATCCACATGGGTGCAGCGGGCAGTGTTGCGGGCGGGTTGTGCGGGTCCAGGCGGGGGATCGGGTTTCGCAGTGTCGCCATGATGTTTCAACCTTCGCTTTCTCTGTTACCTGTCAATATGGGGCCGGCCAGAGGCCGGGGGTTAGTCGAACAGCCAGCCGATCAGGCCGATGAGTACGAACGCGATGAACAGCAAACCCAGCAGCGAATCCATGTCAGTTGTCCTCGCCGTCGAGGGCGTGGCGGAGATCAGCGGCGTGATCGGCGTCGATGAACTTCGACACCTCGTTGCTGTTCGCCATCCACTCGTCAGCCAGCGCCCGCGCGGCGGCGACCTGGGCTTCGGCAGCCTGGGCTCGCTCGGCGTTCTCGATGGCGATTCGCTTGAACTCCATCGCCTTGCCGAAGAACGCATCCCGCTCCGCCTCCACGCTCGCCACGTGCCCGAATCCGGCAGCGGCGAGGGCTTGGGCGACGTGGGCGCGGTGCCACTCGGCGGCGGCCGTGACCTCGACCTCTTGGATCACGTCGATCGGTCCGGCCGCGTAGTGGTCGCCGCATTCGCAGGCGTAGACCATCTGGTCGCTTGCCGACCACATCCAGCCGGGCGGGTCGTCGTGCTCGGCCAGCACCTCGGCCATGCTCGGTGTCTCGGTCATCGCTCAATCTCCGATCAGGGTGTCGATGTGGCGGACAGCCGCAGCGATAGCGGTGCCTGCCTTGTCAATGTCGCCCTTGCCTAGAGCAAGCATGGCGGTTTCCAGCTCGTTCTGTGCCCTGATGAGGGCGAGAGTTTCACGGTGGGTCATGTCCATGTCCTTTCGGTTGCTGTTTCTGCAACCCCCCGACCCGGCGAACAACGGGGAGTCAGTAGCCGTCTATGGCTACTGCGTGTCCATCCGGGCCGGAGGCAACGGAAACAGTCACCTCCCTCTCAGGGTGTCTAGTTGTTGGTTGTCACATTCGGGCACGGATGAACGCTTCCAGCGTTCCCAGTGCCCTGGTGATGCCGGCGTGCTGGTCTGGCCCCAGCTCCCACGCGGAGTCCAGGACTTCCGCTGTGGGGTTGCCCTTCTCGTACTTCCGCACGTCTTCCTGTAGCCATTCAAGGACCGCGAGCGCGTCCAGTGCGCCGCGCCCTTCTACAGACTTCTGCCATTCGTCAAGCTTCTCTGCGGGACTCATGCTCGACCGCCTCCATTCTCGATGAGTTCGCGGTGCCAATCCGCGTGCAGGCCAGGGGACGTGGTGAGCAGGCGGCACGACCTGCACTCGTAGAGGCTCACGGCCAGATGGTCCCGGTCCATGAGTTCCATGTCGCTAAACGGGAGACCGGAGTAGCCGACTGAAAAATACGGCTCGTAGGTGCTGGTCACGACGCCGCCCCGTACATGCGGCGGTGGCGCTCCTCGAAGTCGCTGTCCCAGTGCAGGTCCGGCCCATCGTGGCCGCGAACGTAACCCTCTGCGATCTGGGCCGCAACGCCGCGAACGTAGTCCGCCATGCTGTCGAGGTCCCAGTCATCGTGAACGGTGATCTTGATTTCCATTGCTCTCTCCTTCATCCAACGATTCCGTGTGAACCTTTAGCCAGCATCAGCAGCACGTAACTGCCGAAGATCAGTGCCGTCCAGGTGCCCGCGCCGATGCGCTCTCGGGTGCTCATTGCTTGCGCCCTTCCAGCAAGGCGCGCAATGCAGGCGACATAGCCGCACCTGTCAGCGAATCACCCAGGTCGCGCAGCGGCATCCCGTCGTGCCGGTGCCCGTCGAGACGTTCCACGGCCTCCGCAACAAGCCACAACAGCGAACGCAGATCGTCCGGCGTGTCAGCGTCGGGCCCGCCGTGCAGGTGCTCCCGCACGGCGCCGTAGGCGTCCTCTAGTGCGCTCACTGTCCGATCACCTCGAAACCCATCAGCTCGAACGTGTGGCGGGGACTGTGGTCGTCGTGACCACACCAGCGGCCCACCCACAACCCGCCAGACTGTGCCTGTGCGGTGAGTGAGTGTGTGGCGCGCTTGTGGCAGTCGCCGCTTGAACAGAAAAGTGTGTCCATGTCAGGCACCTACCGCGTAGCGCCGGAAGTAGACTTCCTGCCGCGCCTCTAGCATCAGCTCGGCAGCGACGACCCGGGCGTACGGGTCAGCGCCAGGACCATCCGGGTAACCGTCCGGTCCCAGGTCGATAGACCCGAGCGACCCCAGGCGCTCGCCGTCCTCGTCCTCCAGGACCGCCCACCACTGGCCATAATCGGTGTGCTCGCGCTCCACGTCGTCATCCCACATCGGGTCGGGGTCGACCTCCCACCGAACCGACCAGCCGAACGCCTCGCCGGTAACCTCGGCCATTGCGAGGGCGTGGGCGCAACGCTTGCGCCCCTCCTCGGCGGTCTCGAAACCGGGCCGGTAGGAGTAGCCGGCGTGCTCGTAGAAAAACGCTTCACGTTCTGCAAGCTTGCTCATCGCTCGTCTCCCAACGTGCGAGGGAAACCCTTTTGGTTTCCCGTGGTGCCCCGGCCAGGTCGTGAACCTGACACCCGCCTAAAGCGGGTCACCGGGGCGGATAGATCAGTGGGACCGGAACACGTAGACGCCGGTCTCGTAGCGGTCGGGCGTGTCCACCGTCCACCGCTCCGTGAAGTGGTCGTGCGCCAGGTCGCGGGCGTAAGCCTCATAATCGAAGTAGCAGTGGCTCCACAGCTTCGCCTGCTCGCCCGTCAGGGAGCGGTGACGGTAGTCAGCGGTTTCGGCGTCCAGCATCTCGCCGGCGCACTCGTCCGCGTACTCGCGGAACGATGCCCACGACCCCGCGTAGGCGTCCTCGAAGCTCTCTCGGGTCGGCTTGTCCCACTCGGCGGGGAAGTCCTCACCGACGTACTCACACCACGCGCGTACGGCGTCCACCGAGTACCCATCGGCCTCGATTGCCTCGCACGTCTCGGCGATAGCCTGCGCGGTGGCCGGCGAGCACTCGCCCTTGATCGGCAAACCCTCGTGATCCATGACCCACAGCTCCTCGTGCGGCGAGTCCCACCCGTCACCGTTGATGACGTTGCCGGCGGCATCCACGCGGATATCGCCCGTGTGCAGCTGCTCCGTGGTCACTTCGCCGGCCTCGATAGCCGGGAACCAGTCGCCCACCAGGCGACCATCGTTGTAGCAAGCCAGGCAGCCGATCCAAACCCGGCGCTCCATCTGTGCGTTCATGGTCACGTCTCCCAACGTGTAGTGATCGAACCTGATTGGTTTTGATCCCCAACCCCTCCCACCGACCACCCCAGCCGATGAGAGAGACAAGAAACCCTTTCCATGTGTGCTGTTGTGGTGTTGCTTGACAAGTACCAGCGTGAGGCTTGCTGTGTTACCTGTCAACTAGGTTGACGGTAAAGGTTCAGCTGTCCGGGGCGACCACCTCCCGGGAGACGCGGTTCCGGTGTCCACGAAAGACCGAGAACACGGGCCGACCGGCCAACCCGCCCGTTGCGTGCCTGCCGCACGCATATGCGGGGGTGTCCATGCCATGCCAGATGGTCACGAGGTCATCGGAGCACGCGCCCACCGACACGGACTCTGTGCCGTTCTCGACAATGGCCGTGAAGAAACCTTCGCGCCCGCTGTCGTCGCGGTCGTAGGTGGCGTCACAACGCACGCCCGACGCAATAGCGGGGGCCCTCATGCCGACACCACCGCGCGGAAACCCCAACGCGTCTCACACCACGTAGCGGCGGCACTGATAGCCACCTCGTTGTGCGGGCAGTCAGCGGGCACCCACCACGTAATGGTGGTGCCCTCCTCAGCGTAAACGTTTCGGTTCATGTCCGTCTCCCAACGGTCGGCGTGAACTTGACAACCACCAATCTGGGGTACGCGTCGGCATCTGTCAAGCACCTAGCCAAAGATTCTTTGGGTGATCCTGACTCACACGGGACGCGCTGGGACAGCGAACACGGACACAGGGGAGGAACGGTGCCACTAGCACCGTTGCGCCCGTCTACCGAATGGGTGCCCAGGGACGCTCACGCACACCAAAGCGTGAAGCGTCAAGCATCCCCGCCGGCGGTCAGCTGACATGTCTATGTCTACCTGATCAGTAGACACTGCCGAAGCGCTCCGCTTCCCCTGCCCCCCTCGCTGTGGATGGCGAACACGTGTGTACGTGGAAGCCAGTAGGCAGCAAGTCTGACAGAGTTATGTCAACCTGACGCGAAGGTGTCACAAGTCCTGGGCATAGCCCACATAGGGGAGTGAATCGGTGCCGCCCATAGGCACCGTGTGTACCAATGCTGGGCTAGTTGCACGGTGGTCAGGCAGTAGGGCATGAGGGGGTGGGGGCACCCCCTCGCGGTCGAGCTGGGTGGGGGTGGGGGTGTCCGTTTCGTCCACCTATGACCCCCCAGTGTTTAATCGCCGGCCCCCTCTCCCCCTCTCTATCACCGAACATACGTTCGTGGCTGAATGGCGTTGTGGGGACACTGGTGGTGTCCCATATGTCCGTATCGCATGTTGAGATACTACGCTGTGTAGTATGTTACCGGGAAAGTTTTTTAGGGCCTCTGACCTGCAAGGATGCATGTTACCGGAAAAAACTTTGGACCCAGTTTTTGCAGGGGGGTATCAGCAGGGGGTTATATATAGTGAGAGAGGGTTTAGAGAAGGACGAGCGAAGCGAGGACTTCGAGAAACCCGAACGAACCAGCTGAACAGTAGGGCCGCACAGCAGTGCGGCCCACAGAGAGACAGGTCCACTAAGACCTGTCTCTAACTGTTACTGCTACAGAACGGAACGACGCTTCAAGGCGTCGTTCCTACGGTGCGCGTAAGCGCGAGGCAGGGAAGCTTTGGAGCTTCCCCAAGTTGTCAGCCTCGGACTACGAACACGACAGTGTTCGTACCCCGCAGGGACACCCTCCGGTGTCCCCGTGAAGGTCCCCTCTAGGGGACGCCGGACAGGGGCAGTCACCTGCCCCAAATCCTCAGCCAAGGATCGCACCGAACGAAAGTTCGGTGCTCTGTCGCGCCTGCGCGAGATGGAGGTCGGGCTTGTTGGAAGACGACCTCACCGAGCCGGACACGCTCCAGGATGCGATCCGGGGCGCTGTCGATCAGTGGTGCATCCGCAACGGCGGGATGGCGTTGGCGTTGATCGCTGCTGTCGACCTGATCGACCCCGACGGGGTTCCGTTGCTGTCGGTCACCCAGATGCCCGACCAGTTGACTCATCGGTCGATGGGGCTGACCGCGTATCTGACCGAGTGGTACCGCGACGACGCAAGCACCGAGATGGTGACCGCCGCTTACGGCGTGTGGGAGGACGACGACTGATGCCGCAAGGTGGGATGAACGGGCCGGGCCGGCGTGAACGCAAGCCCCGCCCGAAGGCCCGCCTTCAACGGGAGCCGGCGAAAGACAAGCTCGTAGAGCTGGTCCAGGACGGCATGACGATCAGTGGGGCCTGCGAGCGTATCGGGTACGCCCGCAAAACGTACGAGCAGTGGCGTCGAGACGACGAGCGGTTCCGGGATCGTGTCGACCAGGCCCGCCAGCTTCAGGTGGGCAAACGCTCCGACGAGGAGCGTGGGGAACGGCTCGGGTTCGCCGAGTGGCGAAAGAAGTACCTCGGGATCACCACTCCGTGGCACCAGTTGCAGTGGGTGGACATCTTGGAGGGCCGCGAACCCCGCGACCTCCATCCTTCCCAGGAATATCAAAAAGGCCGAGCCAATCGCATATTACTGAATTGCCCACCATTTCATGGAAAGTCAATTGCGCTTACAGTTGACTATTCCGTTTATCGTTTATGCATGAATCCGTCTTTTCGGATTCTGATTATCTCGGCGGGCTCCAGCCTGGCGAACGACTTCGTGTACGGCATCAAGCAGCGCCTCACCTCCCCAGAGTTCCTGGAGCTCCAGAAGGCGTATGCCCCCGACGGTGGCTGGGAGGCCACGTCGGAGTCTTGGACCGAATCACGCATCGTGTTCGGGACGAAGGTCCGTGCCGAAGGTGACGGCGCCTCCCACGAGAAGGACGCCAACGTGTTGGCGCTCGGTATGCGCTCGAAGGTCTATGGCCGGCGAGCGGACCTGATCTTCGTGGATGACGGCGTGGACGGCACGAACGTCGCGGAGTACGCCAAGCAGATGAAGTGGCTGCGCCGGGAGGTGGAGTCCCGCCTGGAGGCAGGCGGAAAGCTGGTGCTGGTCGGCACCCGCATCGCCCCGGTGGACTTGTACTCCGAGTTGATGAAGCCGGAGAACTACGCCAACCAGAAGGTCCCGTGGACGCACCTGGCGTCCCCGGCGATCCTCGAAGAAGGCAGCACCCCCACAGAGCACAAGACGCTGTGGCCGTACGCCGACATGCCGTGGGTGTCATCCGGTGAGGATGACGACACCTGCCTGTGCGAGAACACCAAGGAGTGTTCGGCGGGTGTCGAGGTCGGCGGCCACACGATGTACCCCCGCTGGGACGGGGTGCATCTGGAGATGGGCCCCAGGGCGTCGAACAACAACACCGACTGGGCGCTGATTTACCAGCAGAAGTCGGTGGCCGAGGACGCCACTTTCCCGGAGCACGCGGTGCAACGGTGCATCAACGGGGCCCGCTACTGCGGCCCGCTGCACGCCGACAAGGTGGGCCACCCTTACGGGGGGATGCACAACAAGTACGTGATCGCCGGCCTGGACCCTGCTGTGAAGGGCCACGCCGCGATCATCGTCGGTGCGGTAGACCGCGAGACGAACAAGCGGTACATCATGCACGCCTGGAACCTGAAGGCGCCCACCGGCAAGCAGCTCAAAGACAAGATGAAGGAAGTCACCCAGGAGTTCGGGGTGGACGAGTGGCGCGTCGAGAAGACGGGCCTGCTCCAGTTCTTCACCCAGGACGCTGAGCTGCGTCAGTGGTTCACCACCCGAGGGATTCGGTTCACCGAACACCTCACCGGCTGTGTCCCCACCGACGTGGAGATTCTGACCCGGGACGGGTGGAAGTCCCATGACCGGCTCTCGCCGGGCGAGGACGTGCTTACGCACAACGGATGGGAGCCGGTCGAGCACGTCAACGTGATCGACGCGCCCGAGAAGGTGTACCGGGTCGACTCGCAGAACCTTGCGTGTGACTTCACGCCCGAGCACCGCCACCTCGTGCGGTGGTCTGGCAACTCGCGGTCAGAGGAGCGGTTCGTCTCGACCGATGAGCTGAAGTCGAACACGGCCATCCGCCTCGCCCTGGACGCGGAGGACGACGGTTCGGAACGCGGAGATTTCGCCGCGATCCTTGGCTGGTACCTCAGCGAAGGGGCCGAGCGGAAGTCTGGCCTCTACATCCACCAGTCCCCCGCTGCGAACCCCGAGAAGTGGGCCCAAATCAAGGGGCACCTCGACTCGCTCGGTTGGCGCTACACGATCCACAACAACGGCGCCGGGGTTGACTCGTTCTACATCCCGAGCGGCCAGGACGCGCAACTGCGCGAGTGGGCCCCGGGGAAGCGCGTCGATGTTCGGCGTATCGCAGCGTTCACTTTTGGTGAACGCGACGCATTTATGAACGCGATGCTGCTGGGCGACGGATGCGGGGAGGTCTTCTTCTCGACCGACCTCGACAAGATCGAGGCGTTCGAGATGGCAGCCATCCTCAACGGCTACACCGTGCGGCGCTTCGAGCATGAGAACGGCAACGGCAGGTTCAAGAAGAACAAGACCTGCTGGGGTGTGCGGCGCAAGATCAAGAGGTACGCCCACGTCGCCATGCCGAACCGGCCCCTGCTTGAACTGGTTGAGGGCGAGGGGCAGATGTGGTGCCCCGCGACCCCATCCGGGACTTGGGTCGCTCGCAGCAAGGGCCGCTCGTTCGTCACCGGCAACAGCAATAAATGGGACCCGACTTTCGGCATCTCATCGTTCGCCCCACTGTTCGGTGAATACGACAAGGCGTGGGACAACCCGGCTGGTGAGTGGCGGGAGATCACTCCCCCGCTCATCGAGCTGCCCAGGCCGAACCTGGATGGCGTCAAGACGCTCATCCATCAACTCGTCACCTGGACCCCCGAGCTTGACCCGAACAAGGTGCCCTGCGACCTCGTGATGGCGTTGTGGTTCTTCGAGGTGGGTGCTCGGGAGTATCTGGGCGTCGGCAAGGGCCGCGCCTCCAATGTGGTCGCCCTCGGGCGGTCCAACCGATTCGTCTCCCCTCGAAGTGCGAAGAACCGTTCAGTAGTGAACTTCGCGGACTACCGGGGTGGAGGATTCTAGAGGTGGTCGCCAGTGTCTGATCTTTCCCGCATCACTGGGCGCGTACAGGTTGTTCGGGCGCGCAACGTGTCCCGTGACCGTGAGTACGCGAAGCTGATCGCCATTCGCCAGGGCGACTACGAGAAGGTCGCTCCCGGCCTGTTCAACACCGAGGAGTTCGACCGCCCGCTGGTGGCGAACCTCATCGACACCACGGCCCGGGACATCGCTGAGACGATGGCCCCGGTGCCGACGGTGAACTGCAACGCAGCCACATTGTCGAACGCCTCTGAGGTGACTCGGCAGAGCAAGCGCAACGCGATAGCCAACTCCTATATCCAGAAGTCTCGGCTTCAAGACCAGATGTTTGCTGGCGCTGACCGCTACGGGTCGTTCGGGTTCATGGCTTACATCATCGACCCGGACACCGAGGAGCACGCTCCCCGCATCCGTGTCGGGGAACGCGCCACAGCGCACTACGTCAAAGACTATCGAGGCAACACCGCCGAGTATTTCGAGGTGTCGCGGATTCCGATAGACGAACTGATGCTGAAGTACCCGGATCACGCTGCACAGTTGGCGGCTCACCAGAAGCGCCACACTGAAGCCACCGAGGTTGAGGTGGTCGACTGGTACGACAAGGAGCGCAGGCTCCTGTTCGTGCTAGACCCGCAGATCGTGCTGGTGGACTTGCCTTCCCCGTTGCCGGGGAAGTGTCCGGTGCGGATCGTGGAGCGACCCACGATCACCGGGCAGGGCCCGCGTGGTCAGTTCGATGACGTTATCTGGGTGCAGGTCGCCCGGGCGTTGCTCCAGATGTACACGATGAGCGCCATTGAGCGTCAGGTGAACGCCCCGCTGGTCGTTCCGATGGACGTGAACGAGATGGAGATTGGCCCGTTCGCGGCCATCCAGACCGACGGGCAAGTCACCACCGTCCCGCTCCAGATCAGTCCGGCGTTGTTCCCTGAAGGCCAGGTGCTGGCCCAGGAGCAGCGGATGGGTTCCCGGTACCCCGAGGGGCGCACCGGTTCCATCGACGCCTCGGTCATCACCGGCCAAGGCATCCAAGCCTTGAACGGTGCGTTCGACACTCAGGTGGCGACGTTCCAGCGGCTCAACGCTTCGGCTATGGAAGATGTCATCTCGATGTGTTTCGAGATGGACGAGCATCTGTGGCCGGACTTGAAGAAGACGTTCTTCATCAGGGACAACGGTTCCCCGTTCAAGCTGGAGTATCAGGCTGGCAAGGACATCGCCGGGGACTACACCTGCGATGTCACCTATGGGGCCATCGCCGGACTGGACGCTAACCGGGGTCTCATCTTCATCCTCCAGGCCCTGGCTGGCGGGCTGGTGTCCAAGCAGACGGCACGCAAGACGTTGCCGGTGGACATCAACCCCTCCGAGGAGGAGCGGGCTATCGGCTTGGAGCAGATGGACGACTCCATCGCTGCGGCCTTGGCTGCGTTGCCGCAGGCGATCCCGCAGATGGCGATGGGTGGGATGGACCCGCGTGAGCTGGTCCAGCAGATCACCGAGATTCGCAAGCTTGTCGCTAACGGCAAGTCTCCTGCGGAGGCTGCGGAGAAGGTGTTCGCACCGAAGGAAGACCCGCAGGCTGAGGCGCCTGCGCCGGACCCTCTGGCTGAGGCTCAGGCTGGCGGCGCTGGCCTGCCTGGCGCTGGCGGTGGTGGCGCTTCAGACATGCTGATGATGCTTGCCGGGGTCGGCGCCGGAGGCGACCCGAACATGTCCGCGAACGTGAGTCGCATGATCCCGATGTAAGGCGTCGCCTTACCTTCACCCGAATAAAGGAGATGCCTTCAATGGCTGATTTCAAGACCAACAAGGGCGGCACCCAGTCTTCGTCCGCACTATCTGCTGAGCCGTGTGACGACAGCAAGACCCCAGTGACCGGCTTCGACCAGGCCCCGCTTGGGGCGGGTGCCGAGTTCGGCGCCCCGGGTCCGGGTGTCGGGAACACGCGCTCCGGGATCAAGTAGACCCCGACCCAGCACGACTTGCCCATTCCCGCTTAGGCGGGTTGCTACCGGCCTGTTGCCGGGTCCAGGCGGGCGCTAGACCCGGCACTCATTCTTTCAAGGGAGGCTGAACGATGGCACGAGGCGGCTATAGGCAGCCCTCCAATCCGGCTGCCGTGTCGGGCCCGGGTGCGCTCTCGCAGAAGGTGTGCATACGGTGCGGCGAAGCGAAGCCGCTCGACGCCTTCAAGAACCGTGCCGGGGCAGCCGACGGGAAGCGGAACGACTGCCGGGCCTGCTCGTGGCGCCGTGAGGAGTTGCGACGGGGGCGCCCCGAAGTCCGGGCGCGCATCCTTGCCGCACAGCGCGAGCGCCGTCGGCGCAACTACACGCCCGAGTCCGGGCGGGCTCGGAACATTTCCTTCCGGTTTCGGCTAACGGCAGAGGACTACGCCTCCCTGCTCGCGGACCAAGGTGACGCCTGCGCCATCTGTGGCTCCGAGCCGGAGCCTGGGACCCATCTCGCAGTCGACCACGACCACTCGTGCTGCCCTCCGCCAAAGAAGCGAACGTGCGGGGCGTGCATACGCGGCCTGCTGTGCTCTGGCTGCAACAAGGCCCTCGGGGGATTCAAGGACTCGCCCGACCTTCTCTCTGCTGCAATCCGATACCTGACGGAGACTGCCAATGGCTGACGGACGCGGCGGCTACCGCCGCCCTGGCAACCCGGCGCCCGTATCCCCACCAGGCGCCCTTTCGCAGCGCACCGACGGTGGCCCCACGCAGGCGGGCATGGTCGCCCCTGGCGGCGAGTACGGGGAGCGCCAGGAGATGGAAGGGATGCAGGCCGGTGCCGCCATGCAAGGCGGCGGTGGCGGTGCAGCCGACCTCGTTCCGATCAACGCCCCCTCGGCGATGCCGGACCAGCCGATCACGGCTGGCGCACCGGTCGGTGCGGGCGTCGGCCCGCAGGCCGCTGGCATCCCCACCGAGGAGCAGGCGTCGGTCGAGCAGCTGCGTCCGCTGCTGCCTTCCCTGGAGTTCATCGCCAACCTCCCCCAGTCCAACCCGGAGACCCGGGCGTTCGTCCGACGGTTGAAGGCGGCTGTGTATGGCTGACATCTGGGGTTCGATCAAGAACACCGCAGAGTCGCTTGGTGGCGCGATTGTCGCGCCCGCTGGTGCCGTGTGGGACTTGGCGTCGGCGCCGTTCGATGACGAAGACGACGACTTCGGCACGATCCTCAACAAGCTCGCCGGTCGTGCCGGCGACGTGCTGGACCCGCTGCTGAACGAGGAGACCTTCACTGGCCTCGGGTTCTCCAAGGCCATGCAGGGCTTGGAGTACGTGTACCGCGAAGGCGTCTCCGAGCCGCTGTCCACCGGCATCACGCAGACGGCAGCGGCGTTCGACCAGCGCAACCCTGGCGTGCTGTTCGATGCGGAGTCGTGGGCCAAGGCGTACGACGTTGCCCAGAACCGCAGCATCGGCCAGTCGATGGCCGTGCTGAACGCCGAGGCCCCGTTCATGCTGGGCCTGAACTCCGGCCAGTGGGCTGTGCAGGGCGCGATGAGCGACCCGATGGATGACCGTGCCTACCGGCAGATCAACGAGGGCCTGGGGCTCCAGTCCACCGTGCTCTCTGGCGGCATGGACTTCCTTGCCCGCTGGTATCTCGACCCCGGCATCGTGGTCGGCAAGGGTGCCTCCGCCGTCAAGGCGAAGGCGCAACGTCGAGCCCTCTCCCCCGAGGAGCGGGTCGACCTGTTCGACCGGATGCACACCGCAAAGGCGGAGAAGCTTGGCCTTCCCGTCTTCGGCGGGAAGTGGACTGAGCGTACGGACATCTCCACCCGCACGGAGAACTACCTGCGGTGGATCAACGAGGCGGGCGACGGCGGTCGCCCCTTGAACGCTGCCGAGATTTTCGCTGGCTCCCCGGAACTGGCGCGCACCACCAATGGTCGCGCCATCGCTGGCCTGCTTGCTGACGCCGGGCGTCTATCGGAGGTGCCGGAGGAGTTCGGTCGCAGGGCTGTGCTGGAGGGCCAGGTCAAGGCCCGCAACGCCCAGCGCCGCATCCTTGCGGTCGCTGCTGGCGACGAGTCGCAGATCAAGCGACTGGAGTCGGAGATTGTCGACGCCGGTCACATCGCTGACCAGTTGAAGAACATGCTGCGTGGCACCACCCTGGAGCTGAAGACTCAGGCGCTGGTTCCGTCGGCCCGCACCAACCCGGCGTTCATTGCCGACCTGGAGCGCCAGCTCGGGAACCTCAACTCCGAGAAGGCTATTGACGAGTTCGTGACCGGCTGGGAGGCGCGTCAGCGCATTCTGTCCGAGCTTGCTGGTGGGCTGAAGGAGCTTCCCGGTACGAGCGCCACGGGCCGCAGGGCCCTCGGTCGAGAGCAGGGCAAGGGCGCCCTCATCGGGGACGGCACAGCGAACACCGGCAACGCTGCACTGGACACTGTGGTCACCAAGACCGCTGAGGTTGCCCGCAAGCCTGGCACCGTGCTCCGCGCACGACAGGAGTCGGCGTCGACCATCTACGCCAAGGGTGCCTACGGCATCCCGCTGCTGGTGGTCAACACTGTCGGCCTCGCTGCCTCGCCGTGGACGAAGGCGCTGCCGAAGGGCATCAACGCCCTCCGCACCTCGCAGTACCACGGCATCGCCAACCTGCACGACTGGGACGGCTCCACCATCCAGCTCGACTCGATGATGCGAGTCGCGCAGGTCGATGACGCCAACCGGATGGCTGTGCTGTCCGAGGCCGCGCTCGCCCGGAACGAGGCGGAGCGCCAGCGGATCATCGTCAAGGCCGAGAACCTGTCGATGAAGCGGCTGGCTGAGCGGTGGAGCGAGAAGGTTGGTCAGGAGATTGACCGGGGCTTCATCGAGGAACTGATGATGCGCCAGAACGGTCACCGTTCTGCTCGGCTGACTGCTGCCAAGGGCCGCGCCTACGCGGCCACCCAGATGGACCCCGCTGCCGGTGCCGCTCTCGGCACCCGGGTGGCCGACTCTGCTGTGGACCAGGCGACTGCCGCTGCCTCCCGTACGGACTCCAAGTGGTCCCTGCGGGTGGACCAGATCAGCGACGACGGCGTGCCTGTGGCACTGCCGCTGCTGGAGACCCAGCTGGGCAACGTCGTCCCGATGGTCGACGTGAACCTGGCGGAGAAGGCGCTGTCCCGTGAAGGGTCGCGCCTGTCTCGGATGTCTCGTGCGTGGCGTGAGAACGAGTACGAGATTGACCGCTTGTCCCGCATGAAGGCTCCGGCTGGTTCGGCTGTCGCCAAGGCTTTGGAGGCGCGGCGTGCCGCGACCGACATGCTGCTGGACGTGGCTGCCACCGGCACTCGGGTGTGGAAGTTCTCGGTGCTGATGCGCCTGGGCTACCCCATCCGTGTGGTCATGGACGACCACATGCGTATCTGGACCCAGTTGAACGCCATGTCGTTCTATGGCGACAACGGCACCGAGGCTGCCAAGAACCTCTGGTACAACAAGGTTACCCGCAACCGGGAGGCATCTGTGGCTGCGGCCCAGATGCGTTTCCAGCGTCGGGAGTTGTTGGACCAGGCGGAGGCGGCAGGCCTTGCCGGCTACGACGACTTGTACCGCGAGGCGCGGTCCCTGCACCGTTCGATCAACAAGAAGCGGTACTGGGTCAACCAGTGGGAGAAAGACGGCAGCCCGGAGTCGCAGGCGAAACTGCGCGAGGCACGGGAGTGGCTGGCGGAGAAAGAGTCTGCCCGCAACAACCTGCTGGAGCAGTTGCCCGACGAGTCCCCGTCGGAGCTGCGGAAGCGTGCAGGCGAGTTGGAGAAGCAGCTTGCTGACTTCGAGAAGGCGCCGAAGAAGACTGTCGGCACCCAGTCGTTCCGGCTGAACGGTGTCGAGTACGACGGCGCGTTCGCCACCCCGTCCGGTGAGGCGATGCGTGAGGCATCGCGCTCCCAGGCCACGTTCGACGCGGTGTTGCAGACCGGCGAGGAAGCCTCCTACATGGGGCTGACCGCTAACCGGTCGCACCGCATCGTGCAGCCCGGGGAGCGCGGTCACCTTGAAGCGTGGGCTTCGGCGGTGAACTTCCAGTTCCGGCAGTCCGAGGCTGCGATGCACTTCGTCAACGGCGGCAACGTCGATGACTTCGTGAAGTGGTTGGGGAAGCCCCAGCAGAAGCATCTGCGGGAGCGGCTGCCGCACTTCGCGCACGACCCCGAAGATTGGGGTCACCGCATCCAGCAACTGGTGGACGACTACCTGCCGACGGCGGAGCTGCGCGAGCAGGTCGCCAAAGGTCAGGTCACTACCGCGACGTTGCGGAAGACGGTCGGGCCCGACATGGGGCCCGCCGTGCATGGTGCTGTGGTTGGCGACAACCTCGGCATCTCTGCTGCGGTGACGATGGCCGGCAAGGCGATGAATCGGGTGATGAAGGCCCTGGCGGAGACGCCGACGGATCGGCTTTCCCGCCACCCGTACTTCAACTCGATGTACAAGGTGCACGTCCAGGAGCAGCACCAGCTGCTCACTCTGGCGAAGCGGAAGTCTGGTGGGCCGGTTCGGTTCACCGAGGCTGACCGTCAGCGAGTGATGGCCCAGGCGCGCAAGATGGCGATGCACGACCTGAAGCGCACCCTGTTCGACATCTCGGCGCACTCCAGTGCGGCGCATGTGATGCGGTTCGTGTCTCCGTTTTTCGCGGCGCACCAGGAGTCGCTGGCTCGTTGGTGGCGGATCGTCGGGGATGACCCGTCGATCATCCGCCGCTTCCAGCAGGCGTTCGACATGCCCCGCAAGTTGGAGCTTGTCGTCAACTCCGAGGGTGAGCTGGTCGAGTCCGGCGAAGGTATCTCGACCGACCACCGTCTGTTGCTCCAGTGGCCTGCCGCTTGGGGCGGCAAGAAGATCGAGACGTTCGAGCTGGAGGACGGTCGCAAGATCGTCATGGACCCCACGTCCATCTCCAAGTGGACGCTCGGGGAGAACTCGTTCAACCTCGTCCTCCAGGGCGGGTTGATGAACCCGGGCGCCGGTCCTGTGGTGTCGCTCCCTGCCGAGTATCTGGCAGCGAAGTACGCCAACGAGGAGGAGATTGCTCGGGTGGCACGGGTGTTCAACCCGTTCCCGCCCGGGGCTCCGACCGATGTGCTGTGGCCTGCCACGTTGAAGCGGTTCATGGCTGCGGTGCAGGGCGAGGGCAACCGGGAGTACAACACCCGGTGGCGGCAGAACATCTCGGACATGTCCACGGACTTCCTGTTGGAGAACGGCAGGGAACCCACGGAGTCTGAGGCTGAGGAGCTGCGGGTCCGCGCTGGTCGCCTGACCAACACGGAGATGTGGCTTCGGTTCGCCAACAACATGTTCTCTCCGGCCCCGGCTCAACCGGGGTCGAAGTACGCAGCCATCACTAACGCTTGGCGACAGATCAGTGACCTGTCCCGAGACAAGGGTTACGGATACGAGTGGGCTATCGAGAAGTTCAAGGAGCGGTACGGCGAGGCATACATGCCGCTCATCTACTCGACGTTCAACAACCCGACCGGCATCGACATCTCCATCGAGGCGGTGTCTGCGTTCAAGCAGCACCGTCCCCTGTTGGGGAAGGTGGACTACCGGCTGCACAAGGGCGTCATGGGTGCCGACGGCAAGGGCGAATGGTCGCCCGAAGCCCGCGTGTTCTTTATGAACCAGCGGGTTCGACCGGGTGACTCGGAGACGTACCTGTCGAACGACGACCCGCGTACGGCGCAGATCGAGCATCAGGTGAAGCGAGGGTGGGACCGCTACGCGGGCCTCACCGCTCAGCTTGACCTTGTTGCACAGCAGGCAGGGCTCACCACCTACCGCGAGTCGGAGGTGCTGATGCAGGCTCGACGGGAAGCCGTCGAGCAACTGAAGGCCGAGAACTACGCCTGGGGCGAGGAGTGGGATTCGTTCAACCCGAACGAGTTCGACTCTCTGGTGGACGACCTGGAGCGTGTGGCGTTCGAGTCGAAGCTCGGCAAGGACTCCATGCGCGGGGATGTGCGGGTGCTCCAGCAGTATCTCGCTACCCGCGCCCAGGTGCTGGAGTACATGGAGGCTCGCCGCGAGGCGGGGCTCACCTTCTCCCCGGACGCCCAGGACATGGCTCCGGTCATGGAGGAGTTCACCCGGGTGGTCGGTCAGCTTGTCGAGTCGAACACCGAGTTCGATGAGTATTGGTTCCAGGGTTTGTTGGAGCGCGACCCGCTCCTGACAGGAGAGGTCGGCTGATGGTGAACCAGATTGACAGGCCCATCGCGGACGCCCTCCAGCGTCCGGCGCAGGCGCTCCTGTCGGTGATCCGGGGTGCGGCGAGTGGCGGGGTCCGCAATGCCCCCGCCCCCTCCGCCTCTGGCGGGCTACTGGACATGAACGCCCTGATCGCCCAAGTGCAGGCAGAGGGTGCCGCCTCCGGGCGGGACCAGCTCCCGTCCTGGGTGACCCGCCGTGCCCAAGGGCACTACTCGCAGTACGGCGAGCCGATGGTGTACCTGGGTGGCCGCAAGCGCCAAGCCAAGTCGATGTACGACCCGAACGCCGGCTCCCCCCGTCGCGCCGATGCGCTGGGCGAGGACTTCGGTGTGTACGAGGAGCCGGTCGAGGCGACGCTCACTCACGCGCAGAACCGTCCATACATGTGGGACGAGAAGAAGATTCTCGACGCCATGAAGAAGATGCGTGAAGCCGGGTTGAACGTCACTGACTTCGACACGATGACCCAGGTGTGGGGCGGGCTCGTCAACCGAGCCGCCCACATCTACTCGCTGTCGGGTGGCACCAAGAAGGTGACGCCGTGGGATGTGCTGGACATGCATAAGTCGGAGTCCGCTGCTGCGGGCTCCCTTGTGGACTACGAGTCCGGCTCGAAGACCACGACGCAGCGCACGGTCAGTGAGATTACTGAGGGCCAAGGCTGGCAGGTCATGCAGCAGGTTCTGGCGCAGCAGCTGGGGCGTGACCCCAGCGACGACGAGGTGCGGGACTTCACGTTCCGCATGAACCAGTCGGCTGCACGGAACCCGTCGATCACCGAGACGATCCAGCGGTACCAGGCTGGTGAGATTGTCGAGGCTGACTCCACCACCACGGGTGGGTGGACTGGTGCCGATGTGATGCGGTCGGCTGAGCAGGAAGCTCAGGCCGACCCGGACTGGGCTGAGTACCAGTCGGCCACGACTTTCTTCAATGCGACGCTGGGTGCCCTCGGGGCTATCGGTGATGTCTGATGGCGTGGGATGACGAGCAGCGCAGAAACGCGGCGCTGATCGCAGAGGTGGGCCGCTCCCTCGGAGCGTCCGACCGTGACGTGCTCATCGCGTTGATGGTGGCTGCCCAGGAAAGTGGGCTGCGGAACCTGAACTACGGGGACCGCGACTCGCAAGGCTTGTTCCAGCAGCGTCCGTCGATGGCGTGGGGAACGGTCGATCAGATTCGTGACCCGCGCTATGCGGCGCAGGCTTTCTTCAAGGGGGCCGGCACCAACCCGGGGCTGCTGTCCCTGTCGGGACGCGACTCGATGTCGCTCACGCAGGCAGCCCAGGCGGTGCAGCGGTCGGGCTTCCCGGACGCTTACGCCAAGCACGAGAAGGCCATGAGGGAACTCATGGGCTCGGTGGCTTCGCCGCAGGCGGGGACGCTGGGTGCGTCCCCCGGGCTGGACGACTTGCTGGCTGACTTGAAGCCGGACCCTGTTGCGGCAGACCCGACCGAGGCTGTCGCTGCGGTAGACGGGTCGGCCTTGGACGCGATGTCCGCCGACGACGTTGGTCTCGGCGAGGCGTCTGCTGTTGAGTCTGGCCTCGGCACCATGTCGTTCGGTCAGCAGCCGCAGAACCAGCTGGCGCATCTACAGATGCCCAGCCTGGAAGACCTGGGCGTCACCACGACGACCACCACGTTCAGTGGTGAGGAGTCTTGGCGTAACGAGATTGTTGCTGCGGCCCGGGAGATGCTGGGGACGCCCTACGTGTGGGGCGGCACCTCCTACAGCGGCGTGGACTGTTCGGGGCTGATCGCTCTGCTGTATGGGGAGCGGGGGTTCAACCTTCCGCGTCTGTCTGCGGACCAGGCTCGCTCTGGGGAGCGGGTCGGCTTTGATGCTCTGAAGCCTGGCGATCTAGTCGCTATCGACAACTCATCACGCAACAACGGCGCTGACCATATCGGAATTTTCGTGGGCAACGGTCAGGTGATTCACGCACCGCGCCCTGGCAGCGCGGTGAAGGTCGACTCGATTGACAGCGTGTTCAAGGGCGGATGGGGAATCCGCCTCTCTAGGTAGGAGACTGGATGCCTAACGCACCCGAGCGTGACACGCTCAGCCGCGAGGAGATGGCGCAGAACTACGGTTTTGCCTTGGGCTTCCTCCAGTCCGACCCGGAGCTGATGAAGCTGTTCCGGCAGGCGACCAGGAACAACTGGGCGCCCGACCGGTTCGTGGCGAAACTGCGGTCCACCGACTGGTTCAAGAAGAACTCGGCGAACGTCCGTAACGCCATCATCCAGAAGACCTCGGACCCCGCCACCTACAAGGCGAACGTCAATCAGATGTTCGCCACGGTGCGGGACACCTGGCAGTCGATGTTCGGTTCCGCCGGCATGAACCGCAAGCAGATGATGGCTTGGTCCGAGACTGCGGTGACGATGGGCTGGACCCAAGCCCAGCTCATGGACAACATGTCCAAGGGTGTCAACTTCAAGCAGCTACTCACCAAGAAGAATCTTGGTGGCACCGCTGCTGAGTCGGAGCGGCAGATCGCTCAGTTGGCCGAGGCTTACGGGCTGAAGCTGGGCCCGCAGTGGCGGGCTGCTCAGGTGAAGCGCCTGGTGGCTGGCAACGACACCCTGGAGGGTGTCACCAACCGGGTGCGGGAATTGGCGAAGCAGCAGTACCAGGCGTTCTCTACACAGATCGACGCCGGCATGACGATCCAGGAACTGGTCGATCCGTACCGGCAGATGCTGGCGGAGCGGTTGGAGTTGTCGCCTTCGGCGGTGGGTCTGGACGACAAGCTGTTGCGGAGCGTGCTGTCGGCACGCGACGACAAGGGGCGTCCCACCACGATTTCGTTGGGTGACTTCGAGGACGCGATCCGCAACGACAACAGGTGGCAGTACACCGACAACGCCCGCGAGGAGATGGCTTCGTTGACCGCTGGGCTGTTGCGTGACATGGGGGTGCTGGCCTAATGGCATACGACCGCATTAGAGCCCTTCAGAGGCGGGGCCTGGACAAGTCGCAGATCGTGGCCCGGTTGACGGGCACGAAGGACAACTCTGGGGGAGCGTCACAGCTGTCCCCTGGGCAGCTGCGGGCTATCGGGTTCTCCGAGTCGTTCATCTCCAAGGCGCTGGCTGGCTCCGGTAGAACCGACATGGGTATCGTGCAGCCGCCACGGATGGTCACCGGACCCCTGGGCGGGGCGGTGGGGTTGAACCCTCCGCCGACCGGCACCCCGTCGACCCCGACGCCTACCACACCCACGCCTGCGCCCGCGCCGGAGACTCCGGGCATCGACTGGAACCAGTCGGCGTACGACGTGATGCGCCAGATGCTGGACCAGTACGGCCTCGGCTCCCTTTCGAGCGTGCTGCGGAAGCTGATCGAGCGCGGCATCACCGATCAGGCGTCGGTGATGCTGGAGCTCCAGAACACCGCCGAGTGGAAGCAGCGGTTCGCGGGCAACGAGATGCTGCGTCAGCGCGGACTCGGCGTGCTGACTCCCGCCGAGTATCTGGCGGTCGAGCGGTCCTACGCCCAGGTGCTCCGCAACTACGGTCTGCCCGAGGGGTTCTACGACGACCCCTCGGACTTCGCCGGCTTCATCGGCAACCAGGTGTCCGCTGCGGAGTTGCAGCAGCGGGCCCAGGCGTACTCCGACCTCGCCAACCGTGAGGACTCGGCCATCAAGGACCAGCTGCGTGCGATGGGCATGGGGCAGGGCGACCTGCTCGCCTACATGATGGACCCGAACCGTGCGGCTCCACTGATCCAGCGCAAGTACCAGACGGTGCTGCTGAGCGCAGCGGCCCGTCGCCAGAACCTCGGTGTGGACGAGGAGTACGCCGGTCGTCTGGCGGAACTCGGTGTCACCGAGGGTGATGCGATCCGTGGCTATGGCTCCATCAAGGCTGGCCTGCACACCTTCCAGACGCTGGGTGACATCTACGGCTCCACGTTCGACCAGCGCGACTACGAACAGGAAGTGTTCGAGGCCGACGGCCAGTCTGCCCGCAAGCGCCACGGCCTGGCGTCCCAGGAACGCGCCGCGTTCTCTGGGCGATCCGGGCTTGATGGACGCACTTTGGCCCGTGACCGGGCTGCTGGGCAGTTCTAGGAATGGGGCGCGGTGTCTGCTGGTGCGGACAGGACGTGCCCCCGACTGCTGTGACGTGCCCGCGATGCGGCACTCCAGCCCACAAGACCTGCGTGGACCGACCGGCCCCACGCCAGTGAATCCGTAAGACCGGTAGCACGAGCAACACCTCCGCCCTCCACGGAGGTGTTTCGGCGTGCGCTCATCTGAATGGAGTGGTCACTAGTGAGTGACGCAATCGAGCACATCGACCTTGACAGCGACGAGTACGCGGACACCCCGCGTGCCCTTCGTGACGCTTACAAGAAGCTTCAGGACCGCCTGAAAGACATCTCGTCGGAGCGCGACACGCTCCGTACGCAGATGCAGGCATCCGCACTGTCCGGTGTGCTCACCGGCTTCAAGAACCCCGAGCGAGTGAAGTCTGCCCTCCTCTCCGACAAGGTTGACCCCCTCAATACTGAGGCGGTCACCGAGTGGATTGAGGCCAACGGCGACGACTACGCGAAGGCTTCCACGGAGCCGGGAACACAGCCCGCTGCAAGTGGGCAGCCCGATCCGGCTGCCCCCTACGGTCAGCTTCGTTCGTTGGATGGTGCCGCCGCTGGCGGTGACGCCTACATGACGAAGTTGGCGCAGGTGCAGCAACTCATCACCGCCGACATGGACGGTGCCGCCGTTGCTGCCCTGTTCGAGCAGCACGGGCTGTGACCTCCCTGCCCATCTCTCGCTAGAAGTGAGGTCTGCGTCCAATGGCTGACGCTTTCATTTCCACCTCCACCCTCCCGGCATCCGTCAAGACCGCTCTTGACATGTACGTGCGGGCGGAGCTTCGGCACCAGCCGATTCTCCGTACCCTCGCGGACACCCGCCCCGTTCAGGTGGACCGCCCCGGTTCGTCTATCGCCCTTTACACGGCGTCGGACCTGGCTCCGTCCACCACCCCGCTGTCGGAGACGGCGGACCCGGACTTCGTGGCCCTGCCCGACCCGACGGCTGTCACCCTGACGCCGTACGAGTACGGCAACGCCACCATCTCCACCGTCAAGGTGGGGGCCACGTCGTTCCACGACATCGACCCGTACCAGCGTGACCGTGTTGTTCACAACATGCGGGACTCGCTGGACGTGCTGGTGCGTGACGTGGTGTCGGCTGGCACCAACGTCCGCTACGCCGGTACCGCCACGTCCACCGCCACGGTGGACAACGATGATGTCATCACGTCTGACGACGTGCGGACCATTGTCACCAAGCTCCGTTCGGCTGGCGCTCCTGCCCGCCTTGCGGACCTGTACTGGTGTGGCATCCACCCCGACGTTGCTCACGACCTCCGTCGCGAGGTCGGCAACACCGGCTGGATGGAGGCGCACAAGTACGCCGCTCCGGGCGTCTTCTGGCCGGGCGTCACTGGTGTCTACCAGGGCGTCTACTTCCAGGAGTCGGCGCGCATGAAGGTCGCCGCCGACGGCGTGGACCTTGACGGCGCTGGCGCGGGCACCGCGCAGGCCAAGGTGTACCGCACCGTCTTCGCCGGCAAGGAGGCTCTTGCCGAGGGTGTCGTGGTCGAGCCGGAGGTTCGTGTGGGTGTTGTGCCTGACCGACTGAACCGTTTCCAGCCGCTCGGCTGGTACGGCTTCCTTGGTTGGGCTCGCTTCCGTGAGGCGTGCTTGTGGCGCCTGGAGTCGGGCTCCTCGATCAACGCCTGATCGTGACGGTTCGGGGGCGGGCCCTTCGCGGGGCCCGTCCCTCACCGTCCGGTCGGACTGATGGAGGGCCGATGACCAATGCCTCTACGCCCACGACGGTGGGCGAACGTCTCGCCGTCATGGACACCAAGCTGGACGTACTGATCCAGCAACGCACCGATCACGAGGAACGGCTCCGCACGTTGGAGCGGTTCCGCTGGGTGCTCCTGGGGGTTGCCGCAGCGTCGGGCCCCGTTTTCAGCAAGATCGCCCCGCACCTTTAGGGAGCCTGTTGTGTCGTACTTCCTTGCCCCGTCTCTGGTGAAGCTTCGTGATGAGGTGAACCAGAAGTGGCCTAAGCGTGACAAGACCAGCGACGGGTGGATCGGTGACCCGTCGCACGCGGCGAGGAAGTCCGACCACAACCCTGACTGGGCTGCCCCCGGCTCACGCCGTGGGGTGGTCCGGGCGGTCGACATCGACCGCGACGGCATCCGCCCATTCGCGCTGCTGAAGCGGCTGAAGAAAGACTCGCGGGTCTACTACATCATCTTCAACGGCCACATCTATAGCCGCAGCACTGGCTTCAAGAAGGTCAAGTACAGCGGCGCCAACGCACACACGACACACCTACATGTGTCGATCCTGGGCACCGACTTCGCTGAGAACTCGGTGCGTCCGTGGCTGCCCACGTTCGTCACAGTGGAGACCCGGGGTGCCCGGGTGGACAAGGCGCTGGTTCTGCTGGAGCAGGCCCTGGCTATCGCCAAGGGTGGTCGGCGCAGGAAGCTCGCCCGCGCTGTGCGCGAGGCTGAGTCCATCGCGGTGAAGCAGAAGCGCAAGCAGGTCTGAGATGCCGACGTTCACTCCCCCTACACGGGGGCAGTCGTCGTCGGATCATTTCTGGGGTCGCTTCCAGGTCCAGGCCGGCGAGTCTGTGGTGAAGACCGATGGCGTCTTCACCTTGACTCCGGTGCCGTGGATCGGTGACCTGAAGGGCTTGACCGAGGGCGTCGAGTGGTTTCAGGGCGGGCGCACCTACGTCGTGTCCGACGAGGTGGCGCAGCAGTTGGGGGCCGACGGGTTCACCGTCGTGCCTGATCTTGGTTACGGCGAAGCGCCGTACGGACATCAGGGGTATGGACTGTGACCTACGGACTTCCAACTCGCGGTCAGGCTGACTGGGACGACGAGCTGAATAGCAGCGTAGAGAGCTTGCGGGGGCTTGCTCAGAACGCCGACGCGAAGGCGTCGGCTGCTGTGTCCACCGCGAACTCCGCAGCCCATACAGCGGCTGACGCGATTGCTCGAAGCAACCTCGCGCTCGGATCGAAGGTGCCTGAAGACATCATCGGCGCGCCGATGGGCGTCGCCGGCCTGGACTCCGGGGGCAGGCTGCCCGATGGGCAGCTGCCGGTCGGTGTCGAGACAGAGGTTGGCGCCGCCGCGAAGGCGGACGCCGCTGAGTCCGAGGCGAAGTCCTACGCCGACGGCCTCGCCTTCGTTCTCGACTGGCGGACCTCCGACCTGGAATCGGCAACGTCTTTGCTTGACGGGCGAGCGTCCTCACTGGAGGCCCTGACGACCGAAGGTCGCCTGTCCGAGAGCGCACTTACGGGCGAGATCGTGGCAGGCATCGACGCCGCCCCGGTGGCGCGCACCGCCGCCCCCGCGTCGGCCCAGTTCGCGCCGCCGCTGGGGTTCGCCCACGTCGACACGATCAAGGGCTACGCCTTCCTCAACTTTGAGCCGGGGTCGGGGGACATGATCGCCTCCGTGCTCGGCTCGGCGGCCGGGTCCTCCATCGCGCGCTCAACCGACTCGGGCAAGACGTGGACCACCATCGGTGTTGTTGACCCCGACAACACTCCCGGCCACTTGTGGTACACCGCAGCAGGTGCGTGGCTGTGCTCTTCCAACGGCGGGAGGCTGTACCGCTCAACTGACGCCGGCGCTACATGGGCTCAGGTCAGCGGACTCGACCCCGGAGTGGGCATCCTTCAAGAGGGCCTCACGCAGGACGCGGGTGGAACGCTCTATGCCGCCCGCTACGGCGGCGGGGGGAACAAGGTCTACGCCTCTACCGACGACGGCGTTACGTGGACGGTCCATTCAACCTTCGCCACCTCTGACGCAGGTGACCCGCAGCCGACCATCCGACACATTCACGGCATCAAGTCGCTGCCCTCCGGGCTGTGGCTCTACACCGGGGACAATCACCTCCAGTGTGGATTCTGGCGCTGGGAGTCCGGCGCTTGGGTGCGGAAGTCGCCCGCCGTTCCCGACCCGGACGCGCAAATCTGGCGGGCCGTGGGGCTCACTGAGCGAAATGGGTGGCTCTACTGGATTCAGGACGGTGCGGGCGGAGCGCCCGCCCGGAAGCCTGCGATCTTCAAGGCTCACCCCAGCGACCTCGCAGGGACCGTGATCGAGGTCGCTGGAGACCTCCCCATCGGAGGCTGGTACACGGCGCACATGGCGGACGGAACGATCCTCATTGGCGGCGTCGTAGAGGTGAACTTCGGTGACGAGGAGGACCGTGCCGTGCGTCTGTGGGCTGTCACGCCGGACGACAAGGTTCATGAGCTGTACGCCGCCGAGCGAGTCCCCGACGCCGTCGTTGACTTCACGGCGCTGCGAAACCTTCACGTGCGCGCCTCTGACGGCCTGGTGGCCTTCACGGTCAACCAGGTGGACTTCACGGGACCGGGGGCATCCTCCTACGCCTCTGTGTTCGGCCATGTCCGACAGGGCGGCGCGCGGTTCGTGCCCAGCCCCCAGGCCACCCCTCAGGCGTTTTCGGGTACACCGCGCACGCTGCACCGCTCTGTGATTACGACCTCGTCGCCGGTCTACGCTGGGCTCACGGAAGCGCTCATGCCAGAGATGCGAGTCAAGGTGCCCTCCCGCATGCGGCCAATGCTCGTGCTCATCAAGGCGACCGTGTCCATGTCCGCTGCCAACGTGGAGGGCCGCTTCACCCTGTATCGCAACGGTTCGGCGGTCCCCGGCAATACGTGGACGATCAAGCCGACGACCACCGACTACTTCCCGATGGTGTGGTGGGCGATCGTGGATCCATTGAACCTCGTGGACCAGACTTTCGAGCTCCATTGGATGTCAACCAGCAACGGGGTGCAGGTCCGCTCGCTGTTCAGCGACCGGAGCCTAACCGTGCTCGAACTCTGAGCTGCTCGGTCCCGGACTGACTGACCAATAAGCAGCACCCTTCACCTACCCCACGTTCACTCTCTCAACCGGAGGCGACATGCCGCTCGGGCAGAACTGCACGTCCTCATGCCGCACGAAAGACCATGAGTCTTTCGGTGCCTGTATGCGGGCGAAGAACATGAAGGTGGGCTGGTGTCGGTCTGCCGACGGACACGACTACACCCAGAACAAGCGAGCCGACCGTGGGCTCGACGCCTACCAGTCGGCTCGGGCCCAGGGCATTCAGCCGGCGTCCACACGCCGGGCTGATGTGGAGCGTGCGGTGAAGATCAGCGAACTGGCGGGCTCCGCCTGGGACGCGGGAACGAGTCAGGTCTGATGGTGACACTCAACGGTGTGGCTGACGAGGTGTTGCGTCGCCTGTACGGCTACGGCCTGACGCATCCGCGTGCGTCCTACTTGTCTGCTGCCGTGAATGCCACCGACCTTGTGTGGTCGGTGACTGATGCCTCCCAGTTCTCCCCAGGGGTGGCCGAGGCTGGCGACGAGCTGGTGTGGGTCGAGTCGGTGGACACCGGCACGAACACACTCACTGTCGCCCCGGACGGGCGAGGCTGGGGTGGCACTGCTGCCGTCGGTCACGGCGGCGGTGCTCGTGTTGAGGCGAACCCTGCGTGGACTCGGCTGGATGTGAAGCTGGCGATCAACGACGCTATCGCCGGTACTCACCCGACGTTGTTCGGGGTGGATGCGGTGTCGTTCAACTACAACGTTTCGCGCAACACCTATGAGGTGCCTGCGACGACGGAGCGGGTTCTGTCGGTGGTGGCTGAGACGATTGGCCCCTCGAAGGAGCCGCAGGTGCTGCGGCGCTACCGGTTCAACCCGACCGACCCGGAGTCTTCGACGGGGAAGTCGGTGACGTTGGGCGAGCAGCCTGCCCCCGGCCGCACAGTGCGGGTGTCTTTGATGGTGTCGCCGTCTGCGATTGGTGACAGTGACGACTTCACGGTGTCGGGCCTGCGGGCTACTGCCCGCCCTGCCGTGGTCTATATGGCGTGCTCGTCGCTGTTGTCGTTCGCGGATGCTGCGCGGCTTCAGGCGGACACGGCTCAGTCGTGGCAAGCCTCGGAAGGCAACCAGATCGGTTCGGCGGCCCGACTGTCGACACAGCTGTACCAGCGGTATCTGTTGGAGTTGGAGTCGGAGCGTAAGCGGCTGCGTCAGGCGCATCCGGTGAGCGTGACGGTGAGGTCGCGGTGACAGACAACTTCTTCATCAACGGCCTCGGATTCCAGAAGGCCATCTCTGCGGAGCGCCCGTATGAGCGGGCGACTGCGCCGTTCCGCAAGGAGCAGATGGACACCACCCCGACGGTGGGCGACCAGTCCCTTGCGGGCTGGTGGACCCGGGGGCAGATGTCTTTCCATGAGGGCGCAGGCATCAAGTATTACGAGGTGCTGGACGGCCAGGAGGTGCTGAACCGTTTCCAGGACTCCTCTGGGGTGAACCCGTGGGAGCCTGGCGAGGTGCGCTTGGATGCGGGCCTGACCCGCATCGGCTTGTCCGGCGTCACTGACGCCGTGGGCGGCAGCGACTTCAACACGTCCGCTGCCGGCGTGTTCGCACTAGTGGGCGGGAGCCTGCGGTTCGTGTCGAGCGCACCGGGGGCGACCTACGCCCCGGTGTCGGGCGGCAATATTTTGGCGATCACCACCTCCGGGACGGGGTTGTATTACGCGACCTCTGCGGCAGTGGAGGGGCCGCAGGAGATTACGTCCACGGTCACCAACTACTGGACGAACCCGCGCTGGTACGCGGGTGGCTCCACTGGCACATCTAGTGCCGAGGTGGATGCGACCCACCAGAACGGTTCGCTACTGCTCGCGTTCGATGAGAGCGAAGCCGTGGAGCCTTCTGGTGGACCGCACACGTTCACCGTGGAGGTGGTGGGGCTGACCAACGGCTCCACCTACCGGATCATCGTGGACTGCCAGTCGGCTAGTGGTGACTGGGAGTTGCGGGTCAATGGCGCTGTTTTGCATGACGGCCCCGCTGCGAAGGTGGACACAACCTTCGTCGCTGCGGGCACGACAGCAACTGTCGTGATCGACATGGGCACCGGCTTGGCCGGGTCGTTCGCTTTCCGTGAACTGTCGTTGACCAACGACTTCACCGGCCCGTCGGTGAACCCGCACGACAACCCGACGTGGCAGTGGACCGGGACGCCGAACGCCTCCCGGTCCCAGTTCACTCAGACAGTCGGTCTGGGTGACCGGATGATCCTGTGGCAACCACTGGCCGGTCGCTCTTGGGTGAACACTTGGTGGGCGAAGGGCCGACTGTTCGCGGTCGATGACCTGGGGCGGTTCTTCCAGCTGACTGCCGTGGGTGGCACCACGGCGAACGAGCACATCTTCTGGTCTTCGCGCCAGTCGGGTGCCGGATGGAGCATGGCGGAGTCCCCGGGCCCGATCTATCTCGCCAAGGGTGGCGTGATCTATGCGCTCACCCCGGACGCCCAGGGCGACATCCCACTGCTCACCACGCCAGTGGTGGCAGGGACGCTGCCGACGGGCGAGGTCATCAGCTCGCTCTACTTCTATCTGGGCAAGCTGGTGATTTGCTCCAACGCTGGGGTGCGGGTCGCTGAGGTGGGCCCGAGCGGGGAGATCGGTTACGGCTCCCCGGTGATCCGGGGGGACTTCTCTGCCTCGCGGCGCATCAACGGTCTGGGTGACGTTGCCTATGTGGTGGGTCGCCAGGTGGGCGACACCGCACCGTCGGTGTTCGTGTTGAACCTGGCGATGGCGGCTGGAGAGTCGACCGCGCCGTTCGCGCGTCGCCGGGAAGTTGCTGCCGGTGGCGCACTCGGCGTCACTGTCTCTCCGGCGCTGCGGCTGTACGCCTTCGACGGTCTCGGGTTTCTGGCGGAAGCACCGACGCTGGCGGCGTCGGGTTATGTGCAGACTGCGCTGCATCGTCTCGGCACGTTGGAGCCGAAGTTCTTCAACGAGGTCAAGGTGAAGGTGGAGGGTGTCGGGCAGGTGGCCGTCTCGGCTGTGCTGCCGGACGGAGCCAGCGTCTCGGTGGGAACGATCACTGCGCCGGCTTCCGCTGACCTGGACCTGCGGTCTGCTGCCGGCGGCAACCCGGTGGAGTATCTGGCGTTGCGCTTCACTCTCACCCCGACTGGGGGTGAGTCTCCGGCGCTGCTGGGTTACCAGCTGCGGGCCCTGCCGGTGCCTCGGCGGCAGCGGTTGATCCGCGTGCCGTTGAAGCTGTTCGACTCGGAGACCCATCAGGGTCGCGCTGCCGGCGCCCCTCGGTCTGCGTGGTCTCGACTGGAGGCTCTGGAGGAGGCGGAGGCCGGCATGTCGATGGTGCAGTACCGCGACACCGAGACCGGTGAGGCCGGTACGGCGTACGTCGAGTCGGTTGATTTCAACCGCACCAACCCCGCTCCCCAGCGGGGTGGCTCTGGGTTTGGCGGAATCGTGCATGTGACGTTGAGGAAGGTTGGCTGATGGCCGAGAAGAAGCTGACGGCGAGTCGTCGCCGTCGCATCTATGACGTGTTGATTGCGGCTGCGCCGCTGGTCGGCCTGTATGTGGGCGTGACTGAGCAGGAGCTGGCGTTGTGGCTGTACTTGGCTGCGTCGGTGCTGGGTGTCGGGGTTGCCCGACAGAACGTCACGGAGGACTGAAGACGATCTTGCATCGTGGCACCTAACGGTGCTACGTTCGAGTCCTCCCAACGAAGTAGTACAGAGAGCCCCCTGGTCTTCGGACTGGGGGGCTCTCTTTTTGCGTTCCCCAGGTTCTTCCAAGTTTGGTGAACCTTGGAGTTCGTTGTGAGAACCATGTTCATTCCGTAGACGGCTTGGGGTGCCGAAGTGGCACCGAGCCCCAGGAGGGGGCTGGGAGGCCGTCAGATTTCTGACGTGTGGGTCAGGACCACGGGTTCTGGCCTTCCTGTCCCCACACGATTAGCCCTGACGGGGTGGTCCTGGGCCGGAGTCCTTTCTCGGCCAGCTCCTCGTCGGTGCGGCAGCGGCGCCTGTCGGGTCCGCTGCGGATGTTGAAGTCACCGGTTCGGTGGAGGTCCCCGGCTGTGGAGCCGGAGAAGGTTCGGTGGCAGCCGGCGACGCAGTGCTCCAGGCGTGTGCCGGTCCAGGTGTCTCCGCAGGTTTGGCAGCTGGTGACCATCGTGGAACCCCTTGGTGATGTTGACAGGTATACGTCAAGGGTCCTCTTGGGGTCGGGTCAGTGCAAGTCGCCCGGTGGACTAACGGGCCGAAACGTGACTACTTGAATCGCATCAAGGAGTAGTCCTAGGTAGCCCGTACGGGTGGTTTTGTGGTTGAGACTTGCACCACTGTCGGTGGGGGTGCCTACTGTGCGCCTTGCACCGCCAAAGTAAAAACCCCGGGGCGAAGGGCCCGGGGCTGGACGGTTGCAGTGGGAGAGAGCGGAACAGTTGGACGGGAGCTTCAAGGCTCCCGTCCTGACAGAACAGACCAGTTCAGTAACTGCAACTAACTACTACGTAGTTAGTTATTACTGGGCCCCGGCCCAGGCAACGTTACAGCACTTCTTTGTTAGCTGTCAAGTTCTTTCATCACGATTCGGTAACGGTCAGGGAGGCCGGAGCCAGAATCATCTCAGTGTAGCTCCGACTTGACATCTAACAATCGGGACCCTTGAATGGGTCCCAGGAGGTACTTCCTCCGCACTCGTTGGGAGACGAAGCATGACCAGAGTCACCATCTACGGCCCGATCCGCGACCTGCCCGATGGGCCGGAAGTGTGGGTCGAAGTCTTGACGGACAAGTTCATCGACCTTCCGTCCGCTCTCTCGCTGGTCACGTCACCCGAGGAGCTGGCACTCCTATCCGAGTGCCCCCTACCCGCAGTCGCTTACACCGAAACTAGGGAAGACAGCGGCTACCGCTACGGCATGACGTGGGCCCTGGCCTACGCCGGGAAGCAGGACGTGTGAGTACACGCATCAGCATCGACGGCTACGAGCCGAAGCACTTGTCGTACAGCACGGTCAACGGCTACCGGTTCTGCCCGAAGTCGTTCCAGCTGGGCAAGATCAAGCGAGTCGAGCAGCGGCCCGGTTGGGCCGCTATCGGCGGCAACGCTGTCCACCGGGCGACCGAACTGCTGGACTTGGCCGCTTTCGAGCGGTCCCAAGTTGACACCTATCAGGATGAGGAGCCGGCGTCTGGTGACGCCGCTCTCCGTGATGGTCTGCGGTCTTGGGGATTGGACATCGACCAGTGAGCGGGCGCGAGTTCAAGCCCGGAGACGTGGCCGTGACCGAACTGCTCGGGCGTGTGTTCCGCACGCACCACGGCTGGGTGTTTGAGGACGGCAGCACCACAAAGGCCGAACCGCTGGGGCTCCGCCCCCTGGACATGGGGGTGGCGGCATGAGCTTCGCCGTCTGGATCATCCTCGGCTACTACGCAGCCGCACTCGCCACCGCGATCCTCGTCGGCAAGTGCATCAAGTGGGGTGACCAGTGAACGCCCTGGAGCTGCCGCCGCAAGGCGAGGCAGACGCAGCCTTCTGCCGCTGGTGTGAGTCAGACCGGTTCCGCTCTAAGCGTGGGGCGCTGGTGTGCAGCACCTGCGACCTGGACTCCTGGAAGGAGCACAAGTGATGTGTCCACACCCCGGCTGCGGCCTGGAGGACCAACCGATCCGGGGTCAAGCCCGGGTCACCAACCGGCGCATGTGGTTGTGCCGGTCCTGTGGCGGGGTGGTTGGACCACCCGCCCCCACTCGACAGCAGCGCGGCAAGCGCAAGAACCGAAGGAGTTAGACATGAGCAAGTTCAAGGTGGGTGATCGGGTTCGGGTGAATGGCACATTCCCCGACGACCCCGACCAGCGGGTCGTCGGCTGTGTCGCCACGGTCGTCGGCTGTGTCGCCACGGTGGTGGAAGGCCACCGGGGAAGCAAGTACATCAGAGCGAACCTGGCGAACCTCGGTGAAACATGGCTGTTCCTGCCCGGGGAGTTGGACCGCATCAGCACCGAGTTCAAGCTCGACGGTGGCGAAATCATCCGCAACACCCGCACCGACAAGACCGGCATCGTCTACACCGACGGCGACGGAGTGCGTCGCATCCGTTACGTGGAGCCCACGCTTGTCTCCGACGACGTGAAGGCGTCGGCGGTGGAGGAGTATGAGCACCACTATCCCGGCACCTACGAGGTGCTGTCCGGGGTGCCGGCATGAGCCGCGCACTGGCGGTGCTCGCGTGCGTGCTGTGGGTCGTCGGTCTGCTTACAGCACCCTCCTTCCTCCTCATCGCATACCTGGGGCTTTTCGGCGTGCTTGCCTTCGACCCGTGGGCCGATGTCGCGGTGCTGAACCTGCTCACCGGCGCCCTCTTGATCTTTCTGGGGTTCGCCGCTGGGGAGTTGTCCGATGGCTTCTGACCTCTCCGCTCTCTGGGCCCGCTGCTGGGACGAGGAACTGAAGAACCGCAAAGACCAGTCCCCGTCCTACACCCAGGACCAATACTCCCTCACCGGACGCGCCTCGGCTGCCTACGGCGGGAAGAAAGGCCCCGAATGGTGGGCCGACAACGGCCCCGCCATGATCCAACGGTGGCTCGACTGGCGGGCAGAGAACGCCGGCTGGGAAATCTGGGTCACCCCCGACGGCAACCCTGCCATCGAGATTGAGTTGAACATCAAACTCCCGGGAGACATCCCGGTGAAGATGTTCATTGACCGCGTGTTCGTGCTGCCGTCCGGCCAGCTTGCTGTGCTGGACATCAAGTCCGGTCGACTGCCGGACTTCGATGAGCAGCTTGGTCTCTACGCCACCGGCCTGGAGATTGCCTACGGCTCCCAGTTCCGCCCCGAGTGGGGCTACTTCTGGGATGCCAACAAGGGCACGCATGGCACCCCGCGCTCTTTGGCGCGGTGGACTGCACCGCTGATGTCTCAGCTGTATGCCGAGGCTGCTGCGGGGATCAACGCCGGATCGTTCTTGCCGAAGCCCGCCAACAACTGCCAGGCATGGTGCGGGGTCTCTGACTACTGCTCGGTTGTGAATGGCTCGAAGGCAGCGGGTGTCGACCCGCTTGCTTCGCTCTGAATGTGACACCTAACAGCAAGGAGAACGACAGCAATGAGCACTGAAGGATTCAAGCTCCAGGCATCCATCAAGGACACCGACGGCGACATGGTGAACTTCCGCGCCGACTCTGCGGAGGAGCTGGCCGACTACCTGGCCGGGTTCCCGTACGACGTGTACGCCCAGGCGAAGGCGAACCTCCGTGGCGCTAGCGCGGTCGGAAGCATCGCGCAGCCCTCTACCCCCACTGCTGCTCCGGTCGCGGCTCCTGCCCCGACCCCTGCACCCCAGAACAACGGCTGGGGCCAGCCGCCTGTGGCGCAGGCAGCACCGGTTGCTGCCGGTGGGCCTGTCAACGGCACGCCTCACCCGGAGGGGAAGGTCTGCGGCGGGTGTGCCACGCCCATCCAGTTCAAGTCGTTCACGGCGAAGTCCGGCAAGGCGATGCGGATGTGGACGTGCCCCAACCAGCGCAGCAAGGACGACGGTCACTTCTCCGAGTTCATCTGGGACAACTGGTCGGCTTCTGACCGCAGGGTTGGCGGCTCCCATGCCGCCGCCCTCGCGGTCGCCGCACCAATCAACTGCGATCCGTAGAGAGGTTCAACATGAGTGAGAAGTACACGCCCGTCGAGGGCGACAAGGTTCGAGTGGTGCTGGAGGGCGCGGTGGACTGCACCGTCTCCCTCGGCTTCTTTGTTGATGCCGACGACGTGCGCTCGTTCGTCGCAAACAAGCACGTCGTGTCCGTTGAGAAGATCAAACCTCCGGTGGAGGTGTTCGGGCCAGGGGACACGGTGCGGAGCAAGGCATGCCGCCAGCTCTACAGCATTGGTTGGGGCGGGTACTTCGTCCACGCCACGGGCAAGTGGCGGCGCGAGCTGCACCTGCCTTTCACCTCCGAGCGCTACGAGCGGGTCGAGCTGAAGTGAGAACCCTCGCTGGCGCGAAGCGCCGGGTGGGGCCTGCCATCCAGCAGCTGCCCACCGTCTTCCCGACACTGGAGCAAGCAGGCATCCGCCTGCGACGCGGCACCGTCACCATGATCGCGGCAACCCCAGCATCACTGAAGTCGATGCTGACCCTCTACTGGGTGGGGCGCATGGGTCTACCCACATTGTTTTTCTCCGCAGACACCGACGAGTACGAGTCCATGAAGCGGGCAACCGCGATGGTCACTGGCGAAACCCAAGACCAGATCGAGGCGGGTATCGCGGCGGGCGTCGACTACGCCCCCGCACTGACGCACCTCTCGCACATCCGGTGGGTGTTCGAGACGGACCCCACCTACCGCGACCTGGAGCTGGAGACTGCGGCGTTCGCTGAGGCGTACGGACAGTTCCCTTCCATCATCGTCATCGACAACCTGATGAACGTCGTTCCTGAGAACGACAACGAGTGGATGGGGATGCGTGACACCACCAAGGCGTTGAAGCGCCTTGTGCGGATCACCGGTTCATCGGTGTTCGTGTTGCACCACAACAGCGAGTCCGAGAAAGACAACAGCAAGCCCGCTGCGCGGGTGAAGCTCCAGGGCAAGGTCTCTCAGCTGCCCGAGGTGATCCTTTCGATTGCTCGTTCCGACAACGAGATGCGGATTGCTGCGGTGAAGAACCGCTTCGGTCCTGGGGATGCGAGTGGCGAGCGGTACGTGACGCTCTATGTCGACCCGTCTCGCTGCACGTTCTATCTGTCCCGACACGACATGCAATCCGGGAGGGCGGCATGACTGAGGCAACGATCCTTCGGTTCCCCGTGGAGCTCCGTGAGGAGTTCGGGTCGCTAGAGATTCCCTGCGACTTCAGTGACGAGAAGCCTTGCAGCCAGGGTGCTGCCGAGTGGGTGCTGTACCGCAAGCCGCATGGTTGCGGCTGGCTTCCCCCGGCGCTGGCGTGTGGTGGTTGCAAAGACAGTCGCCTGCATGGCGACTGGGCTCTGGAGTGCTACCGGTGTGACTATAAGACTGCTCCGGCTCGGGAGTTCTACTCATTCGTGGAGCACCTGTGAGCGCCGAGACGCTGCGTGAAGCAGCGGAGCGGATTCGCTCAGAGCACGTCGTTCGCACCGATTCAATGACCTGTCAGTGCGAGGACTGGACCGACAGTTGGTTCGACCGCTCGATCTGCCCCGAACCGTGCGGCTCGATGCACAACGTGTGCGTGGAGTGCAGTCTGATCCAGGGCGGCTGCGCGTGGGACAGCGTGGGGCGCCGGGACAGCAATCGCCTGGCCCGCTCATGGCTGGCGGTGGCGGACTGGCTGGACGACACGGCGGGATTGCTGGAAGCGACGCACCCCAACCCCGCGTGCGACCTCCGATACGACGGCAACGCCCTCGCTGTCGCCCGCGCCTACCTCGGGGGGGCGTGATGGCAAGCGTGGGAAGCCGCAAGGCGAGGGGAATGAGAAGCCAGAAAGTGGTGGCCGAGTGGTTCGCCACCCACGGGTGGGTCTGGGCCGAGAGCACCGGAGCCGGTCGCTCCGGTGTCGATGTCACCGGGATGCCCGGTTTGGCTGTTGAGGTGAAGGCGCGTCGGGAGTTCAACCCGACCGCCTGGCTGAAGCAGGCACGGGCTGATGCCCGTGGCGGTCTGCCGTTCGTGGTGTTCCGTGGAGACGGCCAGGGCGAGAAGTCTGTCGGTGACTGGGGCGTGCTCGTGTCCTTGACCGACTTGACCACGCTGCTGCATGAGGCCGGCTATGGCTCACCCGAACAGGCTGAACCACAGGTGGGCGCTGACCTTCCAGATGCCGTAGCCGAAGATCGCCAGGACGGCAGTGGCCTGGATGGTGTCCCAAGTCTCCTTCATGGAAGGAGTATCTGATGACTGTCAAGTGGTCTGTCGAGGCTGGATGCTTCGTGTATCTGTGCGAGTACGGCTGCTACGACTTCGACTTCGAGTCTGAGGCAGAGGCGACTACTGCTCTGCGGTCGCACGTCTGCCGGAAGGATTCGTGATGGCGAAGCAGGTGGTGCGTCGCTCGCAGTGGCCCAGCAACTGGGGGAACCCCAGCTCGCACTGGCACTGCCCGTGGATTTGGATGTGCTGGGGATGCGGCAACCATGAAGGTTTCGCCTCATGGGAGGGCGCCATCCGACACGCCGATGACCACCCTGCCACCTGTCCCGGGGAGTGGCAGTGGGAGTGGCAGTGAAGCGGTTCGTCACCTGCCCAGGTTCGGGCAAGAAGTGTCTGCCTGATGTGGAGACGGCGATCAGGAAGGCGCTGCGCTACAGCGCACAGCGGGGCACGCCGTTGCGGTACTACCGCTGCCCCGATTGCGGGTTGTTTCACCTGACCAAGCGCCCTTTGTCTAGGGCGCATGTTGACACCTATCAGCGGAGTGCATGATGAGGTTGTTGAAGAAGGAGCGCGAGGCGTTGGCCTCGCTGCTCATCGCCGGGGCCGACACCCCCGAGGCGCTGGCTGAGCTGGTTGCTGCCGAGTTGGACCGGGTGCGTGGCGAGCGCACCACTCACTCGATCACGTTCCGTACTGGAACTTCGACGCCGTTGTTCTTTTCGTTCGGCCCGTATTCCACGCAAGCGCAGGCGTTGAAGGCGTGGGAGAAGCACCCGTGCCGGGGGCTGGCGACCGGCTGGGCGGTGGCATCGACCACTTCCGCTGAAGGGGTGGAGCAGTTGGTGGCTGACATCGACACCCCGCCTGAGCCGAAGGGCGACTTCGCCGAGGTGGCGAAGGACGTGAAGGCCCGACGCAACGGGTGGGGCGGCAAGGCAGTGGACCGAGACAACCACCTGCCATGAGCCGCCTGTGGGTCTGGCGAGAGACCGCCCGAATCATCGGGTGGCCTCTGACCCTTCTGCTGTCACCGCAGTTCGTCTTCAACCTTCTCTTTCCATCAGACAGGAGTCACATGGCCTACCAGGCTCCACCGAAGTTCGACATCCTCGCGGTGATCGAACACTACGGTGCCCGCGTGCTGAGCGGGAACGGCGAGTGGCGCAAGGCCACCTGCCCTATCCATGAGGACAGTAACCCGTCGGCCTCTGTGAATGAGGACGAAGGCTACTTCCGTTGTCACGGCTGCGACTTCTCTGGTGACGCCATAGATGTCATCTCCGACAAGGAGGGGCTGGACTTCCGTGCCTCTCTCGCATTCGCCAAGGAGCACTTCGGTGACGGTGCGACTTCCGCACCGCAGCAGTCGTCTTCGCTGATGCCGAAGCGAACCAGCTCCAAGCAGGGGCGGCGTAACTGGACGCCGCCGTGGGGGAGGTTCTGATGACACTCGACTCCCTGATCTTGTCGACCTCGCAACGCGAAGCGTTGGAGGTGGCGACCACTGCCTATGAGGGGAACATTGCCGAGGCGCGAGAGTTTCTGGCGTCACGCGGGATCACCCGCGAGGTCGCCACCGAGTATCGGCTGGGGTTTGTGGACGAACCTGCGCCCGGTCACGAGCGGTTCGTCGGGATGTTGTCTATCCCTTATCTGACTGCTGCTGGTGTGGTGAAACTGAAGTTCCGTCGCCTTGCTGGCGAGGGCTCGAAGTATGACGGGCCGTCTTCTGCGGCCCGCCTCTACAACACGGCTGCGTTGCTTGGTGATGAGCCGGTGGTGGCTCTGTGTGAGGGGGAGTTCGATGCGTTGGTTTGTTCTGCGTTGGTGGGTGTGCCAGCTGTGGGTACGCCGGGCACTCAATGGCAGGACCATTGGTCGCGTTGTTTCGCGGATAAAGACCAGGTGCTTGTGGTGGCGGATAACGATGTGAAGGAAGACGGGAGCAACCCGGGGATGAAGCACGCCTTGAAGATTGCGAAGAACGTTCCGAGTGGGCGGGTGGTGACGCCACCGCCCGGTGAGGACATGAACACTTGGGTGTTGGCTGTGGGCCCGGATGCTGTGCGGGAGGCGATGGGTCTGTGAGCGACTTCAAGGTTGGCGACCGGGTGGTGGTCGCGCACGACGGGCTCCGCAACTACGGCAACTGCGGGAAGGTGACCGTCCCACGGCATGGCCTGTCGGGAGAGTATGTCGCGGTGCTCCTGGACGGCGAGGGTGAAGAAACCATCTACCTCCCAGCGGAACTGAAGCTGATCGAGTCGTTCGACGCTGCCCGCGATGAGGCGCGGGAGAGGTTCAATGACGTGTCGCTGGCGGCTTCCATCGACCAGCTGGAGACTGACCCGGTGGCGCTCCCTCCGCACTACCGGCACCTGCCGGTGGAGTGCATCGACATCACCGAGCACTTCAACTTCTGTATGGGTAACGCCTTGAAGTACATCTGGCGGGCTGACCACAAGGGCAACCCGATCCAGGACTTGAAGAAAGCGGCGTGGTATATCGAGCGCGAGGTTGCTCGCCGCGAGAAGGAGTCGGCGTGAGCACGCCGACCACCGTCGACCACGGCACGCTCCGCGACGACGACGGGGAGCCCCTGGAGTACAGGGTGCTCCATCCGTCACTGCCGAACATCCCGCTCGCGTGGTCGCAGGTCTGGCCTGGACGCTTCACGGACTGGCAGGCCGGGCGGTACGCCGCGTACGTCGAGAGCCTTGCCAACAAGCGCCTCGGGCTCGTCGCCTGCGACACGCGAGTGCCGCACATGGACTGGGTGGTGTTCGGGCGCCCATGCCCTTCCTGTGGGGCTGCCCTGTAACTGGCATCACGCAAACCTATCCACTATATTGACACCTAACAGCATGTCAATCCACCGTGGGTGTGCCGGTGGAGTTCGGTAGCGATTCAGATGCGAGTTCTGGTAACCGACATCGAGACCAGTCCCATCCTGGCCTACACCTGGGGACTGAGGAATCAGTTCATCTCCATCGACCAGATCGTGGAGCCCACTCGGATGCTGTGCTTCGCAGCCAAGTGGGTGGGCGAGAAGAAGACAGTGTTCTATTCGGAGTTCCACCACTCCCGTGAGGAGATGGTGGAGGCTGCGTGGAAGCTGATTGACGAAGCCGACGTGGTGGTCGGCTACAACCACAAGTCGTTCGACATGCGGCACTTCACTCGTGAGTTCATGGAGGCGGGGATGCCCCCGCCGTCCCCGGTGAAGCTGGTGGACCTGTATCGGGAGGCTCGCCAGGCGTACTTCCCTAGCCACAAACTCCAGTACGTGTCGACTGCTGTCGGCTTGGAGGGGAAGCTCAGCCACACCGGCTTCAAGTTGTGGACCCAGTGTCTTGCCGGCGACCCCAAGGCGTGGAACCTTTTCAAGCGGTACAACGTCCAGGACGTGAAGGTCACGGAGGAGCTGTACCACAAGCTCCTCCCGTACTTGAAGACGCTGCCGATCTCGTCGCTGTACGCCGACGATGAGTCGGGCGCAGCGAACTGCCCGAAGTGTGGCGGTGGCCCTCTGGTACGGCGCGGGTTCGATTACACGCGCCTCGGCAAGTACCGCCGCTACCGCTGCAACCAGTGCCAGTCGTGGTCGCGCGGCAAGCGTGCGGTCAGCACGGTGGAGTTGCGGGGCATCTCGTGACCGACGACCTGTTGCGCGGATGGCGTCAGCTCGCCATCGCGCTGCTCCGCAAGGCTGGCGGTTCGGTGGTGATGCGAGGCGATGACGCTCTCGACATCGACCCTGACGACTACATGGTCCAGGTGACTGAGCATCCGACACGGGATTTCGTGTCGGTGCGTCTGGTGGGGGATGGCGATGAGTGAACTGTGGTCCTGGGCCCTCACTGCGGTGGGGCTGACCTGCTTCTACCTTGCCGGGCGCAAGGTCTGGTGGGCGTGGTACGTCGGCATCGCCGGGCAGGTGTTGTGGTTGGCCTACAGCCTCACGACACAGCAGTGGGGATTCCTTGCCGGCGTGGTCGCCTACTCGGTGGTCTATGTCCGCAACGCGGTTGCGTGGACGCGAGAGCGGGGTGGCGAAGACGAGCGTTGATCTTGCCGAGTACACGAATCTGGTGGAGTCGGCGGCAGCCGAGTACGCCGGTCGCTACCGCAAGTACGGCTTCGACCGTGAAGACATGAGCCAGGCGGCGTGGGTGTGGATGCTTCAGCACAAGCACAAGATCGCTGAATGGTTCGAGGTTGATGAGCAGTCTGGGCCCAGGATGCTGGGCCGTGCTGTTCGCAACGCGATGCACGATGCCGGCGAGGATGCGAAAGCCCAGAAGCTGGGCTACTCGCGGGAGGACTTGAAGTTCTACCGCAAGGGCGAGATTGCTGCGCTGCTTGATGTGGTGTTCGACCCGGAGTCTTGGTTGGAGAAGCCCACCCCTGATGGTGGGCGTTCCACTCCGTCCGACCCTGCCACTGGTGGCAACTGGGCTGCCGGTCTGGCCGATGTGGCTCGTGCGTTCGAGCAGTTGGATGCCGAGGACAAGGAGTTGTTGTTGGCGTTCCATCGGGACGACAAGAGCAACAACTACATGGCTGACCAGCATGAGGTGTCGCATCAGGTCATGTCCTATCGGCATGACCGTGCGTTGAAGCGGATGGTGAAGCATCTGGGCGGGTTCGCTCCCGCCCGTTTGCATGATGAGGACTGTGACCACTCCACTGGTCAGCCTTGGCCGTCTGGTCGTAGGGCGATGTCCAATGCGGCTGCGCGTGCGCTGACGCAGACTCAGTATGAAGACGATGAGGTGTGACGATGGCGCTATATGAGCGGGTCGAGAACGAGTCAGGCAAGGTCGAGGTCGACTACTACGACGACGATGTCTACCTGGAGGTGTTTGACACCACCGGTCCCGGCGATGAGCCGCTCCGGGCGGTCATCCCACTCTCCAAGGAGGAGGCGGCGAAGGTCGCCTACGCGCTGCTCGGGGGATTCGAGTGAGCGCCTACGCTGCCTGCCTCCAGGAAGTCGAAGCCTTCGTGGATCAGTTCGCTGAGAACGAGACGGTCACGGTGTCTCGTGGGGATGATGTGGTGGCAGCCCTGGTGGGGCTGCTCCACTACGGGACGGTGACGGGGAGGATGCTGCAAGGTTTGTACCTTGCAGGCGTCGCCGCGCAGGAGTTCACCTCCGAGTAGCCCATTCCGTAGAGCGCATGAAGAACCCCCGGGGATACATTCCCTCGGGGGTCTTCTGTTTGCAGCCCTAGCGCCTACCGTGCGAGCTGCATCAGGGTCGGATGATGTTGTCGCCGTCCGACTTCACACGCGCTACACGGTGGAAGCCTTGCTTCGTGTTCGGCAGGTAGGTGATGACTGCGTTGTCTCGGTGCAGCCCCTCCACCCAGTTGGACACCCAGGTGAGGTCAGCTTTCGACAGCGACTCGCCGCGTCGGCGGCGACCTTCGATCCGAAGCAGTCGAGCTTCGGTAGCCATCTGGTGTTCTTTCTTCAGAACCCAAGGCAGCAGGTCGGTGTGACGCTTGGCGGGTCTCGATGATTCGAGGCCGAGGCGACTGATCGCCATAGCGATGGCGGAGCGGGACACGCGGACCCCAGAGTCCGCTTCCCAGGCATCAACAATCTGTGCCTGAGTCAGTCCTTTGTCCAGGTAGCGACGTAGGGTCGTCGCATCCGGGACAACTGTCCGGTTAGCCATGCCTTCAGTGTGCAGTTGACACTAACAATTCTGCAAGTTGACAAGGGTGCTCACTGTCACTGTCACATTGGGGTACCCTCCCCCTGTCGCGTTTCCGCAGGTCGCAACCGCTGTCCTACTACGTCAACAAGGACGCCTATCGCACCACCGTGCGGCAGGAGATCGCAGCGCTGCAGGCGGGAGGCACCCATGGATGAGGTCGACAGCATCCGCATCGCCTTCGAGGAGGGCTCGCTCACGACGCTGAAGATCGTGATCGGCGCGATCCTCTTCGGCATCGCCCTGGACACGAAGTTCGCGGACTTCGTGCATGCGGCCAAGCGGCCCGGCAGCATCGCGATCGGCACCGTGGCGCAGTTCCTGCTGCTGCCGGCGATCACGTTCGTCCTCACGCTCGCGCTCGACCTGCGCGGATCGGTGGCGCTCGGCCTGATCCTCGTCGCGTGCTGCCCGCCGGGGAACGTCTCCAACATCCTCACCCACCGCGCCGGCGGCGACGTGGCGCTGTCGGTGTCGATGACCGCGGTCGGCAACGTGCTGGCGATCTTCCTGATGCCGCTCAACGTCGCCTTCTGGGGCGGTCTGCACCCGACCGGCAAGGAGCTGCTGCGCGACATCGAGCTGTCGGCGTTCGACATGCTGCTCGAGGTCGGCGCGGTGATCGGCATCCCGTTCGTCGCCGGCATCACGATCGCGCGGCTATGGCCGCGGTTCGCCGCCGTCGCCCACAAGGTCGTCGGGCCGGTCTCCTACCTCGGGCTGGCCGGCATCATCATCATCGGCGTCACCAACAACTGGAGCATCTTCGTCTCCTACATCGGTGTCGTGCTGCTCGCCGTCTTCCTGCACGACGCGCTGGCGCTCGCCCTCGGGTACGCCGTCGGCCGCGCCACCGGCCTGCCGCAGGCCAGCACCAAAGCGATGACCTTCGAGGTCGGAATCCGCAACGCCGGGCTCGGCCTGCTGTTGGTCTTCACCTACTTCGACGGCCTCGGCGGGATGGCGCTCGCCGCCGCGTGGTGGGGCATCTGGGACATCATCGCCGGCCTCGCGGTCGCGATCGTCTGGCGCGCCCGCACCGGCACCAGTGCTCCCGCGGCACCGGCCGAGCCGGAGGGAGTGCGGTGAGGGTCCTCGTCACCGGCGGGCTCGGGTTCCTCGGCACGTCGGTCGTCGCGCGGCTGCGCGACGGCGGCCACGAGGTGGTCGCCGCCGACGTCCGCCCCGGCGCCGACGCGTTGGTCGACGTCACCGACCCGGCGGCGGTCGACGCGGCGTTCGCCGAGCACCGCCCCGAGGTGGTCGTCCACCTGGCGTCGATCGTCACCCCCGGCAAGGACTCCGACCGCGCCCGCGAGCACGCCGTCGACGTCGAGGGCAGCCGGCACGTCCTCGAGGCGTGCCTGGCCCACGGCGTACGCCGGCTCGTGGTGTCGTCGAGCGGGGCGGCCTACGGCTACCACCCCGACAACGGTGCGGCCCACGACGGCTGGCTGCACGAGGACGACCCGCTGCGCGGCAACGTGGAGTTCGCCTACAGCGACCACAAGCGCAAGGTCGAGCAGATGCTCGCCGCCGCCCGCGAGGCGCACCCCGAGCTCGAGCAGGTGGTGCTGCGCATCGGCACGATCCTCGGCGAGCGCGTGGACAACCAGATCACCGCGCTCTTCGAGCGCAGGCGGCTGTTGAAGGTGCGCGGCTCGGACTCCCCCTTCGTCTTCATCTGGGACACCGACGTCGCCGCGATCGTCGAGCAGGCCGTCACCGGCGAGGTCACCGGCGCCTTCAACGTCGCCGGCGACGGCGCGCTGACCATCGACGAGATCGCCACCCGTCTCGGCAAGCCCACGCTGAGCATCCCCGAGCCGGTCCTGCGCTGGGTGCTCGGCATCGGCAAGCGGCTGGGCCTCACGGCGTACGGACCTGAGCAGACGGTGTTCTTGCAGTACCGCCCGGTCCTCGCCAACGACCGGCTCAAGCTGGTCTTCGGCTACACGCCGTCGAAGACCAGCGCCGAGGCGTTCGACGCCTGGGCGGCACGCGCCGGGCGCACCTGAGGTCAACGATGTTGTCAGGTGTCACTCGGTGGCACCAGAGGACATCGTTCCCGGGCACGAGCGGTTGTCCACAGGACTGACGACGTGCCCAGCCGTCCGACGGCATGCTCGACCGATGCTGCCCGAGCCGCCCGACGCCGCCCACCTCGGTGTGGTCACACGCCGGACGCTGCTCGCCCGCGGTCACAGCCGCGCCGACATCCGGCGCCTGCTCCGGCGCCGCGAGCTCGCGGTCGTCCATCCGGGCGTGTACGTCGACCACACCGGACCGTTGACCTGGGAGCAACGCACGATCGCCGCGGTCCTGCACGCCTGGCCGGCCGCGCTGGCTGGCTCGTCGGCGCTGGCGGCCGCGGGACTCGGCGAGAAGGAGGGAGACATCGAACTCGTGGTCGCCCGCGGCCGGCGGGTCCTCTTGCCGGAGGACGTCACCCTGCGGCGCGTCGACCACCTCGTTGAGCGGGTGCAGTGGAACGCCGACCCGCCGCGGCTGCGCATCGAGGAAGCCATCCTCGACCTCGCGGCAGCAGCCCCGACGCGCACCGCGGCCGTGGCGATCTTGACCGCACCGGTGCGGGCGCGCCGCACGACGGCACCCCGCATCGCCGCAGCCCTCCGGCGCCGCAAGCGCTTCCCCGATCGGCGCTGGTTCAGCGGGGTACTGGACGATCTCGCCACGGGCGTGCACTCGACGCTCGAGCACGGCTACGTCGACCGCGTCGAACGTCCCCACGGTCTGCCGCGCGGGGTCCGCCAGGCGGTTGCCGACGGTCCGGTCGGACGCATCTATCGGGACGCCGCGTACGACGGGCTGATCGTCGAGCTCGACGGACGGGCGCACCACGACCATGCCCGAGCGCGCGATCGGGACTTCGAGCGCGACCTGGATGCTGCTCTCTCCGGCGCTCGCACCGTCCGGCTGACCTACGGCCAGGTCTTCGACCGTGCCTGCGAGACCGCCCTCAAGGTCGCGACCCTTCTGCAGTCAGCGGGCTGGTCCGGTCGCCCCCACCCCTGCACGCGACAACGATGTTCGCTGGTGCCACCCAGTGACACCCCGCGACATCGCTAACGACTGGAGTCGGGCAGGAGCCGGTCGGCGACGGCGAAGACCACGTCGGAGGCGGCGGGGACGAACGTCGTGAAGAGTCCCAGGGCGGTGCCGGCGGCGGTGTTGATCGTCAGCGGGCGGGCCTCGAGGGCGAGGACGATGCGCGCGGCGGCGGTCTCCGGCGACATGGCTGGCGCCTTGTCGTAGAGCTTCGTCGGACCGATCATCGGCGTGCGCACGAGCGCGAAGCGGATGTTGGTGACCGTCACGCCGTCGAGCAGCAGCTCGCGTCCGACGATCCGGCCGAACGTGTCGAGCGCGGTCTTGGAGGCGATGTAGGCAGCGAACTTCGGCGACTTCGCCTGCACCCCCCACGTCACGACGTTGACGACGTGACCGTGGCGCTGCTCCACCATCGCGGGCAGCAGACCGAGGGTGAGCCGCACGGGACCGTGGTAGTTGATCGCCATCGTGCGCTCGAAGTCGTGAGCGCGGTCGAACGAGTTGCGCACCGAGCGCCGGATCGAGCGGCCGGCGTTGTTGACCAGCGCGTCGACCGCGCCGTGCTCGGCCAGCACCTGCGCGACGAGTGCGTCGACCTGCTCGGGATCGACGAGGTCGCAGACGTACGCCGTGGCGCGACCCCCGCGCTCCTCGATCGCGGCCCGCACGCGGTCGAGCTCGTCGGCGCGACGGGCCACCAGCAGGACGTGGGCGCCCCGCGCCGCGACGGCGTACGCGGATGCCTCACCGATGCCCGACGAGGCGCCGGTGATCAGCACGGTGCGGCCGGCGAGCCGTGACGGGAGGGCGCGTCCGGCGACGGCGCGGACGACAGTGGCCGGACCGGCGGTCAGGCGGGTGAGGATCGGGGTGAGGGACACGGCCGGACCCTACGACAGCCCGCTCAGCCCAGCGGCGGGACCGGGAACGGCTGGGCCGCCTCGACCTGCGCCGAGAGCGAGAGCAGCGTGCCCTCGTCACCGGTGCGTCCGACCAGCTGCACGGCGAGCGGGAGGCCGTCGGGGCCGAGGCCCACAGGCACGCTGGCGGCCGGGTTGCCGGTGACGTTCCACAGCGCCGTGTAGGCGATCATCGGCATCGAGCGCAACGCGGCACGGACGGTGCCGGCGCCGTCGAGCCGGCCCAGGCGCGGCGGGCGGCACGCGATGGTCGGCGTCAGCAGCACGTCGACGTCGTCGAAGACCCGGTTGGCCTTGCGCTCCACCTCCTCGCCGCGCCGGATCGCACCGCGCACGACCTTGTCGGTGGCCCAACGGCCCATGAGCAGCGTCTGGTGGGTACGCCGCTCGAGGGCGCGCGTGTCCTCCACCAGCTCGGCCTCCGCGCGCACGCCGCCGAGGAACTGCGGGACGAACGCCGCGGTGGGGTCGGGGTACGCCGGGTCGATCTCGCGGACGTCGTGCCCGAGGTCGGCGAGCAGCCGCGCGGTGTCGCGCAGGGCTTGCACGTTGACGGGATCGGGCCGCACCCCGAGGCTGACGGGCTTGGCCGACCAGCCGATGCGCAGCCGTCCGGGCTCCCGGTCGGCGGCGGCGCTGAACGACTCCGCGGGGTCGGCCGCAGTGAAGACGTCCGTGGGCGCGTTGCCCCGGATCGCGTCGTAGACCAGCGCGCTGTCACGGACCGTGCGGCTCAGCGGACCGACGGTGCCGAGCGCCCACCACAGATGGGCGTTCGGACCGCTGGAGACCCGTCCGCGCTGGGGCTTGAGCCCGAAGATGCCGCAGCAGGCGGCCGGGATCCGGATCGAACCGCCTCCGTCCCCGCCGATCGCGACCGGCACGAGACCGGCGGCGACCGCGGCCGCCGTACCCCCACTGGAGCCTCCCGGCGAGCGGGTCAGGTCCCACGGGTTGCGGGTGTGGCCGTAGGCGACGGACTCGGTGAAGGGCCACTGGCCGAACTCCGGCATCTGGGTCTTGCCGACGATCACCGCTCCAGCTGCACGCAGGCGGCGCACCACCTCACCGTCCTCGGCGGCGGACGTGCGGTTGCCGCGGCCGCCGAACGTCGTGACGCATCCGGCGACGTCGAGCTCCTCCTTGACGGCCACGGGTACGCCGTGCAGGGGTCCGCGTGCGCGTCCCCGCGCCAGCTCCGCGTCGCGGGCGGCAGCCTCGGCGCGCGCCTCGTCGGCGAGCACGACGGAGAACGCCCGCAGCGCAGGGTCGTGCTGCGCGATCCGGTCGAGGGACAGCTCGAGGACCGCAGCGGCGGTGCGCTCACCGCCCGCGACCTGCTCGACGAGGGCGGTGGCGTCATCGGGGAGGGGCATGCCGCCTGAACCTAGCGCCCCGCACACTCCCCCGTCAGCCCTCGCGCACCCCGCACCGGCGTACGGCGAGGACGACCAGGGCGCGCGCGACGTCGACGACCTCCTGGATCGACACGTGCTCCATCGGCGCGTGCGCCTGCCGCGGGTCGCCCGGACCGTAGTGCAGCGTGGGGATCCCGCCGATGCCGGCGTAGAGCCGCAGGTCGCTGCCGTAGACCTCGCCGCGCACCGGTGGTGCGGCGCCGCCGGTGTCAAGGACGCAGCGGCGTACGTCGTCGATGAGCGGATGGTCGGCGTCGAGCCGCCCGCTGGCGAACTGCCCGCCGGGCCACGTGACGAACGCGCGCTGCTCGCGCAGCCACGGGTCGTCGAGGCAGGCCTGGTTGACGACGTCCTCGAAGTGGGTGCGGGCCACGCGGGGGTCCTCGTCGAGCATCACGCCGAAGCGTCCCTCGGCGACGAGCCGATCGGGCACGGAGCTGGCCCAGTCGCCGGCCTCGACCCGGCCGATCGAGAGCGCGTAGGGCAGCTCGCGCCCGGCGAAGAGCGGGTCGGGGTCGGCGTTGCGCTCGGCCTCGAGTGCGAGCAGGGCGCGGTGGATCGGGAGGAACGCCTCGAACGCGCTGATGCCCTCGCGGCGCAGGCTGCCGTGGGCGGACTTGCCGAGCACCTCGATGCGGAAGGTCAAGGCGCCGGCGCAGGCGATGATCATCCGGCCGCCGGTCGGCTCGGTGATGACGGCCGACTGTCCGCGGTAGCCGCGCCGCAGGGTGGCGAACCCGCCGAGCCCGCCGTCCTCCTCGCCGGTCACGCAGTGCACGGCGAGGGGGTGGGCCAGCTGCAGGCCGGAAGCGTTCACGGCGGCGGCGACCGCGAGGTTGACCGCGACGCCGGCCTTCATGTCGGCCGCGCCCCGGCCGTAGATCGCGCCGCCGTGCAGCTCGGTGGAGAACGGGTCGGAGCCGGCCCAGGCCTCGGGGTCGCCGGGCGGGACCACGTCGAGGTGGCCCTGAAGGATCAGGCCGGCCGGTTCGGTCGGGTCGTGGTCACCGGACCCGCCGAGCGTGCCGACCAGCCCGAGCGCCCGGTCGCGCTCGACCTCCTGGCCGGGGAACCACGGGTCGGCGGTGATCTCCTCGAGATCGATGTCCCACAGGTCGACGTGCGCGCCGGCGTCGGCCAGGATGCCGGCGGCGACCTCCTGGACCTCCCACTCCGCGGGGGTGCCGGAGACGCTCGGGACCCGGATCAGGGTCGCGAGGTCGCGCACGAGCTTGTCCTCGTCGAGGTGGTCGAGCACGAGCTGCTCGTGCTTGTCCAAGGCGGGGTCCGGGCGCGTCATGCGCTCACCGTACGTCGGGGTCGTCGAGCTGGGCGGCGAGTCGGGCCAGGAGCTCGTCGACCTCGTCGGCGCGGTAGCCGCGCAGTGCTGTGCTGAACCGCACCCGGCGCAGGTCGCCGCCGGTCAACGGGCCGCTGGCCGGCACGCGGGCGGCGCGCCGCTCGCGGGTGACGTCGCGCATCGCCTCGCCGCGACCGGTCGCCACGACCGCGACGGCACCGATCAGGACGACCACGCCGATCGCGAGGAGCCAGGCGGTCACGCCCAGCCCCACGGAGCCGGGTGCTCCCCCTCGCCGGGGCCGCCCTCGTCGACGTCGCGCGCCTCGACCATCGCGCGCACGGCCTCCTCGAGGTCGTCGGTGAGCTGCAGTCGATCGACGTCGGCGGCCGAGATCATCCCCTCGGCCGCGGCGGTGTCGCGCAGCCAGTCGACCAGGCCGCGCCAGTACGCCGTACCGACCAGCACGATCGGGAAGGAGGTGACCTTCTGCGTCTGCACCAGCGTGAGCGCCTCGAACAGCTCGTCGAAGGTGCCGAAGCCGCCGGGCAGGACGATGAAGCCCTGGGCGTACTTCACGAACATCATCTTGCGGGCGAAGAAGTAGCGGAAGTTGATGCCGTGGGTGACCCACGGGTTCATGCCCTGCTCGTGCGGCAGCTCGATGCCGAGGCCCACGGACATGCCGCCGGCCTCCTGGGCGCCGCGGTTCGCTGCCTCCATCGCGCCGGGCCCGCCGCCGGTGATGACGGCGAATCCCTCCTCGACCAGTCGGCGGCCGACCTCCAGGCCGTGGGCGTAGTAGGGGTGGTCGGCCGCAGTCCGTGCGGAGCCGAAGACGCTGACCGCGTGCCCGAGCTCCGACAGGGCGTCGAAGCCCTCGACGAACTCCGCCTGGATCTTCATGACCCGCCACACGTCGGTGTGGGTCCAGCCACCGTGGCCCCGGTCGTCGAGGAGTCGCTGGTCGGCCGTCGAGGTGCGGGTCGGGCGACCGCGCGTGAAGTCCCTGCTCATGACAGCCATGCTCGCAGTCGCGACTCGGTGAGCTCGATGTCGGCGTACGGCACGCGCTCGTCCTGCTTGTGCGCCAGGAGCGGGTCGCCGGGACCGAAGTTGACCGCGGGTACGCCGAGGGCGCTGAAGCGCGAGACGTCGGTCCAGCCGAACTTCGGGGCGACCTCACCGCCGACGGCCTCCACGAAGGCGGCGGCGGCCGGGACGCTCAGCCCCGGCAGCGCGCCGGGGGCGGAGTCGGTGACCGTCACGTCGTACCCCGCGAACACCTCACGCACGTGGGCCTCGGCCTCCTCGGGCGAGCGGTCGGGCGCGAAGCGGTAGTTGACCGAGACCCGGCACTCGTCGGGCAGCACGTTGCCGGCGACGCCGCCGGAGACGAAGACGGCGTTGAGGCCCTCGCGGTACTCCAGCCCGTCGATCACCGGGCGCCGCGGCTCATAGGCGTTGAGCCGAGCGAGGACCTCGGCGGCGCCGTGGATGGCGTTGACGCCCATCCAGGAGCGCGCGGAGTGCGCCCGCTCGCCGCGGGTGACGATGTCGACGCGCATGGTGCCCTGGCAGCCGGCCTCGACCCCGGCGTTGGACGGCTCCATGAGGATCGCGAAGTCGGCGGCGAGCAGCTCGGGGCGTTCCCGGGCGAGGTGGCGCAGGCCGTTGCGCACCTCCTCGACCTCCTCGCACGCGTAGAAGACGTAGGTGACGTCGCGGTTGGGCTCCGGCAGGGTCGCCGCCGTCCGCAGGGCGACCGCCACGCCGCCCTTCATGTCGCACGAGCCGAGCCCGTGCAGGTGGGTCTCGTCGCGCCGGCTCGGGAGGTTGTCGTTGAGCGGCACGGTGTCGAGGTGGCCGGCGATGACGACCCGTTCCGCGCGGCCGAGGTGGGTGCGCGCCACGACGTTGTCCCCGTCGCGGATCACCTCGAGGTGGGGTTGCGCCGCCAGCGCCCGCTCCACCGCATCGGCGATCACCTGCTCCTCCCCGCTCACTGAGCCGATGTCGACCAGCTGCTGGGTGAGCCGCACCGCGTCCACGGTGAGGTCGAGGTCCGGGGCCGCGGCAGTCATGGGCGCCATCCCATCACACCCGGCAGTTTCACCGCCCGACTAACGTTTCTGCCCGACACGCCGGGCAGTTTCGTACGACGAGCGGGCGTGTCGTTAGACGGGCGGTGAAACTGCCGCCGGGGATTTCTCTGGACACCTGTCCAAAAGTGGAACTTGTTCTATAAAGTCGCGGCCATGCGTCATGGCATCGTGCTGTTCACCAGCGACCGCGGGATCACTCCGGCCGAGGCGGCGAGGACGGCCGAGGAGGCCGGCTTCGCCACGTTCTACGTGCCCGAGCACACCCACATCCCCGTCAAGCGGGAAGCCGCCCACCCCGGCACGGGTGACGAGACGCTGCCCGACGACCGCTACATGCGCACCCTCGACCCGTGGGTCTCGCTGGCGACGGCCGCGACCGTCACCTCGCGCATCCGGCTCTCCACCGCGGTCGCGCTGCCGGTGGAGTCCGACCCGATCACGCTCGCGAAGGCGATCGCCACGCTCGACCACCTCTCGGGCGGGCGGGTCACCCTCGGCGCGGGCTTCGGTTGGAACGTCGACGAGCTCACCGACCACCACGTCCCGGCCAACAAGCGACGCACGGTCCTCAAGGAGTACGTCGAGGCGATGCGGGCGCTGTGGACCGAGGAGACCGGCAGCTACGACGGCGAGTTCGTGAAGTTCGGCCCGAGCTGGGCGTGGCCCAAGCCCGTGCAGGCGCACGTACCCGTGCTCATCGGCGCCGGCGGCGGCCCGAAGACCTTCGCCTGGATCGCCCGGCACGCCGACGGCTGGATCACCACGCCGATCGAGACCGACATCGCCGACAAGATCGCCCGGCTGCGCGAGGCGTGGGACGCCGAGGGCCGCGAGGGTCAGCCCGACGTCGTCGCCCTGATGGTCACCAAGCCCGACCCCGAGATCCTCGCGGCGTACGAGAAGGCGGGCGTCACCGAGTGCCTGTGGTCGTTCCCCGACAAGCCGGCGGACGAGGCGGCCGCCTTCGCGCACCGCCTCGCCGGGAAGCTCGGCCTCAGCGGCTGAGCGTCAGCTCACGGCGACGGCAGGGACGACGTCGGTGTGCACGAAGTCCTGCCCCTTGAACAGCAACGGCATCTCGCTGACGATTGCCAACGCGTAGGCAAAGCAGTCTCCGAAGTTCAACCGGGCCGGCGAGCCCGAGCCTCTGCCATAGGCTGCGTGGGCACGGCGCGCGACGTGGTACTGGCGGGCGTCGAACGCCACCACCTCGATCCGGCCGGATTCCACGAACTGGTCCACATAGTCGTGCGCATCCGGGCCGAGGACCAGCGTGACCTCGAACAACGTCGCTGCGGAGATGCGGACATCGGCAGCGTTCTCGATCGCCGCGGTGAACGTGACTGCCTCGGACTCCTCACGCGCGATCGCGACGATCGCCGAGCTGTCGATGATCAACGTGGCAGACCGCGCTCGTCGTAGAGATCGTCAGGATCCAACCCGGGCCGGGGGTTGCTGGCCCGGAACTCTGCACTCAGCTCGAGCAGCTCCGCCGCGATGCCCTCGCGGCTTCGCTTGTCCCGCGCCAAGGCATCTTCGAGCGCCTCACGCACGGCGCGGGTCGCCGACGTACCCCGACGGGCAGCCAACTCGTGCGCCAACCGGTGGACCTCCGGGTCCTTGATGTTCATCGTGGCCATGCGCAATTCTACCGCGACGGTAGAAGCCCGGCGCTGCGTGCGGACCGGGCCTAGCGGACGACGGGCTCCAGGCCGCGGCTGGTCTCCACGAGCAGCAGCACCTCCTCGGCGGTCGGCCACTGCGCGGTGTCGCCGAGGATGTCGTCGGTGTCGAAGGTGTCGCCGAGGATGTCGTCGGTGTCGAGGGTGTCGTCGACCAGCTCGTCGAGGTCGGACGGGTCCACCAGCTCCCACCCGACGGAGTTGAGCAGACCGTCAGCGACCTGGATCTGCAGGTCGAGCGCACCGCGTCGCGTCGCGTAGCGGGCGCGCACCGGGAAGACCGCATTGGCGGGTACGGCGAGGGGCGCATCGTCCTCGTCGATGTCGAGCAGCACCCATGAGGCGACCTCGCGCTCCTCCGGTGTCCGCACGCGCTGGACCCGGCCGAGCTGGGCGCGCAGCGCCAACGAGCCGTGATCCTCGGTCTGCTCGAGGATCGCCATGATCAGCGCCCGCAACCGGTCGTCGAGCGGCTCGATCAGCTCGGCGATCGCAGCGTCGTCGTCACCGGTGTCGGCCTCGACCCATCGCTCCAGCGCATGCGTGGCGAGATACATCCCCACCGTGAACGCCGCGGACAGCACGCGCGGGTGCCGGATCCCCCGCCGGCGCAGGAAGCCGTGCCAGCGGGCGTCGATCCGCTCGCTTGGGCGCATGAGCGCCAGCGACCCGACCGCGCTGCCGGCGGCCAGCGCAGTGCGCAGGCCGTCACCCAACGGCTCGCCCTTCTCGTCGCGCGCACCGATCCACACCGACGCCCCGACCGCCGCTGCCGACCCGACGCGGTAGGCGATCTGCCCGCGACGCGTCGGTCGGTTGGGGTCGATCAGCGCCCAGGCGCCCATGACGGCGCTCGAGGCGACCTGGAAGCTGGTGCTGCGGGGGTCGAGGAGCGAGGTGGCCATGCCCCAATCCTGCCTCGCGCCCCCTACCGACCCACGCGTCGGGCCGTGAACGCCACCGATGCCGAGCACGCTGCGGGGCCGGCGTAGGTGAACAGCCCGCGGGTGACCTTGCCGCCGGCGATCCGCAGCCGCAGCGAGGTGCCGAAGTTCGATCCCCGCGCCGACGCCTGGACGATGCCGTTGCGCGGGATCTTCCGCGCTGGGAAGTCGTAGGTGTTCTGTGTGTAGGTGTACGGCGAGGGCGCGATCCCGCACCGGGTGGTCATCGTGCCGCGCCAGTTGACGATCCGTCCGTTGCGAACGCGGAAGTGCACCCGCCCGTCGGGGCTGCGGTAGGTGCCGGCCAGCGGTCGCGGCGGCGCCTTCGTCGGGCGTACGACGATCACTCGGCTCGCCTTCACCCCGCCGCCCTGCACAGTCAGCCGCACCTTGCGGGCCCTCGCTGCGTTGATCCGGATGGGGATGCGGAGCGCGGTGGTCCGGCCGGGTCCGAGCGCGGCGTCCGAACGCGTCGCACCCACCTTCACGCCCTTGCCCTTGCCCGTCACGCGCACCCGTCCGGCGGAGACCTCGCCACGGTTGCGGACCGTCACGTGCACCTCGGTCGGCACCCCGCGGACCAGCCGCAGCTGCTTGACGTTCTTGCCGAGCAGCGCGACCTTCCCGACGCTGAGCTTCGGGGCCTGGTACGTGTTCGCGAGAGCCCCGACGACCGCGTCGTACGGCGAAGGACCCAGCAGCGGACCGTCGATCGGCTCGACCACCGCGACCACACACGACCACGGGCGCGCGGGCCGCGGGAGCTGGTGGCTCATGTCGGGGTTGTCATCGGTGTAGCCCACGACGGAGTACGTCGCCCCAGCCGCTCCGTAGGTCTCGTCCGTGAGCGCTGCCTTCACCTCGCACCGGGTGCCGTCGCGATGCCCGAAGCCGAAGACCAGGCGCGCGTCGTCGTCGTACTGCGTTTGCGGGTCGCCACGCAGCGTCAGCCGCGCGTCGACCGAGTAGTGCGGACGGGCAGTCGTCGCGCCGAGGACCTCGATGTCGAACCGTGCCGACGCGATCTGGCGACCGGGGTCGTCGGTGCTCGGGTTCGCGCTGGCGCCGAGACTCGCCGTCTGCTTCACCAGCACCTTGCCGCTGGCCGACGCAACCGGCACCGGCGCACCCGGGACGAGCGGACCAACGGTCAGTGCGAGTGCAAGCGCTGCGCCGTACGCGAGAAGTCGCTTCATCGGCCCACCCTCCTGGCGGCGAACCGGACCTCGACCCGGCAGGAGCCGGAGGTGTAGTAGGCAAAACGCCCGCGCGTGAGGCGATTGCCGACGAGCCGGCCCTCGAGCATCGAGGTGAACCAGGCGTTGCCGCCCTTCTTCTTCCACTCGTGCACGTCGTCGACGATCCCGCTGCGAGGCACGGCGCGGTTGCGGTGGGTGAGGTCCGTGTAGTGGTAGCGCGCGTACTCCATCGGCGGCTGGCACGTCATCCGGAACCGCTTGCCGCGGAAGCCGAGGATCCGGCCGTTCTGCACGCGGAAGGTGATGTTCTTGTTCTTCCCCACCCCGCGGTAGAGCCCCGCCGCGGGGCGCGCCGGAGCCGCGACGCGACGGATGGGCACCGTGCGCGTGGCCTTCACCCCGCCGCCACGCACCACCAGCCGCAGCCGGGTCTGCTTGCGGGCGGCCTTCAGGCGCACCTGCACGCGGGCGGTCTGGTTGCTGTCGTCGTACACGATCCCGAGCTTGTCCCTGCGCACCTGCAGCCCCGGGCCCTTGCCGGTCACGACCGTGTTGGCGGCGCGCCACGGGCCGGTGTTGCGGATCGGCACGCGCACCGTCGTCCAGACGCCGCGCACCAGCGGGAGGCGCTTCGGCTTCTGGTTGAGGATCGCCGGCTTGCCGATGACCAGACGGGGCTTCTCGTACTCCGCGGGCAGCGGGGTTCGGGAGAGCATGTCGTACGTCGAGGTCACGTTCGCCGGGTCGCTCACGGCGATGAAGGCGCAGTCCCAGGACTTCCACTCGCCAGCATCAAGGGCGAACGAGATCGTCCGGCCGGATCGAGAGAATCCGTCGCCCGACGCGCTGACCGTCGAGGTCTGCCAGAGCGCCGCTCCCGGGGCCGAGGCGCAGGTGGACCCGAACTGCTCGCCGAAACCGACGAGCAGTGCCGCATCGGTGACCGGCTCCGGCACACCGCGCAGCACCGCGGTCGCGGTCACCCGCCCCGTCTTCAGGACATAGCGCACCCGGGCCGACTCGAGCTGGCGCGCCGCCGGTTGCCCCTCACCACCCGTACGCGTGGTGAGTGGCCCCTCGCGCACCAGGACACGAGGCTTCGTCGCCGCTGCCGCCTCCGGGGCAGGCGCCGCCGGGACCAACGGTCCGAGCGTGAGTGCCAGAGCGGCGCCGAGGCCGCCCCCAATCAGTCGCTTCATCGTCCGACTCTCCTTGCGGTGAAGCCTTCGGAGACCGAGCAGGACCCCGCGGTGACGTAGCGGTAGCGGCCGGCGACGAGCTTGCCGCCGGCGATCCGGGCACGCAGGTGAGCGGTGTACCAGACGTCGCCCTTGCGATACTTCTTCACCGCGTCCACCACCCCGTGCCGCGGGACTTTCACCTTCGGGAAGCCGAGCGACACGTTCTTGTAGGTCGCGAACTGGCCGGGCGGTTGGCAGGTCATCCGCATGTTGATCCCGCGGAAGCCGGTGATCCGACCGTTCTGCACCCGGAAGCGGAACGTCTCGCCCCCACGCCAGGAGCCGGCCGTCGGCCGCGCCGGTGCTGCGACCGGGCGGACCTTCAGCACACGGGCACCGGTCGCGCCCGAGCCGGCCACGCGCAGCCGCGCCTTCGTGGTCCGCCCTCCGGTCAAGCGGATCGGCACGCGTACGGTCACGGCCTCGCCGACGCGCACTCGCCCGACCTTGGTCCGCTTCACCCGGACGCCCTTGCCGGAACCGCTGATCGTCACCCCCCGGGCGTCCAGACCACCACGGTTACGCACCGTCACGTGGTGGACCTGGGTCGCACCGCGCACGAGGCGCAGCTGCTTCTGGTTGCGGCCCAGGACCTCCACCTTGCCGACGACGAGATTCGGCGAGACGTAGCGGTCGACGAGCTTGCCGATCATCACGTCGTAGTAGGTCCCGGGGTCGTCGTGCGCCTTCACGCCGACGACCGCGCAGTCATAGGTCGTCGTGCGCGGCACGCCCTCCCACAGGGAGTGGTCGCGGCCGTCGGCGGCCCACACCCCGAGCACATCGGTGGCTTCGATCTGGCAATCGTTGCCGGCGAAGGTCCCGATGCCAACCAGGATCTCGCTGTCGGGATTGCGTTGCGGCTGCCCCTTGAGCCGGACCTCCGCGTTCAGGCTCGGCTCACCGCTGGCGGTGTCGTAGATGACCCGGACGACCGCCCGCTCGATCTGCCGGCCGGGCTCGGCGCTCTCCGGCATCCCCGCGATGCTCTTCGTCAGCGTCACCCGCTTCTCGGCGAGCTTGCGCGCGGGCGCAGCACTCGCCGGAGCGTCGCCGAGCGCCGGCAGCAGTGACGCGACGACGACGCCAGCGACGCCCATCACCGCGACCCGCCACGTCGTACGCCGAAAGCCTGATCGGCCGTTGACTGTATAGGCAGAAGACACGCGTGCTCCCCCGTTGGACTGGTCTGCCGGCCCGTTCCGGCAGACCTGACCGTATTGCCGCTTCCGTCCCCGGTCCAGGGGTCGATGGGTGGAAGCTTCCGGTCCGGCACGCTCCGTACGATGAGAGACATGACTGCCACTGCCTCCACGACCGCCGCCTGGGGCGTCGGACTCGCGACGTACGCCGCCGACGACTCCGTCCTCGATGTCTGGTTCCCCTCCCCCGCGCTGGGTGCGCCGGGCGCGGACGGCGACCCGGAGCTGGAGAAGCTGGCCGGCCGCGACGAGCTGCGCGACGTGCGCCGCGAGGTGGTCACGGTGGCGATCGACGACCTGGCAACGGCCCCGGGCGACGCGCTCGACGCGTGGTTGCGCCTGCACCTCCTCAGCCACCGGCTCGTGCAGCCGCACGGCGCCAGCCTCGACGGCCTCTTCGGTCTGCTGAGCAACGTCGTGTGGACCTCCGCCGGTCCGTGCGCGGTCGCCGACTTCGAGCGGACGCGCCTGCGACTGCGCGCCGCCGGCCAGGTGGTGACGGTGTATGGCGTCGACAAGTTCCCGCGGATGGTCGACTACGTCGTGCCGTCGGGCGTGCGCATCGCCGACGCCGACCGCGTCCGCCTGGGCGCCCACCTCGCGTCCGGCACGACCGTCATGCACGAGGGCTTCGTCAACTTCAACGCCGGCACGCTCGGCGCCTCCATGGTCGAGGGCCGGATCAGCGCCGGCGTGGTCGTCGGCGACGGGTCCGACATCGGTGGCGGCGCCTCGATCATGGGCACGCTGTCGGGCGGTGGCACCGAGGTCATCGCGATCGGTGAGCGGTGCCTGCTCGGCGCCAACGCCGGCATCGGTATCTCGCTCGGCGACGACTGCGTCGTGGAGGCCGGCTGCTACGTCACCGCCGGCACCAAGGTCACCGTCCGTGAGCCCGACGGCGAGTCCCGGCTGATGAAGGCCGCGGAACTGTCGGGCGCGTCCAACATCTTGTTCCGTCGCAACTCCGTGACCGGTGCGGTCGAGGCGGTGGCGCGCTCGGGGCGGGGCATCAAGCTCAACGACGCGCTGCATGCCAACGACTAGACGCAAACCTCCCCCACGCCGGCCGGCTCACCAGAGCCGCCTGCTCCCCCGGGTGCTCGCCGGCCTGATCGTGCTCGCGGGGGTGTGCACCGCCCTCGTCTTCACGTTCCGCTCCGGCATCGGCCCGATCCCGGACGCGGAGGAGTGCACCGTCGAGATCGAGGGGACGGAGGTCGCGCTGTCGACTGAGCAGGCGGAGAACGCCGCGCTCATCGCCGGGATCGCCATGGGTCGCGGCCTGCCCGCACGCGCGGTGTCGATCGCGCTGGCGACGGCCTACCAGGAGAGCAAGCTCGTCAACATCGACTACGGCGACCGGGACTCCCTCGGACTGTTCCAGCAGCGCCCGTCGATGGGCTGGGGCACTCGCGAGCAGGTCATGGATCCGGTGTATGCGACCAACACCTTCTACGACGCGCTGATCAAGGTGCCCGGCTACCGCGAGATGCGCATCACCGAGGCCGCGCAGGCGGTGCAGCGCAGCGGGTTCCCCGAGGCCTACGAGGACCACGCGGCCGACGCCCGCGCACTGGCCTCCGCCCTCACCGGCTACCACCCGGCACAGTTCAGCTGCGTGGTCCGCCACGGCGGCACCGACCCCGTCTCCGCCGAGCTCGACGAGCAGGGCCTCACGTCGCGTGCGGCGGCCGTGCGCGCCGAGATCGACGCGGTCTTCGGCAAGCAGGCCATGGGCGGCTTCGAGCCCGGCGGCGTCAGCACCGGCCACATGGAGGGCTCGGCGCACTACGACGGCCGCGCCGTCGACGTGTTCTTCCGCCCGATCAACGCCGCCAACAAGCGGCGCGGCTGGGCGCTCGCGCACTACCTCGTCGCGCAGGCCGACCGTTTGCACATCCAGACCGTCATCTTCGACGACCGGATCTGGACCGCAGGACGCCGCTCCGAGCAGGGCTGGCGCGACTACCGCGTCGACACCTCCGGCAGGGACCGGCGTACGGCGGCGATCCTGGAGCACCGCGACCACGTCCACGTCGACGTGATCCCCTGAGTCAGCGCAGGACGAGTGCGTCGGGCGTGATCTCGACCGGGAACGGCGCCGTCAGCTGCGCCGCCTCATCACCGACGACCGATACGACCTCGACGTACGCACCGTCGACAAGTTCCCAGGCAACCAAGCGCGGCTCCAGCGGGTCGATCACCCAGTACGCCGCACACCCCGCCTTCTCGTAGCGCGCCTTCTTCAAGGTGAGGTCATAGAGCCGGGTGCTCGGCGAGAGGACCTCGACCGCGAGCAGGGGTGCGTGCGGGAGCTCCTTCTCGGTGAAGTCGTCCCTTCGCGCGACCAGCAGGTCGGGCTCCACGACCGTGTCCTCAGCGAGGGTGACGTCGAGCGGGCCCAGCATCACCCGCATCCCGCTGTCGTCGGGCAGGGCAGCCCGCAGGAGCACATACAGTTCGCCCACCACTCCTTGGTGCGGGACACCCGGCGCCGGCGTCATCACGAGCATCCCGTCGATGAGCTCATGGCGCCGACCGTCCTCGGGCAACGCATCGCGCTCCGCCCGGGTCATCGGTTGGCTCTGCAGTGCCACGCCCATGCTCACCATCGTGCCTCCTCGGGTGCATGGCGTCCATGCAACCGCGGCCCGGCCGGTGGCGTGCTGCTCATCCACAGGCACGCCGCCGTCACCGTCAGGCAGCCGCCTCGCGCTTCGCCGCGCGCCGCTCCCCACGTCGCTCGACGAGCAGGTAGAGGACCGGCACGAGCAGCAGCGTGAGGAACGTCGAGCTCAGCAGACCGCCGATGACCACGATCGCCAGCGGCTGGGAGATGAACGCACTTCCTCCGGTCACGCCCAGCGCCATCGGGGTGAGCGCGAGGATCGTCGCCAGCGCGGTCATCACGATGGGACGCAGGCGCTTGCCGCCGCCCTCGGTGATCGCCTCCATGACGCTGGCCCCGCGTTCGCGGTACTGGTTGACCAGGTCGATGAGGACGATCGCGTTGGTGACGACGACGCCGATGAGCATCAGGGCACCGATCAGCGACGGTACGCCGAGCGGGATGCCGGTGATCAGCTGCAGCAGGATCGCCCCGGTGGCGGCAAAGGGCACCGACACCATGAGGATCAGCGGCTGCAGCAGCGAGCGGAACGTCCCGACCATCACCAGGTAGACGATGAGGACGGCGACCAGCAGCGCCACACCCAGCTGGGCGAACGCATCGGCCTGGTCCTCGGCGACGCCGCCGATGCTGACCTCGGTGCCCTCGGGCAGGTCGAGGTCGTCGACGAGTGCCTGCACGTCCGCGGTCACCGAGCCGAGGTCGTCGGCTGCCGGCGATGCCGTGACGGTGATCGTGCGGTCTCCGTCGAGGCGGCTGATGCTGGCGGCGACGTTCTTGCGCTCGACCGTGGCGAGCTGGCCGAGCGTGCCCTGACCGACGGGGATCTGCTGGAGCTGGTCGACGGTCTGCGGCCTGGGCGTGCCCGTGAGGACGACGTCGAGGCGGTCACCCGCGATCGCGACCTGCCCGATCGGCGGCTGGCGCAGGATCTGCGCGAGCACCCCGCCGAGCTGCGGGCCGGTGAGCCCGGCCGAGGCGGCGGCCGGCAGCGGCTGGACGTCGAGGATCGGCTGTGCGGGCGCGGCGTCCGAGGTCACCGTGCCGACGCCGTCGACCTCCCTCAGGGCGGTGACGACCTGCTCGGCGGCCGCGTCGAGGTCGCGCGGGTCGACGGCGGTGACGATCAGCTCGAGGTCGGTGCTGAAGCCGGCACCGCCCGCGCTGATGGTGATCTCGCCGGGCGCCTCGGTCAGCTGCTCCTCGAGCTCGTCGGTGACCGCGTCGGCATCGCTGCCCTCGTCGAGGGTGAGCGCGAACGAGTTCGCGCCGCCGGCGAACAGGCCGGCCAGACCGGACTCGCCCACCGAGGTCTGCACGGTCTCGACAGCGTCGTGCTCGGCGAGCACCTGCTCGACGGCCTTCGCCGCCGTGTCACGCCGCGCAAGGCTGGCGCCGGCCTTGAGCTCCTGGCTGACGGTGAGGGTGTTCTGGCCCGTGCTGCCGAGGAAGTTGGTCTTCATGAGCGGCGTGAGCGCGAGGGTGACGAGCAGGATCACCAGCGCACCGGCGAGGGTGGCCCACGGGCGGCGCAGCGCCCAGCCGAGGGCGGGGTCGTAGGCGCGGCGCAGCCACGTCTTCCGCTCCGCGGCCTCCGCCTTCTCCGCCACGACCTCCGGCGACTCCGGGGAGGCCGGCACCCGCAGGAACCAGTACGCCAGCACCGGGATGATCGTCAGCGCGACCAGCAACGAAGCCAGCAGCGCGAGCGCGACCGTGATCGCGAACGGCCGGAACAGCTCACCGACCTGCCCACCGACGATGCCGATCGGCAAGAACACCGCAGCCGTCGCGATGGTCGAGGAGGTGATCGCCCCGGCGACCTCGCGGACACCGGTGATGATCGCCTCGGCCTTCGCGACGCCGTACGACAGGTGGCGCTTGATGTTCTCGATCACCACGATCGAGTCGTCGACGACGCGACCGACGGCGACCGTCAGCGCGCCGAGCGTGAGGATGTTGAGGGTGTAGCCCCCGAGGTTGAGCCCGATGAGGGTGACCAGGAGCGACAGCGGGATCGAGATCGCCGTGACGATCGTCGAGCGCAGCGAGCCCAGGAAGATCAGGATCACGACGACAGCGAAGACGAGGCCGAGCCCGCCCTCGACCGTGAGGTCCTCGACCGACTTCTCGATGAACGGCGCCTGGTCGAAGGTGACGGTGATCGCGGCGTTGGCGCCGAGCTTCTCCTCCAGCTCGCCGATCAGCTCGTTGACCTCCTCGGAGATCTGAACGGTGTTGCCGTCCGGGGTCTTCGTGATCGCCACCGACTGGCTGGGCTCGCCGTTGGTGCGGGAGTACGACGTGGGCTCGGCCGCACCGACCCGCACCTCCGCCAGCGTGCCGAGCGGGGCGTTGCCGCCGCGGGGCAGGGGCACGGGGACGGCGCGCAGCTCGTCGATGGTGGTGGGCGTCGTGCCGACCTGCACCGCCAGCGCGGTGTCACCCTGCTCGAGGGTGCCGGCCGGCACCATCGAGGCGTTGTTGCTGAGCGCGTCGGCGATCTGCGCCCCGGTCACCCCGGCGCTGGTCGCACGCGGCTGCAGGGCGACCTCGACGCGCTGGACGGGCGCGCCGGTGAGCTCGGTCTGGCGCACCCCTTCGATGTCGGAGAGCTCGGGCAGCACGACGTCGTTGATCTTCTGCGCCAGCGCACCCGGCTTGTCGTCGGAGGTGATGGCCAGCTGCACGATGGGGAACTGGTCGAAGTCACCGGCGAAGACGAGCGGCTCAGCGCCCGACGGGAGTGTGCGCAGACCGGTCACCTCGGTCTCGATCTGCTGGCGCGCGCGGTCGAGGTCGGTGCCGTACTCCAGCAGCACGACCACCACGGCGGACCCGTTCGACGACACGGAGTTCAGCGACTCCAGCCCGTCGACCCCGGCCAGGGAGTCCTCGATCGGGATGGTGATCTCCTGCTCGACCGCCTCGGGGGACGCGCCGGCGTACGGCACGACCACACCGACGGCCGGGAACTGCAGGTCGGGGATCAGCTCGGTGCGCAGCGAGCTCAGCGAGATGCCGCCGAAGATCGCCACGATCACGGTCGCCAGTCCGACGAAGGCACGGTTGCGCAGGGAGAAGGTCGCGAAGTGGCCCACGGGCGGAGTGCTCCTGGTGAGGTGCGAGGCCGGGGTGCGGCCACGGTCGACAGATCGTTAGCCTGAGCCTAAGGGACAGGGGGAAACATGACCGAACCGGACCAGCTCCGCACCGAGGTCGAGCAGCGCCTGCTCGCGATCGAGCGGCTCGGCGCCGGCCTGCGGCTCGAGGCCGTCGTCGCCACGCAGCTGTCGATCCAGCAGCTGAAGGTCCTGATGCTCGCGGTCCACCGGTCGCCAGTCAGCGGGCACGAGGTCGCGACGACCCTCGACGTCACCCCGGCCACCGTCTCGGGGCTCGTCGCGCGACTGGTCGACGCGGGCCTCCTCGTCCAGGAGCCGTCCTCCGAGGACCGGCGGGTCCGTCTGCTGCGCCCCACCGAGGCCGGCGTACGCGCGCTCGACGAGGTGTCGTCGTGGGCGCTCGACCAGCACCGCGAGATCATCACGGACCTCTCCCGCGAAGAGCTCGCAGGCCTGGCGCTCGGGCTCGCCGGTGTGGAGCGTGTGCTGCGCGAGCGTTCGCCCTAACCGACCCAGAAGCCGCGGCCACCGCCGAAGAAGTCACTGGGCCGCGATGAGGACGACGCGCCCGAGCGGGCCCCGAGGTAGGACCCCACGACGGCCGCTCCCAGGTCGTCGAGCTCGGGGGCGACCACCCGACCGTCGACGCGACGGGCCATCTGGTCGATGAAGCGCGCCAGGCCGGGGTCCTCGCCGAGCCGGAAGAACGTCGTCTGGGCACCGAGCCGGCGCGAGTTGTCGAGCTCGTCGACGCTGCGCCGGATCGTGACCGGGTGCGGCGGATAGGAGAACCACACCTGACCGTCGGACTCCAGGTGCGCGGTCGGCTCGCCGTCGGTCACGATGAGCAGCACCGGCTGGGCGTTCGGGTGCTTGCGGAAGTGCCGGTTGGCCAACAGCAGGCCGTGGTGGAGGTTGGTGCCCTTCGACCACATCGCGTCGAGCGCGGTCAGCTGCTCGATCTCCATCTCCTCGGCGTAGCGCCCGAACGAGATCAGCTTGAGGTGGTCGCCGCGGAAGCGGGAGCGGATGAGCGTGTGCAGCGCCAGCGCCGTGCGCTTCATCGGCACCCAGCGGCCGTCCATCGCCATCGAGAACGACGTGTCGACCAGCAGCGCGACGGCCGCCTGGGTGCGGGCCTCGGTCTCCTGCACCTCGATGTCGTCGACCTGGATGCGGGGTCTCGACTTCGCTCGACCGCCGTGCTCTGCCTGCCGGGTGACGGCGTTGAGGACGGTGCGCGTGACGTCCCACGGCTCGGTGTCGCCGTACTCCCACGCCCGGGTCGCTCCGCTGCGCTCGCCGGCCGCCCCGGCCTTGCGCAGGTCGCGCGCGCCCTGCCGGCCCGACATCCGCTGGGCGACGTCCTTGAGCAGCGCCTTGCCGAGCTGGCGCATGGCCTTGGGTGAGAGCTTGAGCTGGCCGTCGGACGAGCGCGACAGGTAGCCGGACTCCCGCAGTGCCTTCTCGAGCTCGGCCAGGGTGCGCGCGCTGACGGCCGCCTCGTCGCCGAGCTGGCGCGCGAGCTTGTCGAGGTCGATGTCGTCCATGCGCGCGCCAGGGTGCGACTGGGAGAGCTGCTCGGTCAGGTCGTCGAGGTCGGCCAGGTCCTGCAGGACGCCCGTGCCGTCGCCCAGCCCGAGACCCTCGTCCCCGCGGAACTGCTCGCCGCCGTCCCAGTCCTCGCCGGGACGCGCGGACTGCAGGTTGGCGTCGAGCCGGGCCAGCTGCTCCTGCAGCGCCGGGGAGCCGAAGGCCTGGGCCGAGAGCTCCATCAGCTCCTGGCGCTGCTCGGGCGTCATCGAGTTGAGCATCCGCTGCGCGGCGGCCGCCCGCTGCGCCATCGCGTCGATGAGCTCCTCGACCGTCTCGGGCCGCTCGGGGAAGAAGTCGCCGTGCTTGTCCATGAACTTGGCGAACTGCTCGTCGGTGTCCTCACCGCGCCCGTGCGCCTCGAGCAGCTCGTTGAGGTCGTCGAGCATCTCCGCGATGCGCGCGCGATCCTCGTCGGTGGCTCCTTCGAGTGCCTGCTTCATGCCGGCGAACCGCTGCTCGAGCAGCTCGCGACCGAGCAGGTCCTTGATCTGCTCGTACGCCGCCTTGGCCTCAGCGCTCTGCCAGTCGTAGTCGGACAGCGAGGTCACGGCGGCAGCCGGCGAGCTGGGGAGGTTCTCCAGCCGCATCTCGCGGAACGCGCGGTCGTCGTCGTCCATCATCGCGTCGCGCGCGAGCTGCTTGCGCTCCTCGAGCACCGCGCTGTCGAGCAATTCCTTGACTTGGGCGATCGTCCCGTCGAGGTTGTGGCGGTCCAACAACTCGCGCCGACGCTGGGCGACCTTGCGCATCAGGTCGTCGAGCCCCTCGGTCCGTTCGTCCCCTGAGCCTGTCGAAGGACCGCGCCGGAGGTACTCCCGCATCGCCCGCTCCGGCGAGTAGCCGGCCATCACGTCCTCGCCGATGGCGTCGAGCGCCTCGGCGAGGTCGACCGGCGGCGCCAGCGGGTCGGGACCGCCGGCGTAGCGCGAGTAGCGGGAGGCGGGCATGTCAGGCGCCGTACGTCGTCGCGGTGGCGTCGGAGTCCTTGGCGACCTTCTGCGCGAGGAAGAGGCCCTCGAGGGCGAGCTCGATCGCCGACGCACGGGCGCCGTCGGTCTTGGCCTCCAGCCGGTCGCAGATCTCGTCGTACGTCGGGGCCTCCCCCAACGCCGGCAGCGCGGAGAGCAGCCCGATCGCGGAGACGTGCGGGCCGGTGCTGACGGTGGCCCCGCCCTCGATGGCATCGACCAGGGGCGCGAGATCGATGCCGCGCAGGTGGGTGCGCACGGTCTCGGCGGTCGCGACGCGCAGCAGGTGGTCGAGGATCTGCCGCTCGCGGCCCTCCTCACCGGACTCGAACTCCACCTTGCCGGCGAGCACGTCGACGGCGGTCTCGAGGTCGACGCCGCGGGCGACGCCCTCGTCCTCCCCCCGGCGTACGGCGCGGTGCAGCGCGGCCGCCGCGATGGTCTCGGCACCGGCGATGGCGAAGCGGGCGGAGACGCCCGAGCGCTGGTCGACGGCGTTGGACGAGCGCAGCGCGCGGGTGAAGCGCGCCAGGATCTCCAGCAGGTGGTCGGGGACCTCGGCGACGAGGTGCGCCTCCTGACGGATGACCGCGATCTCCGCCTCGAGCGAGGTCGGGTAGTGGGTGCGGATCTCGGCGCCGAAGCGGTCCTTGAGCGGGGTGATGATCCGGCCGCGGTTGGTGTAGTCCTCGGGGTTGGCGCTGGCGACGACGAGCACGTCGAGCTCCAGACGCAGCACGTAGCCGCGGATCTGGATGTCGCGCTCCTCCATCACGTTGAGCATCGCGACCTGGATGCGCTCGGCGAGGTCGGGCAGCTCGTTGATCGCGACGATGCCGCGGTGGCTGCGCGGAATGAGACCGAAGTGGATCGTCTCGGGGTCACCCAGCGTGCGACCCTCGGCGACCTTCATCGGGTCGACGTCACCGATGAGGTCGGCCACCGACGTGTCGGGGGTGGCGAGCTTCTCGGCGTACCGCTCGCTGCGGTGGCGCCAGGCGACCGGGAGGTCGTCGCCGAGCTCGGCGGATCGGCGTACCCACTCCGGGGAGACCGGCTCGTAGGGGTGCTCGCCCAGCTCGGAGCCCTCGATGACCGGCGACCACTCGTCGAGCAGCCCCACCAGCGTGCGCAGCAGACGGGTTTTGCCCTGGCCGCGCTCGCCGAGCAGCACGATGTCGTGACCGGCCAGGATCGCCCGCTCGACCTGCGGGATGACGGTGTCCTCGAAGCCGTGCAGACCCGGCCACGGGTCCTCGCCCGCGGCGAGCTTGGCGAGCAGGTTGCGGCGCAGCTCCTCGCGCAGGCCGACGAGCTCGTGGCCGGAGGCGCGCAGAGCACCGAGGGTGTTGATGTCAGGGGCGGTCACGCTGGCGAACCTAGCGCGAGTCGGCAAGCCTCGCTGCGGCCGTCTCGACCCGCTCGTCGGTGGCAGTGAAGGCGACCCGGACGTGGCGCTGCCCTGCCGAGCCGTAGAACGCGCCGGGGGCGACGAGGATGCCCCGCTCGGCGAGCCAGTCGACGGTCGCCCAGCAGTCCTCACCCCGGGTGGCCCAGAGGTAGAGCGACGCCTCGGAGTGGTCGATGGTGAAGCCGGCGCCCTCGAGGGCGGCGCGCAGGGTCGCGCGGCGGGCGGCATAGCGGGCGTGCTGCTCGGCGACGTGGTCGTCGTCCTCGAGCGCCGCGGCCATCGCGACCTGCTGCGGGTACGGCAGCATCAGACCGAGGTTCTTGCGCACCGCCAGCAGCTCGTTGACCACGGCAGGGTCGCCGGCGACGAACGCGCAGCGGTAGCCGGCCAGGTTGGAGCGCTTCGACAGCGAGTGGACGGTGAGGATGCCGGTCGGGTCGCCGCCGCAGACGTCGGGATGGAGCGCGGAGATCGGCGGGTTGTCGGCGTCCCACGCACACTCGAGGTAGCACTCGTCGGAGACGACGAGCACGCCACGCTCACGCGCCCACTCGACGACCTTGCGCAGATGGGCGACGGGCAGCACCTTGCCGCTGGGGTTCGACGGCGAGTTCAGCCACAGCAGCGTCGGCTTCTCCGGGCCGATCGCGGTCAGCGAGTCGGCCGCGAGGGTGCGCGCACCGACGAGCGCGGCGCCGACGGCGTACGTCGGATAGGCGAGCTCGGGATAGACGATCAGGTCGCCGGCACCGACACCGAGGTGGAGCGGCAACGCACCGATGAGCTCCTTGGAGCCGACCGTCGGCAGCACGCACTCGGCGTCGATCCCGGTGACGCCGAAGCGCCGGCCGAGCCAGTCGACCGCGGCCTGGCGCGTCAGCGACAACCCGGTGGTCGTCGGATAACCCGGTGCGTCCGCAGCGCCGGCGAGCGCCTCCCGGACGACCTCGGGCGTGGGGTCGACCGGCGTACCGATCGAGAGGTCCACGACCCCGTCGGGGTGGGCGCGGGCACGCTCGCCGTACGGCACCAGCGCATCCCACGGGAAGTCCGGCAGCCGCGAAGAGACCTTGCTCAGTGGTCGTGCTCCTGCGGAGGCAGGGCGGCGACGAACGGGTGGTCCTTGTCGATCTCGCCCATCTTGGCTGCACCACCGGGGCTACCGAGGTCGTCGAAGAACTCGACGTTGGCCTTGTAGTAGTCCTTCCACTCCTCCGGAGTGTCGTCCTCGTAGAAGATCGCCTCGACGGGGCAGACCGGCTCGCACGCACCGCAGTCCACGCACTCGTCGGGGTGGATGTACAGCATGCGCTTGCCCTCGTAGATGCAGTCGACCGGACACTCGTCGACACATGCACGGTCCTTGAGGTCCACACACGGCTGAGCGATGACGTAGGTCACCAGGTCCTCCTAGTCAGAGGGTTGAGGGCGAGCGAGGTGCAAGGGGTGGTGCTGCGCTCCCAGCCTAGTATCACGGCGTGCACGAGGAGGCGAAAGGCCACGATACGGGCAAGCATCTGCTTGGTCCCCACGTGGTGGGCCAGCGCGTCGTCATCCGCTCGCTGGTCCGGGGTGAGACCGGCCCCAGCGGCGGTCCGGCCCTGACGGACGTGCTGGGCACCTGCGAGAGCTGGGCCGACGGCGAGGTGGTGGTCGCCCGCGACGACGGTTCGGGGCGCAGGGTGCGCATCGCGGTGACCGACATCGTCTCCGGCAAGCCCGTGCCGCCCCGGCCCTCGGTGCGGTTGCGCGTCACGTCGCGCGAGGCGCAGCTACGGGCCACAGGCATGTGGCCGGATCTTGCGACCGAGCCGCTGGGCGACTGGCTGCTACGCGCGGGCACCGCCTCCGTACGCCGTACGAGCTCGGCGCTCGCGATGGGCGATCCGCAGATGCCGGTCGCCGAGGCCGCCGAGCGGGTCGTGTCCTACGCCCGGGAGCACGACCTGCCCCCGGTGGCGATGGTCGAGGTCGGCGACGACGTCGAGCGCGACCTCGTCGGGCTGGGGTGGGTGGCCGACCGCGCGGACGAGGCGCCGGTGTGGTTCCAGCTCGCGTCGGTCTCCCGGGCGCTGCGCGCCCTGCGCGGGATCGGCCGTCCCGAGGTCGAGGTGGAGCTCGTCGAGGACGGCACCCAGGTCACGGCGCGGATCGGGGCGCAGGCGACGGCCCGGGCGGCGTACGGCGACGACTGGGTCGGCATCCACGCGCTCGAGGTCGACGCGGCGCACCGGCGGCAGGGACTCGGCCGGGCGCTGGTCGCCGCGCTGCTCGACTGGGGTGCCGAGCGCGGGGCCACGACGGCGTACGTCCAGGTGCGCACCGACAACGAGGCGTCCGAGCGGCTCTTCGCGCAGCTGGGCTTCGTCACCCACCACACCTACCGCTATCTCAGGCCGAGCACCTGAGCGATCGCGCGGTCGACGTCGCGAGGCGCAGGTCAGTCGCTGTCGCGACTTCCGCCGCCGTTGCCGGTGTCGCCACCGCCCTGCCTGGCCGGCGGGCCGGAGCCGGGCGGCGGACCGCACACGACGGTGTCCGACGGGGTGTAGCGGGTGTTGAACTTCTCGGTCTTGACCAGCTCGCTGCTGCCGGGACGGCGGAAGTAGCGGAAGACGTCGATGTCGAAGCCGCCGTACCCGCTGTTGGGCCGGCAGTCGCTGGTCTGGATGTAGCGCGTCTGCGGCGAGGTGAAGTTGTAGCGACCGGAGGTGTCGGTGTCGATGTCCCAGATCTTCGTGCCGTACATCGTCACGGTGGCCGCACCCTGACTGCCAGGCGTGCTGGGCCGCACCGACGCCTTGATCAGGATGCCGTGGTCGGTGTTGTTCTTGAAGCGCAGGTCGACCGCGCCCCACGCCACGGTGGCCTCGCGGCCGATCGGGTAGCGGTCGATGTAGAACGAGTGCGGCTTGTGCTCGACGTCCTCGAGCCCGGCGAAGAACATCGCGTTGAACAGCGTCGTCGCGATCTGCGAAACGCCGCCGCCGTAGTCCTCTTTGTAGATCCCATTGCTGATGATGATGCCCTTCGCGAAGCCGTTCTCGGCCGTGCGCTCCCCGACCGTGTCGTTGAGGCTGAAGGTCTCCCCCGGCTTGAGCAGGTAGCCGTCGACGAGCTCGGCGGCGCGACCGAGGTTGATGTTGCGGTACTCGGCGTAGGGGAAGTACGTCGTGAACGACGAGACCTCCTCCTTGATGCCCAGCGCCTTGGCGTCTGCGGTGGTGAAGTCGGGCTTCTCGACGACCGCGTCGATCTCGATGCGTCGCTCGTCGCCGCTCTTGGTCACATGGTCGAGGAAGACCGAGGTGAGCTGGTCGCGGTCATAGCTGACGCCGCGGCGGGCGGGGACGACCCGCGGCTCGCCGTTGACGACCTCGAAGCCTGCGTCGCGCGGCTTGCGGCCGACGGTGCGCATGGCCCTGTTGATGCCGCGCAGGAAGACCTCTTCGTCGAGCTGTGGCTGCAGCTCACCGTCGACCGTCTGCACCGACAGCGCATCGGCGTAGGCGCGAGGACGCAGCTGCACCTCGGTGTCACCGTCGAACACCACGGTCACGGGCGCGGACAGCGCGGGCTCCGCGAAGGACTCGAGCGCGTCGCGCACGGCCTGCTCGTCGACGGCCGGCGGATCCTCGACGACGGGGAAGACGGCGGTGTCCTCGGTGAGGTACGCCGCCTTCACCTCCTCCACCGCGGCGTCGCGGTCGAGAGCGGTGCCGGTCTGGGGACTGATCGGCTGTGGCTGACCCGCCTCGAAGAGGATCGCGCCCTCGACGGGCGCCTCGTCGACGCGCGCGGCGAACCCGTCGATCACCTCGTCGAGCGCCGACTGGTCGACGTCGAGCACGGCCGGGTTGCCGTCGCCGCCGGTGTAGTAGTCCCACAGCCTGCCGGGGTGCCAGCTGCGACCGGCGCCGGCCTGCTCGACGGAGGCGGCGTAGTCGACGGCGAGGCCCGCCTCGCTCGGCGCGATCGACTCGGTCTCGTCGTCGACACGCACCCGCACGGGTGCGTCCTCGCGCTCCACCAGGCCGTCGCGCAACCGCTGCTCGGCGTCGGCGGGGGTGAGCCCGCCGATCTTCACGCCGGCGACCGCGGCGTTGCGCGGCACCTTCTCCCCCGCCACGGCGTACGCCGCCACATAGAGAGCACCGACGAGCAGGGCGATCCCGAGGAGGGTGAGGACGACGACCTTGCCGCCCTTGGAATCGGCATCAGCGGTGGTGTCAGTCACCCGCCCGATGATAGGTGGCGCCGTGGCGGCAGCGTCGCCAGCCCGACGGCAGCCATGACGAGGGCCACACCCATGAGCGCGTAGGACGAGAGGTCACCGAGGAACCACGCGTCACCCTCGGGACGCTCGCGCACGAGCACCACTCCCCCGAGCAGCCACCCCGCGGCGTACGCGGTCCGGGTGGTCCAGCCGGGGCGGATCGTGACCAGCAGGACGATCGAGGTCGCGATGCCCAGCAGCAGACCGAGCGGGTAGCGGTGGACCGCCGTCGCGCAGACGACGACCACGACCCCGATCAGCAGGTGCCCGGCAACCTTCACAGCCCGGCGAACAGGTCCGTCTCGAAGCCGTCCTCGTCCAACGGGCCCGGCGTGCCGGTGGCGATGCGATAGAACTCCACGCCGAACGCCAGGCTCCCCTCGTTGTTGGACAGCGCGAAGAACGGCCCATCGGTGGTGATCTGGGTGGCGTGGGCACGCAGCGCGTCGAGCTTGGCCTCGAGATAGTCGCGGGCGTCGACGCGGGCGCTGATCAACCGCTCAGGCGTGATGAACGGTGGCAGCGGACCGTCGGGGTCCATCCCCTCGAACGTCGTGGTGTCACCGGCGTCGCGCAGCTTGCGCAGACCCTCGCGCATCCG